>CAIQBN010000384.1 GCA_903870065.1 uncultured beta proteobacterium | reverse complement strand
GCGCGGTCGCGGAACGCGCCCGCGCGGCGTGCTTTTTTTTGCCGGGCCCACGGGTGTGGGCAAGACTGAACTGGCCAAGACCCTGACCGAACTGGTGTTTGGTGACGAGCAGGCGTACATCCGATTTGACATGAGCGAGTTCGCCGACGAGCACACCGGCGCACGTTTGCTGGGAGCGCCGCCGGGCTATGTGGGGTATGACGCAGGCGGCGAGTTGACCAACGCGGTGCGCGCCAAGCCGTTCAGCGTCGTGCTGTTCGACGAAATCGAAAAGGCTCATCCGCGCATTCTGGATAAATTCCTGCAGATTTTGGAAGACGGGCGTTTGACCGACGGACGCGGTGACATCACCTACTTTTCGGAAACCATCATTGTCTTCACCTCCAACCTGGGCATCTTTACCGAGGATGAGCAGGGCCGCCGGGTTCAAAGCCTACAGCCAACGGATGATCCGCAAATGGTTGAGGAGAGCGTGCGCCGCGCCATCCAGGACTATTTCAAATTCAAATTGTCGCGCCCCGAAATCCTCAATCGACTGGGAGACAACATCATTGTCTTCGGATTCATTGCGCCGGCGGTGGCGCGCCAGATTGTGGACGGAATGCTGCATAACATCGTTCAGCGGGTGCAGCACGAACACAAGCTTGAGCTGGTCATTCCAACGCCGATACGCGAAATGCTTGCTGCGCAGTGCGTGCGCGACCTGTCAAACGGCGGGCGCGGCATCGGAAACCGGTTGGAGGCAGCCTTCGTCAATCCCTTGAGTCGTGCCTTGTTCAGCATGTCCTTTGAGGGGCGCAGCCAAATCACGGTGACACAACTTCTCGAAGACGCCGAGCAGGTGGTTTCGGTCATACTGCAGTGACACCTGCCGGCACCACCGTCGAGATCAACAAAGCCCACTTTCCCGTGACCGTGTTGGGTCCGGGGCGGCGCATTGGACTGTGGCTGCAGGGCTGCAGCATTGGCTGCAAGGGCTGTGTGTCAATGGACACCTGGCCACGCGACCCTGGCAAGACCATCACCGTGCGGGACCTCATTGGCTGGTGTCGCCAGGTTGCCTCCACCGGTCTGGACGGTGTCACCATTAGCGGGGGAGAACCATTTGACCAACCGGCCGCGTTGTTGCGATTGCTATTGGGCCTGCAGGAATGGCGTGTGCAAAGTGGTATGAACTTTGATGTCATCTGCTTTAGTGGCTACCCGCTCAAGCGGCTGCGTCGACGCCATCCCAAGATCCTCGCGCTGCTCGATGCCATCATTCCAGAACCTTTTATAGACGGCCAACCGACCCAAAAACCTTGGCGCGGCTCCGACAACCAGCCTCTGGTCCCCTTGAGTGAGCGCGGTCGCACCCTGTACACGCACGATTCCTTGGTGTCTTGCACAGTGGGCAGTAAAAGCATGCAGGTGGCGGTGGAGGGGGGCAAGGTCTGGATGATCGGCATCCCCGAGCGCGGTGACATGGCGCAACTCGAGTCGCTGTGCCAAAGCCGTGGCTTGAACCTGGAGCAAGTTTCATGGCGTCGCTGATCCCGCTCTATGTTCGGGTGTGCCCCGTTTGCGGGACTGAGAACCCGCCTCAGAACACCCAGTGCGCGTGTGGCGCATCGCTATTGGCGGTCGACTTTTCGATCCACACGGACCCCGAGGCACACGCAGATCCAGATCCCGCACCAGCCCCCACACAGGTGCTCGAGTCAGGTACGACGACAGTCGCCCATCGGGTCCAGTGTGCTCAGGCGGATTGCCGCGAGTTCAATCCGTTGGGAGAGCTGCGCTGCCTGTATTGCAATAGCCTGATGCCAACCGTCCAGGCGTCGGCAAGCTCAATGGACTCCACACCACAGTTGTTGTCCGATACTGGTGCGGCGGCGGAGATTCCTTTTGCCCGGCAGTTGCCAGCAGGACTGCGCCAACGGCTTCGCGTGCTGAAGGCGCTGCCTACCGCAGGGTCAGAAGCGGACTTGCTGGTGGTTCAGGTACTCCCTGGGTCTGACGAGCGTGTCTTGAAGCTGTACCGCCAGGGCATCCAGGGCGACCAGGATTTGCAAGACCAACTGCGATTGCTCAACTGCGCGCAGGTGATTCATGTAGATGAGAGCGGGGTCGCCGACGGCGTCCGGTTTGAGCTGATGGAGTATTGCCCGCTAGGCGACTTGCGTTCACTGATGGAGCGCGGACCGTTTGCGGTTGAGCGGATTCGCGACGTGGTGGCAGAACTGGCGCAGGGCCTGTCGGCCATTCACGGACAACGCATCCTGCACCGCGACCTCAAGCCAGAAAATGTGCTGGTGCGGTCGCTGCAACCGCTGTCATTGGTGCTGACCGATTTTGGTATTTCCAGCTTGCGGCTGGCCACCCAGCACTTCACCAGTGGCGCGCGCACCACCCGTTACGCAGCGCCCGAGGCCCTCACCGGCGTGCTGGATGAAAAGTCCGACTGGTGGTCGCTTGGCATGCTGGTGATGGAAGCGGCATTGGGGCGTCACCCGTTTGAGGGCCTCAACGAACAAGTGATCAACCACCTGCTGGCGACCAAGCCCATTGACACCCGCGTTGTGTTTCACGATGACTTGCGCAAGCTGTGCCGGGGCCTGTTGCTGCGCGATCCGCACCAGCGGTGGGGCGCTGATGAAGTTCAGCGTTGGCTGCGCGCCGATCCCACACTGCCACTTCCGCAGGAAAGCGCGGTGAGTGTCGCCATTCGCCCTTACCGCATCGAGGATTCCAGTTGCACCAACGCACTGGAGTTGGCAGCCACCATGGTCAAGCATTGGGAAAGTGGGGCCAAGGATCTGATGCGTGGGACGGTGGCGGCGTGGATTGACAACGAGCTGCACGACCACAATCTGTTGCGCCGCCTGCAAGACATCATGGACCGGCGCGGTCTCAGCGACGATTGGCGGTTGCTGGCCTTTGTGCTGGTGGCAGCGCCCGAGATTCCGGCGGTGTGGCAGGGCCAGACCGTTAGCCGTGAAACCCTGCTGCTGGCCGCACGCAAGTCCACGCAGGGGGATGCCAAGGCCTCAGCGTGGCTTCAGTCCATCCATGCGCAGGGCGTGCTGGAACTATTGGGCGATGCCGGGCGGCAGGCGGTACTGCAATTCAGGCATGTCTGGCTGCAGGGTCTGCGCGACTTCGAGACGCATTGGCAAACCGCACGCGCGGCCGAGGACGCCTGGAGCCGCGCACCCCCGACTGCCTCGGGCAAAAGCGGGGCGGTGGATGTGGCTTATGCGCTGTACGTGCAGCCGATTCGCATGAATATGCCGTCGGTCGAGCGCCTCCACGGGCAGGTTTTACTGGCGCTGCACTTACCGGCTTATGTGTCGACCACACGCATGGACATCCTCAAGACCATGGCGCAGCACCTGCACTTTTGTTCCTGGTTTGGCGCGCTGGGCCCGGTCGAATCCCTGGACCCGATTCGGACTGCAGTTGCCAAGACCTTGCTGCCCCTGGCGGTGGAGGACACACAGCGCCAGGCCAAGATCGGGGGAGCCCCGGGCCCGCAAACCTCTGCCGACAGTGACGAAACGCGTCAGGCAGTGCTGGTCGGGCTCAAGCCCGTACTGGAGGCGGCACGCCGCGGTCTGGATAGTCCAGACCAGATCCGAAGCTTGCAGTCTGCGCTGGAGCCATTGCAGGAAATTTGCGCGCGCACCGTGCAAGTGGTGGCGTTGGGCAACGACATGGCCACGTTTCGAAACATGGTCGAATCCTGCCTGGCTGCCAGTCTGCAACTGCAAGGCGCGCTGGACGATGCTCTTGCCGTATACAGTATCAATGCCATCTGGCTCAAGCCGCAGCGGCTGCTGATTGGCGTATCGATTGTGGCGACGACAGCCACCTGGACCCGCATCAGTCTTGCAGTGGCTCTGGCCGTGATGCTGCTGGCTGCCATAGGCTGGCGCATGAATTTGCGCAGCAAAGCCAAAGCGGCGGCGCTGCGCAAACTTCAGTCGTTCACCCGATTTGGCGACAAGTTGATAGGGCTCTACAGTCCGAAGAAGCCGTGACGCGGCTGCACTCCACGAACATTCAGATTGCTATCATTTAGGTAGCTATCTATGCAATGTTCGCGGGGACTAAGAGTCGATTAGGCCGTGACGGGTCACACCCATGCGCATTCGCACGTGAAGTGCCGCAGGAATTGCGGCTGCTTGGTGATCTTGACGCCGCGGATGCTGGCGGCCTTGTCCTTCACCTCGGCGATCACCTCAGCCGCGTAGTCAAAGTGGCTTTGGGTGTACATGCGCCGTGGAAAGGCAAGGCGCACCAGCTCCATGCTGTGGAATGTCTCCACACCACTTTCCAGCCGTTTGCCGAACATGACGGAACCGATTTCCACGCCACGAATCCCGCCTTCCAGGTACAGCGCGTTGCACAGAGCCCAGGCCGGGTAGTGCTCAATCGGCATGCCCGGCAGCACCGTTTTGGCGTCGATGTAGACCGCGTGACCGCCGGTGGGCTTAACAAAGCCCACGCCGCAGGCTTCCAGACGTTCGCCCAGGTACTCGGCGGTGCGCAGACGGTAGCGCAGGTAGTCCTCGTCCATGCCCTCGACCAAGCCTACGGCCAGCGCCTCCAGGTCGCGCCCGGCCAAGCCGCCGTAGGTGGGAAAGCCCTCGGTCATGATCAGCACGTTGCGGGCGGCGTCCATCCACTCGTCGCTGCGCAGCACGATGAAGCCGCCAATATTGACCATGCCGTCCTTCTTGGCGCTCATGGTGCAACCGTCGCAGTAGGAAAACATTTCCTGCACGATGGCTTTGATGGGCGTGTTTTCGTAACCTGGCTCACGCATCTTGATGAACATGGCGTTCTCGGAGAAGCGGCACACGTCCATGATGAAGGGCTTGCCGTACTTCTTGAGAAGGGCCGAGTAAGCGCGGATATTGGCCATGGACACGGGTTGTCCGCCACCGGTGTTGTTGGTCACAGTGATCATGCCAAACGGAATGCGGTGGCCCTCGGCCTTGAGCACCGCCTCGACTCGCTCGAGGTCGATATTGCCTTTGAACGGATAGACCAGTGCGGGCTGCAGACCTTCGGGAATGACCAGGTCCACGGCCTCAATACCCAGATATTCCAGGTTGGCGCGGGTGGTGTCGAAGTGGCAGTTGTTGGGCACCAGTTCGCCCCTTTTGCAAACGGCGGTGAATAGCACCTTTTCGGCCGCACGGCCCTGGTGGGTAGGGATGAAGTGCTGCATGCCGGTGATTTCGCGGATCACAGCTTCCAGCCGATAGAAGCTGCGCGCCCCGGCGTAGCTTTCGTCGCCCTCCATGATCGCGCCCCACTGTTTGGATGACATGGCGCCGGTGCCGGAGTCGGTCAGCCAGTCGATTAACACGTCTTCGGCGCGCAGCTTGTAGACGTTGAGTTTGGCATCTTCGAGCAATTGCACGCGCTCTTCGCGTGTGGTCATGCGGATGGGTTCAATGCTTTTGATGCGGAAGGGTTCGATGAGTGTTTTGGGCATGGTGTTTGGGTTCAGTTGCAGGTCAGGGCGCAAAGGTATCACCGGCAAAACGGCTGTGGTGTCGGTGATTTCCAACACCTTTGAAAAATAGTCATGGTGCGTGTATATTGGAAAACGCTATATATTTAGGAGCGGATAATGCAGATTCCACGAGGGCTACACGCTTATTTGATGTATGGGTTCTTGGTGCAAACTGCTGGTTTGCTTGACGCACGCCCGGCCGGTGGCGCGGCCAGCGGCAACGTGACGAAGACCGGCAGGCCATCCTGTGTAACATGCGAGCCGTTCTCTACGTAGTTCGACGCCGACAGCGTGGATATACCAACCCCAGTGTGCCCGGGGTGGCGAGTCGAACGGGAGGCGTAACGCGTCCGCGACAGCCTGCGCCAAGCCAAGCGGAACACCATCAGTGCCGGGTACGACAAGTCGAACACCTACGATGGCCATAAGGCTGCTTCCCGCAGTTTTCTCAGCTCGGCATGGGCTCGGCGCAAAAGGCAGACGACAGATGCATCACAGGCGTCGCTTTAACAGCAGGCCGACTCCAAAGCGCATAGTCACCGTGCCGAGCGACTCGAAACCGCTGGCTTCATAGAAGGCTTGTGCGTGCGGGTTTCCTATGACGTGCAGTTCTGTGGCACCGGAGGCTTCTGCCTGCAAGCAAACATATTCGACCAAGTGGCGTCCTATGCCTTGGCGCCAATGTTCTGGCTCAACAAAGAGTGCATCCAACTCCCAGTTTCCATCTGTGCGCTGAATAACTGCCGCGAATCCCTGGATGGCACCGTCAACTACGGCGACGAAGACATTGCCGCATTCGTTGTGCTGTACGGAAATCGAAATAGCCTCTGGATGGGCCAATAGCGCTTCACGGTCGCCCGGATTGTTGAGTGAGGCGCGCCATTGAAGCGCCTCCAGCGTCTTTTGATCAACGGCAACCGCTGTTCGTATGGTGATGTCTCGTTTCATTTGATTCAACGGGTCACCTCCTGTAGCAGGCGGGCAATTTCTGCAAGTGCGCGCTGCGTAGAGGCTTGGCGTGGATCATCCAGTTGCTGGCGGATGGCGAGCGCTTCAACGAACAGCTGGTGTGCCTGATGCAACTCGCCTTGCTCTACTAGACTGCGGCCCCAGTGCTGGAGGACAAAAGACTGTAGGCGGCTCCAGCCCTGTGCCTGGCATTGGGACAGCGCTTTGGCAAAGATGGCATTGGCTTGCTCTCGCTGCCCCGTGTACTGCAATGCCGTGGCCAAGGCGTTCCAGAACCAGCCAGACGCCTCGCGCTCGGGCAGTGCGTTGGCCAGCGCGCGATGCGGGTCGAGAAGCGCAACCGCCGCGACCTCCCGCCGTGCGGTGGTGAGCATGGAGCCCAGGTCGGCCGCATGCTCGACGATGGCGTGCATGTCGCAAGCTTCAACCGCGTGTTCAAGTTTGGCGCGTGTTTCCACCATGTTTGCTTCCAGGGCAGCGGCGTCAGGCGATGAGAAGCGTTGAAATTCCATGGCTATGAGTCTTGAACCCGTGGATGGGCATGGCATGCGTCTTTCGTAGGCGTTAGTAAGATGGTAACGCCCGCTCCGTGCCATGAAGGCTATCGGGCGCGGTCTTCAGCAGCTTGTTACACATCGCCATGCCGACTCCACGCCGCACATGCAGTCTTACGGGCATAACGTTCAGCACCGCAGCAAAACGCCTGCCAGACTTGCCTAACCTGGGGGGTCTGCGGTTGAGCGCGTAACCATCAATTTGGTATTCAATTGGTTTTATTGTGCAACCTTCATATTTGCAAGATAAGAGCATGTATGGTGACAATATTTCCAAATATTGGTATTTCACTGGTATGTTACTATTGGTTGTCATTTTGGATTTAATCGGTGTAGAGGGCGGTGGCTCTGGGACGGCCTGGTAGCCGAATGCCTGTTGTTCACCAATTATGGGGAGAGACACCATGGCTGCTGGCGTCGTTCTGAAGTTTGAGCCGGACCCCCGGGACAGCTCGCCTATTTACATGCAACTCGCGCGCAAACTGGCCCAGCTGATCCGCGAAGGCCGCTACAAGCCCGACGAAGCCCTACCCTCGGAGCGCCTGCTGGCTGAGACCCTGAGTGTGTCACGCGTTACGGCCCGCTCCGCCATAGACCAACTGGTTTCACAGGGATTGATTGTGCGCAAGCGCGGCTCGGGCAACTACATCGCACCCATGCTGGAGCAGCCTCTGTCCAAGCTGACCAGTTTCTCCGAGGAATTGCTGCGCCGCGGCTACACGCCATCGTCGCGCTGGTTGGAGCGCAAGATCGACATGGCTACGGTCGATGAGCAATTGACGCTGGGTTTATCTCCTGGCGCCAAGGTGGTTCGGCTGGAACGCCTGCGCCTGGCCGACACCATAGTGATGGCGTTTGAAATGAGCGTCTTGGCGCAGAGCATCGTTACCGACCCCATGCTGGTGGGGAACTCACTGTATGAATACCTGGCCAGTGTGCGGCAAGTACCGGTACGGGCTCTGCAACACATTCGCGCCATGAACGCCCAACCCCGGCTGGCCCAGCAGTTGGGCATCCCTGATCGCCAGGCGGTGCTGTTCATCACTCGCATAGGCTATCTGGAGTCAGGGCAGGCGGTGGAGTTGACGCACTCGTACTGCCGCAGCGACTACTACGATTTCGTGGTTGAAATGAGGCGTGAGCAATGAGTCGCGTGATCGGCAATATCCTGACGCCATCCGGCTTCGTCAACGGCTCTCTCGCGTTCACACCTGAGGGGCGCATTCAGAGCATCCAGGGAAAGGCCATCAGCGAAGACGCGGCCCGAGCTTCGGGCCAGCCCCTGGTGCTGCCAGGTTTCATCGACCTGCACGTGCATGGCGCCGGTGGGCGAGACATCATGGAAGGCGGCGACGCAGTCGTTCGCGTGAGCCAGGTCCATGCCCGCCACGGTACCACGTCCATGCTGGCCACCACGATGACAGCGCCGATGGCAGACCTGGTGTCCGCCATGCAGAGACTGACCACCATCTGCCAGCAGCGCGCTCCCAGTGGCGCGAGGGTGCTGGGCGTGCACCTGGAAGGCCCCTATATCAACGACGGCAAGCTTGGCGCACAACCGGCCTTTGCACGCCCGGTGCACATCGATGAGCTGAGCCACCTCAACCAACTGGCGCCGATCCGTCTCATCACCATGGCACCCGAAGTGCCGGGCAATATGGACCTGATCGAATCGCTGTGCGTCGCGGGTTATCGCGTGCAGATCGGCCACACCATGGGCACCTACGATGACGGTGTGCAGGCACTGGCCAAGGGCGCGCGCGGCTTCACCCACCTGTTCAATGCCATGACCGGCCTGCACCACCGTGAACCCGGCATGGTGGGTGCGGCACTGGCCCACGCACAGTATGCGGAAGTCATCCCTGACCTGATCCATGTGCATCCTGGCGCCATTCACGTGGCCCTGCGTGCCATACCCTGCCTGTACTGCGTCAGCGACTCCACGGCTGCCACCGGTATGCCCGATGGTGAGTACCGGCTGGGCAGCCAACAGGTCTACAAATGTCTGGGCGGTGTGCGTCTGGCCGACGGGACGTTGGCGGGTTCGACGTTGACGCTGGACCAAGCCCTGCGCAATCTGGTGGACACTTTGAGCCTGTCGGTGATGGATGCCTCCAAACGCGTCTCTACCCACGCCGCCGACTATTTGGGCGTGGGCGATCGCGGCCGCCTGGTCACAGGTGCCTGGGCCGATGTCGTCGTGCTGGACCGGGATCTCCAATTGCAATCTGTTTACGTAGAAGGAAATTCCATTGAACACACTGATGCTCGCTGAGGCTAGAGAGGCGCCGCAAGCCGTTGCAGACCAACTAGCGCATAACGACCAGGAATACCGTGCGTTTGGCGCATTACTGCGCCAGCAGAATCCGACTGCGGTGCTGACCGTGGCGCGCGGCAGCTCGGACCACGCGGCCCACTTTCTGGCTTACCTGGTGATGGCCCGCATGGGCCGGCTGGTGACCTCGTTGCCGATGTCGCTGATCACGCTGTACCACTCGCACATTGCCTGCAAGGGACTGGTCTCTATGGCCTTTTCGCAATCCGGCCAAAGCCCGGATCTGGTGGCGCCCACCCGCATGTTTACCGAAGGCGGCGCGGTGACGGCGGCCTTTGTCAACAAAGCCGACTCCCCGCTGGCGCAGGCTGCGCAATGGGTGTTTCCGCTGCATGCCGGAACCGAGGTCAGCGTGGCCGCAACCAAGAGTTATATCGCACAGCTGGTGGCTGGTGCCCGTGTTGTTGCGGCGTGGCAAGGCGATCAGGAACTGGCGTCTGCGCTGTCTGCGCTGCCCGATGTGCTGGCCCGCGCAGCCCGGATGGACTGGTCAGTTGCGCTGGATGTGCTGCATGGCGTGGACCGCCTGTTAGTCATTGGCCGCGGCACCGGTATGCCCGTGGCGTTAGAGGCGGCACTGAAGTTCAAGGAGACCTGCGGTATCCAGGCCGAAGCATTTTCCAGCGCCGAAGTCAAGCACGGCCCCATGGCGCTGATCGAGGAGGGCTATCCCCTGTTGGTATTCGCCCCGCGCGGGCCGGCCCAAGCCGGCCTGCTGGCGCTGGCAGAGGAAATGCGTCTGCGCGGCGCCAAAGTGCTACTGGCGGCACCGGCGGACACACCGGGCGCCAACCTGCCTATCGTTGAAACCGCCTCTAGCGACCTCGACCCGATTTCGCTGATCCAGAGCTTCTACCCTCTGGTCGAAGCTTTGGCGCGCACGCGCGGGCGCAACCCGGACGAGCCCCGCTTTCTGGCCAAGGTCACCAAAACCCACTGAACACAGAACTCACCCGCGTGCAGCACTGCGCCGACCTGCAACCCAATCCAATGTCATAAGGGGTTGGAATTTGCGCGTGCATTTGCGCTTGGTTTGCGGTAGGCTTGGTCATGACCCTCGCCACCCAGCAGATTCAAACCCTGGACTATGCAGGCCACCGCTGCCTGCAACTGCAGACCCGACACGGCACGGCCGTGGTGGCGCTGCACGGTGCCCAGCTACTGTCCTGGGTGCCCATCGGACAGCGCGAGGTGTTCTGGCTCTCCCCACTGGCCTTTGCCGAGCCGGCTGCGATTCGCGGCGGCGTGCCAGTGTGCTGGCCTTGGTTTGGCAAGCAGGGCATGCCCGACGGCGCAATGCAGCACGGGCCGGTGCGCAACCGCGCGTGGGAAGTGACTTTTGTGCACGCTGACGGACCTGATTGCGTCAGCATTGAACTGGCTCCCTGCACCACCTCATCGCCTGAGGATCCCCTCAATCGCCACGCCAGCGAGCTGCGCTTAAGTCTGCGGGTCGACCTGGACGAGCATCTGACACAGACTCTGCACACCCACAATCAGGGCGCCAACGACTACAGTCTGACCCAGGCCTTGCATTCTTACTTCGCTGTGACCAATGCTGCCAGCATACGGGTCGAGGGATTGACCGGACTGCGGTACGCCGACAAACTGCTGGGAACCACTGACCGCTTGCAAACGGACAGCTATCAGCTGGAAAACGCCTGTGACCGGGTTTACCAACAAACGTCGGGGGCGGCGCAGCAGCATTACACGGTGATCGACCCGGATGGACAGCGCCAGATCCAAATCACCACCAAGGGCAGTCAGTCGGTTGTGGTCTGGAATCCCGGGTCGGCCGGTGCGCGCGCCATGCCCGACATGCCCGACGAAGGGTGGTTGCAGTTCATCTGCGTGGAAGCCAGCAACGCAGGGGACGATAGTGTCACGCTCGGCGGGGGCGCCCACCACCGACTGGTACAGCGTTTGCAGGTCGTTCCCTGGGGGCAGCACCCGCTGCCATGATACTGACAGTCAGGGCTCGGTTGCTACTATTGTTATAGCAACGAGTGTAGTAAAGAAGAGGGCTGACGGGGTATTTTAGGCTTAAAGCTGCTGGTCAAACCTTTAGAGGCATTGGGCGCCTCGCGGGGCAGTGATTTAGAGGTGTACGCGCTTTCTGCGGGCCAGCCACAGTCCGGAAAACGTCAACGTGGCGTTAAACAGCAGCAACTCCAATCCGATCTGGTAAGTCCCAAAAAGGAACCGCTGATTTGCATCGACGGCAAAACACAGGGCGGGAGCCGCAAGGCAAATCCATGGCACCCACGCGCCGTGGACCTGCCGGGTGGTCAGTATTCCGAATGCGAACAGACCCAGCAACGGTCCGTATGTGTAGGCGGCGAGTTTGAGGATCAACCCGATCATGCTTGGGTCGTCAATCCATTTGAATGCCATTACCAGCAGCAGGAAAAGCGCGGCGAATCCCAGGTGCACTTGGTGTCGAATCCGCTTCCTGTGCCCTTCATCCCACTCGCTGCGTTGCTGCATGCCCAGCAAGTCGATGCAAAAGCTTGAGGTGAGTGCGGTGATGGCACCGTCGGCGCTGGGAAACAGTGCGGAGATCAGGGCGACGACAAAAATGATCTGCACGGCTTGTGGCAGGTGACCTAGAACGACGGCCGCAAAAATCTTGTCGCCCGCTTCGGTCATGCCCAGCTGCGCTGTGAACAGGCTCAACAGCCCACCCAAATACAGAAACAGCAGGACCACACCGGTGAATACCACGCTTAAACTCATCATGTTCTTCTGCGAATCGGCAAGTGTCTTGACTGATATATTTTTTTGCATCATTTCCTGGTCAAGCCCGGTCATCGCTACCGTGATGAAAATTCCGGCCACAACCTGCTTGAGGAAGTACAGCTTGTTATGGGGGTCAGTGACAAAAATGGTCGAAAGGCCCCGTGAATCCATCGCGTCGAGACTCTGGGTCAGATCCAGATGCAAGCGGTCTAGCAAAAACCACGCGCAGATGACTAACCCGCCCAGCATGCAAGTGGTTTGCAAGGTGTCGGTCCAGACGATGGTTTTGACGCCGCCTTCGTAGGTGTACAGAAGGATCATCAGCAGCATCACCAGGGCGGTTAGCCAGAACGGTACGCCCAGGCGCTCCAGAATGATCGCCTGCAGGATATTGACCACCAGGTACAGCCGGGCGGTTGCGCCCAACGTGCGCGACACGATGAAAAAAACAGCGCCGGTTTTGTAGGCACGGGTTCCAAGGCGATGCCCCAGGTAGTGGTAGATAGACGTCAGCCGGTGGCGGTAATACAAGGGCAACAGCACAAAGGCTACAACCCAAAAGCCGATCAGGTGGCCTAACACCAGCTGGAAATAGGCAAACCCATCGCGCCCTACCGCACCTGGCACACTAATGAAAGTTATCCCACTAAGCGACGTGCCCACCATGCCAAAGGCGACCAGCATCCAGTTGCTGTTTTTATTGCCAATGAAAAATGTGTCATTGCTGGCATGGCGCGAGGTGGCCCAGGCGACCAGCAGCAGGATGGCGAAATAGGCCCCAACCACGGCCAGCAACAACAGGGGATTCATAGCTGTAGTATCCAAGTAAGGTTAATGCTGTGCAACTCGCTCAACTCGCACCAGCGCCTTGGGTGCCACGGCAGCGGTGAAGGTGGTTCGCATGCCGCAGGCGCACTTGGCGAGTCAGCGCCAGGGAGCACGGCACAACTTTCCTTATTTGCGATACTTCGTCAGTTGGAAAGAGCCACTGACCGTCAACCGTAGGCTGCTATTTGACGCTGCACGCCGAACCCTCAAACCCGCTGGTGCGCAATTTCAGCTAGCTGGCCGCAAGGTTCGAGGCGCGGCGATTTACAGCAAATGTGTTTCCGCTCTGGTCTGGGCACGGGGAGTGGGTGACGACGCGGTATATTTTTTTGTTGGCCTAAACCTTTGGCTTGATCGAAGAGATGCTGATGCGTGGCGTGTTGTTCCGATTGGTGCAGGAATCACTGGGAAGCTGGATTGCACTGGGCGCACCCGAATGGATAACCGGTGGCGCGTTCGGCTTGGAAGGCTCGGCCATTGGTCTCATTGTCGTGCTCGGTGTCACCGGGACTTTGCTGTTCCTGGCGCGGCGCAGCGGTCAAATCGTTACGCCCTTCTGGACGCGAATCGGTCGTTGAACCACGGGAGTGCCAGCAGTGATCCAATAAATCAAATTAGCTACAAAATATATAGCTTCATGTGCAATGAATACGAGGGCTAACAGGCGATTTGATCACTAACTTTGTCAGTCTAGTGAACGCCCCTCGCCTGCCTCTTCCACGGTTTGACCATCGCGTATGTGGTAAATCCGTTTGAATGTTGGAATGATCTTCTCGTCGTGCGTGACCACGATGATGGCGGTCTGGGCCTGTTTCGCCATCTGGTTCAGGATGCGCATCACGCCCAGGGCGCGTTCGCTGTCCAGTGGCGCAGTGGGCTCGTCGGCCAGGATGACCGGCGGGCGGTTGGCCAAGGCGCGTGCGATGGACACACGCTGCTGCTCGCCACCCGATAGCTGCGAGGGCTGGGCTTTGGCGCGGTGCTGCACGTCAAGTGCGGTCAGCAGCTCCAGGGCGCGGACTCGGGATTGTGCGTTGGCTTTACCGGCCAACATCGGCAGCAGGGCGACGTTATCCATGACGTCCAGAAACGGAATCAGGTAGGGCGCCTGGAAAACAAAGCCGATGCGGTCGCGCCGCAGGGCGCGCAGGTCGCGTACTTTCCAGCCATTGTCGTAAATGACATCCTGGCCCAGAGTCATCCGACCCGAGGTGGGCTCGATGATGGCACCCAGGCATTTGAGCAAGGTGCTCTTGCCCGAGCCCGATGGCCCTACCAGACCGACCACTTCACCCGGGGATACGGCCATGTTCACGTTTTTAAGTGCTTCGACTGCGGTGTCACCCTGACCATACACCTTACGCAGGTTTTCAATCAGGATGCCGCCTGTGGTGCGATCAGGAACAGACTGGGTTAATGTTTGCATGGCTTTACCCGATCGCCTGCGCAGGGTCAACGCGCAGTGCCGCCCGAATGGCAAGGGTGCTTGCCAACGCACAAATCAGCAGGGTGACCACCAACCCGGTAATGGCATCCTGTGTAAGCAGCAGAACAAATTTGGGGAATACCGGCGCCCAGAAGGTTGCCGCAACCTTGCCCACAGCAAATCCGATCAGGCCCAGGCCCATTGCTTGCTGCAAAATCATGCTGGCAATGGTCAGATTGCGGGTGCCGATGAGTTTGAGCACCGCGATCTCGCGGATTTTTCCCATGGTCATGGTGTAAATAATGAAGGCCACGATGGCCGCGCTGACGATCGCCAGAATGACCAGAAACATGCCGATTTGCTTGGCCGATGTGGCAATCAGCTTGGCTACCAGGATGTCTTCCATCCCTTCGCGGGTGAATACCTGCAGGTGCTTCCAGCGCCGAATGGGCTGCGCCACTTGTTCTGCATCAAAGCCCGGCGCAACTTGAACCAGTACTGCGTTGACATTGTGGCTGCTGGTCTGTAAAGACTGCACGGCTTCGAGCAGGCCGGGTACGGCGGGTCGGTTAAAGGCCGGGTTGGCGGCTGTGCGGTTGCGATCATTGTGAATGGCATCGTTGTCCTTCAAAAACTGCGCCTCCTGTGCGTCTTTCAGCGAAATGAAAATCATCGGGTCGCCGCCCGAGGACACCATGCGTTGGGTCAGCCCGACCACCGTATAGGTGTGCCGGCGAATGTGGACGCGCTCGCCCACCGAAAAGCCGGTTTTGACATCGGCAACGGCCTCATAGTGGCTGCGGGTCATGTGGCGTCCGGCAATCAGATAACCCGGCTCGCCCGGCAGGCCGTTCTCCACTCCCACCACCATGGCGCGCGTGTCACCGCCATCGGCCCCTTGCACCTGCATCGTGAAATAGGTTACGTTGGACGCCAGGGCGACGCCCGGCATGCCGCGCACGCTGCGCACCGCATCGTCCCGGATGCTGGATGACTCGGCATAGGGACCTTGCGTATCCTTTTGAACCACCCACAGGTCGGCGCGGCTGTTGTTCAGTAGCGCGCGGGCGTCGTCAACCATGCCGCGGTAGACGCCAGCCATGGTCAGCGTGACGCCGATCAAAAGGCCCAAACCCATGCCAGTAAGTGCGAACTTGCTCCAGCTGTGGGCAATGTCTCGCCCGGCCAGGCTGATCATGGGGCGTCCCCCGGCCGGACTTGCTGTGGCGCTTTGGAAAGTGTATCGACCACCTGCACCCGTGTCTGGGCAGTGAGGGCAGCCTGGCTATAGACGACTATCGTGTCACCGGTTTGCAGCCCTTTGAGTACTTGTACCCGTCCATCAAGGCTGTCCATACCCAGTTGTACCGGTGCAAATTCTGGAGTGCCCGCAGCGCCGAGCCGCCAGACACCGACTTGCCCCTGCTGGCGCTGGATGGCCGCATTGGGCAGCACAAGTGCAGGCGCAGTTTGTGGCAAATCCAGAGTGACCTCGGCCAGTTCTCCTACGGATGCTGCGGACGTGTTTGGCGCGTCAAACGCCACTTGCACGATGCGTTCTTCGGTCACGCTATCGGCCAGCAGTTCAACACGGGCGACCTTCCCGGCCATGGTTTGACCCGGCTGGGAGCGCAAGGTAATGCGAGCCGGCAATCCCGGCGCAAGTCCCCTGGAGCGGCCTTGATCCACACGCAACCTGATCCACAGACTACTCGGGTCGATCAAGCGAAGTACCGGCTGCCCCGCCACCACAGTGGAGCCCGCTTCGGCATCCCGGCTGGTGACAATTGCGTCGGCTGGTGCCAACAGGCGGGCGGTTGTGCGCTGACGTGCCAGTGCGTTGCGTTCAGCTTGCTGGCGCGCGAAATCCTGCCCGGCGCCTGCCAGGTTGGCTTCTGCTGCCTGCAGCGCCGCCTCGGCGGACGCCATTTCTTGCAGGCGCGATTCCAGCGCACCCGCGCTGATGAAATTTTTTGCAGCCAAATCCTGATTGCGCTGCAAATTGACGGTAGCCAGGTTGCGCCGCGCGCTGGCGTCGGCAAGCTGGGCCTGGGACGCGCGCTTGGAACTGCCGGCGCGGGCCAGCGCTGCATCTAGGGCCCTCAGGCGGTCGTCCAGATCGACCGGGTCCATTTCGGCCAGCAACTGCCCGGCGTGCACCGTGTCGCCTACATCCACCTTAACCACCAGCACCCGTGCGGCATTCGTCGGGCCGAGCAGCCAGCTGCGCCTGGCCTCTACGGTTCCGATACCAAAGATGGCGGGTTTGAGCTGGGCTTCCTGCACGTTGGTGGTGGTCACCCGTGTGGCGGCCAGCGGACCGCTGCGCAGCGCAACCCACATGATTGCGGCCAGTATCGCCAGCAGTATGGCGAACAGTGCGATGCGACGCAAAAGTGCGCGAGGGGCTTTCATGGTGTTCTTTCTGGTCCGCCAGGGACACGATGCTGCGCGAAATCAACACCCGGGCCGCCGGTGATGCCACGCAAATAAATGGAAAACACGCCAGGTGCCTGGTCCAGCATGGACTGGACCCGGCCACTCACAAGAGACTGCAGGATGAGTCCTTGAACCGCCCCCAGAAAGGCCACTGCGCCAGACTGCACGTCCAGTGCAGGTGCCAGCAACTGCTGCTCGTTCGCTTCGACCAACAGCTGCATGATGAGGCTGCGGTACTGCTGCATCAGCATGCGTACGCGCGCCTTGAGCTCCGTGTCGTGGGCGTGCTGCAGCTCTTGAAAGATGATACGTGGCACACCAGGGTGCGCAATCACAAAAGCTACGTGGGCCGAAAAAACTGCATGCAACGCCGCCAGGGGATCTCTGCGGCCGGGTGGTTTCGTGTCATCGCGAGCGGCAGTCTGCAACTGTTCCATTAGTGCGGATGTGGCCCAGTCCAGTACCGCAAGCCAGATGGCCTCTTTGCTCGCGAAGTGGCGAAAAACTGCGCCCTGGCTGATGCCGACTGCGTGTGCCAAGTCAGTCGTTGTAATGTCAACCGGGCTGCGTATCGCAGCCAGTTCCAGCGCCGCTGCAACAAACTCCGCCCGCCGAACCGATGTGGCCTGCTTGGTTCGTCGCTTGTCTAGTTCCATCTTCACTGAAGTAATTGAGTAATTACTTGCAGTGTAACCGGAATCCGTCCAGCGTGTCCGGATGCACGCGCTAGCACGCGCTGGCGCGGGTATTTAAGGCAGGATCGGTGGGTGGCGTTGCTGGCCGCCCGCTGCGAGGCTACTTGCCTGCGTTTGCGGCGTCCTCAGCCATCTTGCGCTTGAAGAAGCGCAGGAAAAATACACCCATGCCCAGCATGAAAACAATACCGGAAATGCTCATCAGGCCGTAATCGGTGCTAAACAGATCAGACAACAGTTTCATGGCAGGTCCTCATTGGTGATAGAGAGACCCAGTGTGCAACGCCTGGGCTGCCGTGTCATTGATCTACGTCATTGCATGGGAGCGGCCGAGCCCCTGAGTGCGTCCAGTTTGGCCTTCAGAAACCCGCCCGTGCCGTAACGGGTGACGCGGCTGTAATAGCGATCGGTCATGCGTTTGACCATCTCCGAGTAGTCATCGATGAGTGGCGGCAAAATGCTGCAACTGTCGTAGTTCACCACCACCGCCACGCGCTGGCCCAGCGGCTCAAGCATTGCCGTGAGGTGGTGTTCGATATCGGCGATGTCTCCGGGTTGATCGACCGCGAGACCCTCAAAATTGATAAACAAGAGTCGGTGTTCCTGGTCGAGCTCAAAACGCTGCGCCAACGGTGTGTCCAACAGCCTCTCGCGCAGACCCATCGGTTCATCGGCGAATAGCGCGGCATCCATCAGGCGCAGGTTCGGGCTGATGCCTGGCATGAAATCCATGTGCGCCAGCACGTCGCGCTCCAGGTCAATGCCAGGCGCAATTTCGATCAGTTCCAGGCTGCCCTCGTCGCCATCGGGCTTGAGCTGGAAGACGCAGCGTTCGGTGACATACAACACGCGCTGCCCGCGCTTGCATGCCTCGCGACCGCTGAAAGTGCGGTGCTCGACGGCCTGCACAAACTTATGTGTGCTGCCTTCGCTGCGAATTTGCAGTCGCCCGTTCTGTAGGCGAATATCGAGCCCGCCGGCAGTGAAGGTGCCCACCATCACCACGGTCTTGGCGTTCTGGCTGATATTGATGAAGCCACCGGCTCCAGCCAGCCGCGGCCCGAACTTGCTAACATTCAGATTACCGTGTGCATCGGCCTGAGCCAAGCCCAGCACGGCAATATCAAGACCGCCGCCGTCATAGAAGTCGAATTGATTCGGCTGGTCAATTACGGCTTGCGCATTGACTGCCGCCCCAAAGCTCATTCCACTGGCGGGAATTCCACCAATGACTCCTGGCTCGGCGGTCAGCGTGACGAGGTCGATAATCTTTTCTTCAGCGCCAACGCTGGCAACGCCCTCCGGCATGCCAATCCCCAAATTGACAACGCTGTTGGGCCGCAATTCCAGGGCGGCCCGCCGGGCAATCACCTTGCGCTCGCACAAGGGCATGACCGACAGCGAGTCCTGCGGTACACGGATCTCGCCCGAGTATGCGGGGTTGTAGGCTTCGGAAAAAGTCTGCATATGGTGCGCAGGCTCAGTCGCAATCACGACGGCATCGACCAGGACACCGGGCACTTTGACTAGGCGCGGATGCAGGGTACCTCGCTCGGCAATGCGCTCAACTTGCGCGATCACGATCCCCCCGGAGTTGCGCGCCGCCATGGCGATGGCCAATGCCTCCAGGGTCAAGGCTTCGCGTTCCATGGTCAGGTTGCCATCGGGGTCGGCCGTTGTCGCGCGAATGATGCCCACGGAAATTGGAAATGCCTTGTAGAAAAGGTATTCCTTTCCATTAACCTCCATCAGGCTGACCAAATCTTCTGTGGTGCGTGTGTTGATTTTTCCGCCGCCCCAGCGTGGGTCAACAAAGGTGTCGATGCCAACGTGCGTGAGCGTGCCGGGCTTGCGGGCGGCAATGTCACGAAACAGGTGGGCAATCACGCCTTGTGGCAGGTTATATGCCTCTATTGCATTGTTAATTGCCAGCTTTTGCAGCGCGGGTACCAATCCCCAGTGGCCACCAACAACCCGCTTGATCATGCCGGCATGCCCCAGGTGATTGAGGCCACGACTGCCTCCATCACCTTGCCCTGCCGCATAGACCAGGGTCAAGTTGCGCGGAGACCCTATGCCGGTCTCTTCCTGCAGGCTAAGGAATCGATTTTCCAGCGCCACTGCAATCGACTCAGCAAAACCGATACCAACAAAACCGCCGGTAGCCACCGTGTCACCGTCATGGATCAGGCGCACTGCCTCAGTTGCTGTGACAACCTTGTTGCGTTGCGCGCCTTGTGGCGCGGCGTTTTTGAAATGGGTATGCATGCGAGCCTCCGTTGTGGCAGTCAAGCCTGCGATGCTAGCGCGCGCCGTCTACGTAGTTTCCCTTGGGTCCGCGGGGCGACCCGCAGCGGCCTCATCATCGCTTTCCGGTGTCGCGCGAGGCCGATCACTGTGCGAGACTGGGTAACTGTCGGCATGGTAGCCGGGACCCTTCATGATCATGACAATGACGCAGCCAATACCGACGGTGATGACCATGGTCCAATGAAAAATCAGCAGCGCCCAGACAAAATAATTTGCGATTTGAAGCCAGCGTGCTTGTGCCGCGGTGGAATCCGGTTCCGCCAGCCCATGCACTGCGACGAGAACGAGCAGCGGTAACGCGGTCCCCAATAGCGCAATAATCGGGAGCTTGCGCCAAAGACGCCACTCCAGGCCGCTACTCGAACGCACACTGTGCGGAATTTTTTGCAACCATTTCATGCTGTTGCCGAAGACCAGGGTAATAACATGCCTTTGCCCTCGTCCCGTATAAAAAGTGCGCTATGAATTTTGAAGTGCCTTCGCCAATTTTGCGTGAATACCGCCAAACCCGCCATTGCTCATGCACACAATATGGTCTCCACTGCGCACGCTTTCAAGAACCTCTGCGACCAGCTCGTCCACGTTGCAAGCAACGTGTGCACGTTCACCCATCGGGGCCAGAGCCTCGTCCGCATCCCAGTCCAGTCCCCCCGAGTGACAAAACGCCAGATCAGCTTCCTCCAGGCTCCAGGGCAACTGTGACTTCATCGCGCCCAGCTTCATGGTGTTGCTGCGCGGCTCAAACACAGCCAGTATGCGTTCAGTGCCGACCTGACGGCGAAGGCCATTGATTGTGGTCCGGATAGCCGTGGGGTGGTGTGCAAAATCATCGTAAATCGTGACGGGAGACGCCGGTGCGCTGCTGTGCGCACTGCCAAGCCGTTGAAATTGAACGCGTGCACGGACTTCCATGCGGCGCTTGACGTTTTGAAATTGCGTCAAGGCGCTAACTGACGATGGCACTGAAACACCAACATGCTCGGCTGCAGCGATAGCGGCCAGGGCATTGAGTTGGTTGTGTGTGCCACCGATGGCCCACTCAAGGTGGGCGAGCGACTTGCCCGACTGCAAAACGTCAAATGAGTGCGGCTCCCCATTCGCTGTGAAATCACTGACGGCACTACCAAAACTGCGCACTTCGCTCCAGCAACCCTGGTGCAGCACGCGGGTGAGGCTCTCCTCCAAATCATTCACGATGATGCGACCGGACGCTGGTATGGTGCGCACCAAGTGGTGAAACTGGCGTTCAATCGCCGCCAGATCGTCAAAGATATCAGCGTGATCGAACTCCAGGTTGTTGAGAATGGCTGTGCGGGGTCGGTAATGAACAAACTTGCTGCGTTTGTCAAAAAAGGCCGTGTCGTATTCATCGGCCTCAATCACAAACGCCGAACCGGTTCCGAGACGTGCGGATACACCGAAATTGAGCGGAACACCGCCGACCAAAAACCCAGGATTCAGGCCGGAACATTCAAGAATCCATGTCAGCATTGCCGTGGTGGTGGTCTTGCCGTGTGTCCCTGCAACTGCCAGGACATGGCGCCCCTGCAAAATATGCTCAGCCAACCACTGCGGGCCACTGGTGTACGCTGCGCCGGCGTCCAGAATTGCCTCCATCAGGGGAAACTTTGGGCTGCCATCCGCCAGGCGCTTGCGGCTGACCACATTGCCGATCACGAACATGTCGGGTTTGAGACTCAGTTGGTCCGCATTAAAGCCTTCTATCAGAGCAATGTCCAAGGCCCGCAATTGGTCACTCATGGGCGGATAGACCCCCGAATCACAACCGGTTACCCGATGCCCGGCTTCTCTTGCCAGTGCGGCCAGACCACCCATAAAGGTGCCACAAATACCAAGAATATGAATATGCATGAGCCGCATTCTACGACTCAGTCAATGAATTTATTGGCGCTAACCCTCGTCCAGTATGTGCAGTCAGCTATCAATTGAATAGCAACCGGAATGGACGCGGGGAATGCCTGAAGTGGGCAAAATAGTGGCATGGATGAATTGAAGAGTGAAATTGCTGCGGTTGCCGCACGTATAGTGGCTGAGGAAGGGCTTGCATTTGGCGCCGCCAAACGGCGGGCCGTCAAGCAAATGGGGATGTCACCGCGCACGGCACTGCCCGATAACGATAGGCTTGAAGCCGCGGTGGAGGACTACATCGCCATTTTTTGTGGCGCGACGCAACCGGCGGAGCTCAGGGCACTGCGCCGGTTGGCAGTGGAGTGGATGAATCGGCTGGAGCGGTTTCGGCCTCACATCGCCGGCGCGGTATGGCATGGCAGTGCCACCCGCCGCACCGATATTTACCTGCAATTGTTTTGTGATGACTCTAAGTCGGCTGAGATTGAGTTGATTGATCTGGGTGTGCAGTATGAGTCTCGGTCGGTTCCTGGCTTGCACGGTGAAACGGTTGATGCTCTGAGCGTTCAGGCACTTTGTTCTGAATTGGGTGAATATGTCGGCGTGCACCTGCTGGTGTACGATTTGGATGACATGCGCGGTGCCATGCGATTGGATTCCCGAGGGCGACGCCCTCGGGGTGACGTGGCCGCATTGCGCGCTTTGCTGCAGGACACTCAACCATGAATTCACCAGAACCATTATTAGCTGAACCCGCTTCAGACCTTGCGGCAAAGGAGGTGGACAAGTTGTCAGGGCGTCGCTGGTTACTGGGAGCAACTGCCGCATCGGCGGCCTTGCTGGGGGTTGGTGCGGCGTGGTGGCGTACCCACACAGCTGAGTCGCCATCATTGGGTGCGCCGGTCGATGGTCTGTGGTCCATGCAATGGGAGACACCCCAGGGAGCGCCCGTGACTATGCAGTCGCTGCGCGGGCGGCCATTGCTCATTAATTTTTGGGCAACCTGGTGCGCGCCCTGTATTGAGGAATTGCCTCTAATTAATGACTTCTACCGTCAAAACCGCGCGAAAGGTTGGCAAGTTTTGGGCTTGGCCGTTGACCGGCTGGCGCCGGTGCAGGCTTTTATGCGCAATATGCCATTGGATTTTCCAGTTGGCATGGCCGGAATGTCAGGCACTGAATTGGGCCGCGGGTTAGGAAATCTGGCGGGCGGCTTGCCCTTCACCGTGGTGTTGCGTGCAGATGGCTTGATTGCGCACCGAAAGTTAGGGCGGTTGAGCCCGGCGGACCTGTCCCAATGGCTTCAGCTAAAATGAGAGCTGTGTCGGTCTGAGTGGGGTTTTTGGCCGAATCAGGAGGATCCGAGTGATAGATTTTTCTCTCATCTTGTTGAGTTTTGTCTGTGAAATATAAATTTTTGTCGACAAATAGCGGGTTTTTGCTGTAAATTCGCCCATCTTGTTACATAACGACCGTTGGGGACTCCATGGATTTACGCAAACTAAAAACTCTGATTGATCTGGTCTCGGATTCCAATGTGTCAGAGCTTGAAATTACCGAAGCTGAAGGCAAGGTACGTATTGTGAAGGGCGGCGGGGCTGCAGTGCATGGCTATGCTCCAGCTCCGGTTTATGCGGCCGCTGTAGCTGCCCCATTGCCCGTGCCCGCTGCCGCACCAATTGAAGTTGTGGAAGCTGGGCATACGGTTAAGTCGCCCATGGTCGGGACTTTTTACCGTTCGTCATCACCAGGTGCCAAGGCGTTTGTTGAAGTGGGATCCGTCGTCAAGGAAGGCGACACCATCTGCATCATTGAGGCGATGAAGATTCTCAATGAAATCGAGGCCGACAAAGCCGGCACGATAAGCCGAATTCTGTGTGAAAACGGGCAGGCGGTTGAGTACGGTCAACCATTGTTCATCATTGAATGAGCACGCCCGGTTACTGCAATGTTTAAAAAAATCCTGATCGCCAACCGCGGCGAGATTGCACTGAGAATCCAGAGGGCCTGCCGTGAACTCGGTGTCAAGGCGGTCATGGTGTACTCAGAGGCAGACCGCGACGCCAAATATATCAAGCTCGCAGACGAGGCCGTTTGTATTGGACCGGCGCCTTCTGCGCAAAGCTACCTCAATGTACCTGCCATTATTTCCGCCGCTGAGGTGACGGACGCTGAAGCGATTCATCCAGGTTACGGTTTTCTCAGTGAAAACGCGGACTTTGCTGAACGCGTTGAAAAGAGTGGTTTTCAGTTTATTGGACCGACGCCCGACTCCATTCGAACCATGGGAGACAAGGTGTCGGCCAAGCAAGCGATGATTCGCGCCGGCGTGCCATGTGTCCCGGGTTCCGAAGGCGAGTTGCCGGATGATCCCGTACTGATCCGACGCATGGCCAAGGCGGTAGGTTATCCGGTCATCATCAAGGCGGCCGGCGGTGGAGGGGGGCGCGGCATGCGCGTGGTACACACGGAAGCCGCGTTGATCAATGCAGTCGCCATGACCAAGGCGGAGGCAGGGGCCGCCTTTGGCAATCCGGCCGTGTACATGGAGAAGTTTCTCCAGAACCCCAGGCATATTGAGATCCAAATTCTTGCGGATAAGCACCGCAATGCGGTGTACTTGGGCGAGCGGGATTGTTCAATGCAGCGGCGCCATCAGAAGATCCTGGAAGAAGCGCCGGCGCCCGGGATCAACCGCAAACTCATCGAACGCATTGGTGAGAGATGTGTTGCCGCCTGCAAGAAGATAGGTTATCGCGGCGCTGGTACTTTTGAGTTCTTGTACGAAGATGGCGAGTTCTACTTTATCGAAATGAATACCCGTGTCCAGGTCGAGCACCCGGTGACCGAGTTGGTCACCGGTATTGACGTGGTGCGGACACAGATCATGGTAGCGGCAGGTGAAAAATTGCCCTTCACGCAGCGTCAGATCGAAGTGCGGGGCCACGCGATTGAGTGCCGCGTCAATGCCGAAGATCCATACAAATTTATACCGTCGCCTGGGCGGGTAACGACCTGGCATGCCCCAGGGGGCCCAGGTGTGCGTGTTGATTCGCATGTCTACACCAACTATTTTGTCCCGCCAAACTATGACTCAATGATTGGCAAAATCATTGTTCACGGCGATACGCGCGAGCAGGCAATGGCCCGGATGCGAACTGCGTTGGCTGAAACCGTGGTTGAAGGGATCAACACCAACATTCCCCTGCATCGTGAGTTGATGGTGGATGCCAAATTTATGGCCGGTGGCACCAATATTCATTACCTTGAGCAGTGGCTTGACGAGCGCAGGCGTTGACCGGATGGCCCTGTTTGAATTGAGTTTGATGTGCCCCGAGGATCGGGTTGAACAACTCAGCGATGCGTTGGAGGCCTTGGATGCATTAAGCGTCAGTGTTGAGGACGCGGATGCCCAGACCGATGCCGAGCAGGCATTGTTTGGCGAACCTGGCATGCCTGCCCTAAAGGACGGGTGGCAGCGGTCACGCGTAACCGCTTTGTTTTCAGACCAATTGGCAGCGAACGAAGCTTCTCGGTTGCTGCAGCTCCAGGATTTTTTTCTGTCCTGTCAGCTAATTGGAGTGAGCGAGGTAGCTGATGAGGACTGGGTTCGTTTGACCCAATCACAGTTCGCACCAGTCGAAGTTACGTCGGAATTCTGGATTGTCCCGACCTGGCATGAGCCGCCGGCGCAGGCGCGTCAGATCATCCGACTGGATCCCGGGTTGGCGTTTGGTACTGGTACACATCCCACGACCCGCATGTGTCTGCGCTGGATTGCGGCGCGTTCAGTGCGGGGCAGGGTGCTCGACTACGGTTGTGGATCAGGCATTCTTGCTATTGGGGCCGCAAAATTCGGCGCCAGAGATGTGGTGGCTGTGGACATTGATCCGGCGGCCATTGTGGCGACCGGTTTGAATGCAAGTGCCAATGCGGTGACCTTGCGCGCAGGTCCTCCCGAGGCCGCGACCGGTCTGTTTGATGTGGTACTGGCAAACATTCTTGCAAGTCCCCTCAAAGTACTAGCCCCGCTCTTGTGTGCCCGTGTTGAAGTGGGCGGCCATCTGGTACTGGCAGGAATCCTTGAGCGACAGGCAGTTGAGTTGACCGCTGCCTACGCACCGTATTGCCAACTGGTCGTCACAGACAGCGAAGATGGTTGGATATTGATGACCACGACCCGTTAGTCCCAACCCAGGGTCTTTACAATGGATCGTTGATGAGCCTGATAACCCGATGCCCAGCCTGTTCCACGATGTTCAAGGTCGTGCCGGATCAGTTGCGCATTTCCGAGGGGTGGGTTCGCTGCGGGCAATGCAACGAAGTTTTTGACGCGAACGAGAATATCCAGGCCCTCGCTGCCAATTCTGCTGTTGATCGCGACCAGCAGGTTCCGGGGCTGGCCGATGGTCAACCTGTTGGGGAGTCTGTTGCTCCAGTGCTTGATGAAGCCGCGCCTGAGAGCACCGCACCACAGTTTGGCATGGTGAGTGCAGCAGACGGTGCACTGCCAGACGAAACGCCCCCGGTTCCTATTTTTACGGATGATCCGCATACCCCACAGCTTGGTCGCGCCGATACGGTGGATTACCCACGCGAACCCGTGTTTGACACCGACGTGTCTGGCAATAGTGCTGATAGCACATTGGCGCCGTTGGACGAATCGGTACATGAGCCTGTCGAGGTTATGCGGCAGTCCTTTATGCAACCGGCAGGAACTGGGTCGTCACGATGGGCGTCGCGCCCGGTGCGGGCATTGCTGTTTATTGTGTGTTTCGTGCTTACGCTGGCACTGTGTGGTCAGATCCTGTGGCACGAGCGCGACCGGTTGTCTGCCAGCCTGCCGTGGAGCAGACCACTTTTGGAATCACTGTGCGCCACAGCTGGCTGCACGCTCGCACCGTTTCGATATATCGAAGCGGTGGTGATCGACAACTCAGCCTTCACCAAAATCCGGTCCGATGTGTACCGCCTGTCCTTCACGCTAAAGAACACGTCGCCGGTACCTGTTGCAACGCCTGCAGTGGAATTAACCCTGACCGACATGCAAGACCATGCGGTCATCCGCCGCGTCTTTCTGGCGCATGACTTCGGCGATCAGTCGAATGAAATGCCCGCCGGGGCCGAGATCCAGGCAAACTTGGCAATGAGCGTCAAACTCACAGCCACGTCAGAGAAAATTTCTGGTTACCGGCTTCTCTCGTTTTATCCATAAAAAAGCCCGACACTTTTCAGTGCCGGGCTTTGATTTCCTGCAACTGAACAATCAGGGTTTGCTGGATGTCGGGAAGGGCCATGCCGCTTGTGGGTTTAGCGTGGTTTGAGCGGCAGATGCTGCTGCAGGGGTTGCGGCAGCGGCAGCGGGTGCTTTCGCGGCTTTCTTCGCAGCCGGCTTTTTGGCTGCCTTCTTCGCTACAACGGCTTTCTTGGCAGGCGCCTTCTTGGCAGCGGCCTTTTTGGCTGGAGCAGCTTTCTTTACTGCTGCCTTTTTAGCCGGGGCAGCCTTTTTCGCAGGGGCTGCACTTTTTGCTGCGGCCTTTTTCGCGGGAGCTGCCTTCTTGGCTGCTACCTTTGTTGCTGGCGCTGCTTTTTTGGCAGGAGCGGCCTTTTTGGCTGCGACTTTCTTTACAGGTGCAGCTTTCTTCGCCGGAGCCGCTTTTTTAGCAGCCGCTACTTTCTTTGCTGGTGCAGCCGCTTTTGCTGGTGCAGCCTTTTTTGCGGGAGCGGCCTTTTTTGCGGCCGGTTTTTTTGCAGTTGCCATGATTTTCTCCTTGATCAATTTACAAAGAGCACTTCTTGCAGTTTGGAAAGCAGGAAGTGATGCATGCGGTTGGGTCGGATCCCAGCCACATGAACTTGGTGACATCCAGCCGTTACACCCTGGACAAGGGCGGTGGTGGAGAGATGAAATAGGGTTGGCATCGTGCCTTTTAGTCCCACGACAAAGCGCCGCCGGACTGATATTCGATGACGCGAGTCTCAAAGAAGTTACGCTCCTTCTTCAAGTCAATCATTTCGCTCATCCAAGGGAATGGATTTTCCTCATTCGGAAATAAGGCATCCAGGCCGATCTGGGTGGCACGCCGATTGGCGATATACCGCAAGTATCCCCTGAACATGGATGCGTTCATTCCCAGCACGCCACGCGGCATCGTGTCTTCCGCATAACGGTATTCCAGCTCAACCGCTTTGACAAAAAGCGCCCGGATTTCGCCCTTGAACTCAGCAGTCCACAGCTGTGGGTTTTCCAGTTTGAGTTGATTGATCAAATCGATTCCAAAATTGCAGTGCATCGATTCATCACGCAGGATGTACTGGTACTGTTCGGCTGCGCCTGTCATCTTGTTTTGTCGTCCCAGTGCCAGGATTTGGGTGAACCCGACATAAAAGAACAGACCTTCCATCAGGCAGGCGAAAACGATCAGTGACTTAAGCAGTGTCTGATCAGCCTCGGGTGTGCCGGTATGGAAGTGCGGATCCATGATCGCTTCAATAAACGGGATCAAGAATTGGTCCTTGTCACGTATTGATTGGACCTCGTTGTACGCGTTGAATATTTCGCTCTCGTCGAGTCCAAGTGATTCAACGATGTATTGATACGCGTGGGTGTGAATCGCTTCTTCAAACGCTTGCCGCAACAGAAACTGCCTGCATTCCGGCGCAGTGATATGGCGATAGGTCCCAAGAACAATATTGTTGGCCGCTAGCGAATCCGCAGTGACAAAAAAACCGAGATTACGCTTGATGATGCGACGCTCATCGTCTGTTAAACCGGTCGGACTTTTCCACAGTGCAATGTCGCGTGTCATGTTGACTTCTTGCGGCATCCAATGGTTGGCACAGCTTGCCAGATATTTTTCCCAAGCCCATTTGTATTTGAACGGAACCAATTGGTTAACGTCCGTTTTTCCATTGATGATGCGCTTGTCCGCTGCCTTCATGCGAAGGGGTGGGGCGGACTTTGGAGGGGAGTTGGGCGCTCGCTCGACCGACAGGTTTTCCGACGGCGTGAACGCAAAATTAGGTAGCGATGTGGGCTTGACTTCTTCGTCCCAGGTCAACATAAATTATTCCAATCTGCGGATTATGAGAGCAGCGAAATGAAATGAAAAGTAATCATGCATTTCGTTGCAAATATGTGTTGTTCAATAGCATCGCCGACGCCTAGGCGTTGCCGCTGTTGTCTACTGGCATGACTCGCATGTTGGATCATCGACGCCGCAAAATTTAATGTCGGTGGCCACGTAGTTTGCTGCATCAATCTGGGCACGCGCCGCAGCGGCGATTGCGTTCATCGCTGGCGATGTGCGCAACGACCCGGTGGCGTCATTGCCAGATGAAACTGCATTCATCTTGCCCGCCGCAACGGTTGATTTTTCCGCGTGGGTTGCAGACGTGGTGCGCAAGTAGTAAGTGGTTTTGAGTCCACGCAACCAAGCCAGCTTGTACGTCTCGTCCAACTTCTTACCAGAGGCGCCAGCGATGTAAATGTTTAGCGATTGCGCCTGATCAATCCACTTCTGACGTCGCGCCGCAGCCTCGACCAACCACTGGGTTTCGACCTCGAAGGCCGTTGCATACAAGCGCTTGACTTCTTGTGGCACGCGGTCGATGGGACCGAGCGATCCGTCAAAGTGTTTCAGATCCATCACCATGACATCGTCCCACAATCCTAGTCTCTTCAGATCCTTTACCAAGTAGCCGTTGATCACTGTGAATTCACCCGACAAATTGGACTTGACCGATAGGTTTCCAAAGCTGGGTTCTATCGATGCATCCACGCCGATGATGTTGGAAATCGTGGCGGTCGGTGCGATGGCTACGCAATTGGAGTTGCGCATGCCATCGGCGGCAATCTTCTTGCGCAACGCATCCCAGTCCAGCGTGGATGAAAGATCAACCTCGACGTACCCGCCCCGCGCATGGGTCAGCATGTCGATTGTGTCCGCCGGCAAGATGCCTTGGTCCCACAGAGATCCTTTATAGCTGGAATACCTGCCACGCTCTTTTGCAAGTTCAGTGGAAGCCCAATAGGCGTAATAGCAGACTGCCTCCATCGACGTGTCGGCAAACTGCACTGCAGCTTCACTGGCATAAGGCACGCGCAACTCGTACAGGCAATCCTGAAAAGCCATAACACCCAAACCCACCGGACGGTGGCGCAAATTTGCGTCGCGGGCCTTTTTGACAGCGTAGTAGTTGATGTCAATGACGTTGTCGAGCATGCGCATCGCTGTGGTAACGGTGCGGCGAAGCTTGTCATGGTCCAGTGCGCCATCGGCCAAGTGTTGGCGCAAGTTGATTGAGCCGAGATTGCAGACAGCGGTCTCAGTATCGGAGGTGTTCAAGGTTATCTCGGTGCATAGATTGCTGGAATGCACGACGCCGACATGCTGCTGGGGCGACCGGACATTGCAGGCATCTTTAAAGGTGATCCAGGGGTGTCCGGTCTCAAACAGCATGGTCAGCATCTTGCGCCACAGATCGCTGGCCTCGATGGTGCGTGCAGGTTGGATTTCGCCGCGCGCAGCCCTTTGCTCATAAACCAAATAGGCCTTTTCAAATTCTGCACCGTACAGGTCATGCAGGTCTGGCACGCTGGACGGCGAGAACAGGGTCCAGGTTCCTTTTTCCATGACGCGGCGCATAAATAGGTCTGGAACCCAGTTGGCGGTATTCATGTCGTGGGTTCGCCGCCTGTCATCGCCCGTGTTTTTGCGCAGTTCCAGAAATTCTTCGATGTCCAGGTGCCACGTTTCAAGGTACGTGCAAACCGCGCCCTTGCGCTTGCCCCCCTGATTTACAGCAACGGCCGTGTCGTTTACCACTTTCAAAAATGGTACGACACCCTGCGATTCCCCGTTTGTCCCCTTGATATGCGAGCCCAGTGCCCGCACGCGCGTCCAGTCATTGCCCAATCCGCCGGCAAATTTGGACAGTAACGCATTCTCTTTGATCGACTCGTAAATCCCATCTAGATCGTCGGGCACGGTAGTCAGGTAGCATGAAGAAAGCTGAGGACGCCGAGTGCCACTGTTAAACAGGGTTGGAGTGCTCGACATAAAGTCAAAGCGAGAAAGCACTTCGTAAAACTCGATTGCGCGTGCTTCGCGATCAATTTCGTTGAGCGCCAGACCCATTGCGACCCGCATGAAGAATGCCTGCGGCAATTCGATCCGGGTTTTGCCTTCGTGCAGAAAATAACGGTCGTAGAGTGTTTGCAATCCCAGGTAATCAAATTGATGGTCGCGCTCGGATTTCAACGCGCAAGCCAGACGTTTGAGGTCGAACTGCGCCAGCCGCTCATCAAGCAACTCAGCTGTAATCCCGCGGCGGATGAAGGCGGGGAAGTAGTCGGTGTAGACATTTTTCATTGCACCGGCCTCGACATCGTGGCCCAGCACCTCCCGCGAAATGGTGTGGAACAGCAGGCGCGCCGTAGCGTAGGTGTAGTCGGGGTCCTTTTCGATCAGCGTGCGTGCTGCCAGGATCGATGCTTTATAGACCTCGTCCATCGGGACGCCGTCGTAAAGGTTTCGCATGGTTTCTGCCAGGATGGGTGCGGCCTTGACATCCTCGCCCAGGCCACTGCAGGCAGCTTCAATCAGCGCCGTCAGGCGCTCCAGGTCGAGCACAACCCGCTGGCCACCTTCTATCGCGTGCAGTACCTGGGCAACTGGCGCTGACAGGGTGACCTGCCTAGCGCGTTCTTGCGTGCGTCGCTCACGGTACAACACGTAGGCGCGAGCAATTTCATGGTGCCCATCGCGCATCAAGCCAAGCTCAACCTGATCCTGTACGTCTTCAATATGAAAGGTGCCGCCACCCGGGCGCGACCGAACAAGGGCCCGGATGACTTGGCGGGTGAGGGTCTCCACCACTTCCCGCACGCTGGCAGACGCAGCACCTTGGGTGCCATGCACCGCCAAAAACGCCTTCATCATGGCGACGACGATCTTGTTAGGCTCGAAGGGGACGACTGCACCGTTGCGTCGGATGATCTGGTAATCGGCCAGTAACTTGAGCGAGCCACCATCGGCCAGCGTATCGGTTATAGGTTGGCGCAACGCAGCAAGCGCCGGTGCCGGATTGGAAGCAGTGAGCATGAATTCCTCGTCTAATTCGGTTGATGTAGGGCGTCACAGGTCAGTTTGACCGATACACAGTCAACGACCATTCACAGGTCGTTTATGACAAAGCACACTATATATGGGGTGTTTGGTGCATGCAAGCCACTACCGGTAGTGTTTTTGGTGAATATTTGCCAATGTGCAAATTGGACAGAAATGTGCTTGTGATTTGTAGTTTTGGCAGATGGTTTAGGTTTTGCGACCCCATGTGGACACGGCGCTGCAATGGGGATAGCCTGAAAAATGGCGTGGAATATGGAGACTGCAGTCGGGGTGCGGCTTTGAGTGCTAAATTGACAGCATCGGCGACCCCACTCCGCCGAGGCGCGTTAGCCGCTTCTTGTGATGACCGAGGCTGGAAAATACCGGTCCGACAGTCCCAAACCTTTTTGTAACAAAGTCCAATCTAAGCCAGGTCCCGGGTCACACTTGCGTCCTGGTGCAATATGTTCGTGGCCTGCAATGTGGGCAATTGGGTAGTACAGGAGTATTTCCTGGCAGAGCGTGCTGAGTATTTCGTACTGTGCTGGTTCAAACTCGGTGCCTTCCAGTCCTTCGAGCTCAATGCCGATGGAGTCGTCGTTGCAGTTGGATCGTCCGCGGTAGTGTGATGCGCCGGCATGCCAGGCGCGATGCTTGCAACTCACAAACTGCCACAAGACCCCGGTTCGGCGTATGTAGAAGTGCGATGAGACCTTCAATCCTTCAATTTGCTTGAAGTAGGGATGCGCCTCCCAGTCAAGGCGGTTGGTGAACAGTTCCTGAACCTCGTTTCCGCCGAATCTTCCTGGGGGCAAGCTGATGGAATGCAGCACCACCAGGTCTACTTGGGTGCCGGCGGGTCGTGCGCCGAAATTGGGTGATGCCAGATGATGCGCCAAACGGTACCAACCGTTTTCCCATGCGCTGGCGCGCGCGTGTTCCGGTCTATTCTTCGGGTCCATCGTCTTTTGGAACATCGATCTTCAATCGCGCAATGCGATAACGGATCTGGCGCAGGCTCAATCCAAGCCGGGTTGCAGCCAATGTGCGGTTGAAGCCGGTCTCCTTCAGTGTCTTGACCAGAATCTCGCGTTCTTGCTGGTCGAGGTGACCCTGAAGATCTGTAGGGAGCGAGCTTTCACAGCTTGCCTCGGTGGCCTCGGGCGGGTAATTGTCAAGCGGAACTGATCCACTCAGGGGCGATTGAATCTCGTCGAGTTGAAGTGCGGCACCTTCAGACAGCGCCAGCGCACGATGTAGCAGGTTTTCGAGTTCGCGAACATTGCCACGCAGGGGAAGTTGCATGAGCTGTTCGATCGCGCCAGGCGCCATCCCGGGCACTTCAATTTGTGCCTCATCGGCAATCCGCTCCAGCAATGCTTTGCACAGGGCCGGCAGGTCCTCGGAGCGCTCGCGCAGTGGCGGGATGTTGATGTCTATGACGTTTAGACGGTAAAAGAGGTCCTGGCGAAACCGCCCCGCCGCAACCTCGGCCGGTAGATCTTTGTGGGTGGCACTCACAATCCGGACATCGACGGGGACTTCGGCTGTAGACCCGACCGGACGCACACAGCGTTCCTGGATCGCACGTAAAAGTTTAGACTGCATCGCCAGCGGCAAGTCCCCAATTTCGTCGAGAAAGAGAGTCCCACCCTTGGAAGCCTGAAAAAACCCCTCCCGGTCGTGAATCGACCCCGTGTAAGCCCCTTTTTTCGCTCCAAAAAACTCGGTTTCCAGCAGGTTTTCGGGAATTGCACTGCAATTCACCGCGACCCAGGGACCGGTGCAACGGTGGCTATTGGCATGCAAAGCGCATGCAACCAGTTCCTTGCCGGTACCGGATTCGCCCTGAATCAATACCGGGGCCATGCTGCGGGCCACCTTGATGATGCGCTCTTTGACGCCTCGCATGACGGCAGACTCGCCGGCCAGTCGGGCCAGCGCCAACTGACCCAGTGGGGCGGCGGCGCTGGATTCCGAGTGAGTCCAATCGGTTGCCCGGCGAGCGGGCCCCGCTTTGGGCGCCAGACCCTGGATCGCCGACGCGATGGCTACACGAAACTGGCTCAAATCGACTGGCTTTGTCAGGTAGTCAAAGGCGCCAGCCTTGAGGGATTCGACCGCGTTTTCTGCGGAACCGTGTGCGGTTATCACAATACAACGCTCGGACCGTCGTTCGTCACGCATTCGGTGGAGGATATCGATCCCCAGCCCGTCTGGCAGGCGCATGTCGGTGATCAGAACATCAAATCGCTGAGTGTCTATCGCGCGCATTGCCTCTGCGACACTACCCGCTGTTTGGACGCGGTACCCCTCGCGCAATAGCGTGAGTTCATAAAGGGTCCGCAGATCCGGTTCGTCGTCAATTACCAGAATGTGCGCGTTGGTCGTTACGGATTGACTTGCCATGGTGTTGTGGATATTTCAGCCGTGGCGGCATTATCGGGTGGGTCAACCCGATTCAGTGTTATCAGAAAATCGTTGCCTTCAGTCTGGTTTTCCCGAGCCATGCGTATGTTGCGCTGGTAGATGAGGGAAGCATCGTTTCGTTCACACAGTTCACGACAGATAAAAAGCCCCAGTCCACTGGATCGACTGTCCGATGAAAAAAAGGGTTCAAACAAATGGCGTTCGACTGACTGGTCCATCGGCGGCGCATCGCTCCACACGGAAATGCTGACGCGCTGGGTGTCGATTGCGCTGACGGTGACCTGAATGGACTCTGGCATGTCGGTGGTATGGCGTCGTGCGTTGTCTAGCAGATTGACCATGACACGTCGCAGGTGCTCACTATCAAAGCGCACAGCTGCGGCGGTTTCACCTTCGGTTACTTTCAGTTGGTCTGCACAACCGCTTTGAGCGGCCCAATCCTGGCAAATGCGGTGGATTGCGGTTTTGAGCTCCACCGGTGGAATCAGATAACTCTCATCGTAGGGCTGTATGCGCGAAATGTTGAGAATGTCATTCACAATTTTTTCAAGGCGCTTGGCGTTCTGGCCCACCATGGCCGTGAGCTTTTTCAACTTGGGGTCGGTGATGTCTTCATCGAGCAGTGCGTTGGCCTGGGAAATTGCAGCGAGCGGATTGCGAATTTCGTGTGCTACGGCAGTTGACATGCGACCCATGCCAGCGAGTTTTTCGGTTCGCATGCGGGCTTCCAGTTCACGCTGGTCCTGCAGGAACAGTACGCAGAGACTTTCGCCGAGATTGCCGTGCGGCGCAGCAAGGCGGGTGCGAGCATGCAGGCGTCGCGGGCCCTGGCCGCCGTGGCTTATCACCACGTCCTCTTCATGGCTTTCGCTGGTGCCGACGCTGCGCCGAGTCAGATCAAGCAGCGGGCGCCATCCGGGTTCGTCCTTCAGGTCAAAAGCCATTGCGTGCAGTGCCAGGCTTGAGCCCAGCATGTGACGCGCTGACGGGTTGGCGGCATGCACACGCCCGCGATCGTCAACGATCAGCACACCGTCGGGTAACGATTCAATTACCAATGAGTTGACCTGCCGCTGTATGGATGCTGCGAGTTGGCTTTGGCTTGCACGTAGGCCTTCGGTTGCCAGCCGGCTGGCGAGTTGATTGGACAGCCAGGCGATGGCGAAATAGCCTGCTCCACTCAGTGCCGGTTGCACAAAATACGGCGGTGAGTCAACCGGGCTGCGCAGAAAAACCAAGATAGACCCGCCCAATATCAGCATGGTGATACCGGCAGCAGTTCCCAAAGCCAGCCGCAGCGAACCGAGCACTGAGGCGAGCAGCAGTGGCAGCGCAAAAAGCGGTGTGTAATTGATGGAGGTGGAGTTGCCGGGGCCATCCTGCAGCATTTGCAGTGCCGAAAATGTCAGTAAATCAATACCAACCAGGGCTCCCCAGACACGGTTAAAGGACTGGCCCAGGGGGCGCGGCTGGATAAACATTTTGCTCGCAAGCGTGCCGGCAAGGTAGGCCAGACTGATTGCAATCAATGCTTTGTTTTGTGCGGCGCCACTCGCCTGGAGGGCTGCTAGCAAGGTGACCAGCATGAAACCTAAAACCAGTCTGGCGGTCATGAAACCCTGCCACTGACGGATCAACTCATGGGAGATGCTCGACTGGCGGGTCTCGATATCGGAACTACCGGGACCCAACCAGGAGTGGGTTGTCACGGACTCCGTCATTCAATTTTCCACTTGATGCCGATGCTCTGCGCTGCAATAGTTGCCCAGTTTACCGATTAGCGCATCCTTTTCTGGAATATGCAGCCCGCAGCGCTTGCAGGTAACCATGTTCGCCGCCGTGGGGATAGGCGGGTCCTGACGCGGTTTGTTTCGCAGCACTGCCTCACGCCACGCGCGCCAACGCCAGGCAACGACGAGTACGAGTAAAAATACCAGGAGGAATTTCACGGTGTGCGCCCCAGAATAATTTCCAACACGAAGCGCGATCCGACATAGGCCAGCAACAAAAAGCCCGATCCAATGTAGAGGACCGTGACGGCCCTCCTGCCACGCCATCCAAATCCGGAACGCCCCACCAGAAGCACAGCAAACGCGATCCATGCCAGTGTAGAAAAAATGGTTTTGTGGTCCCAACGCCATCCGTGTCCATGCCCGTACAGCGCATCGCCGAACAGGAAACCCGCCAAAAGAGTGGCGCTCAGCAACGCAAAGCCCGCACCAACAAACCGGTAGGTCAGGCGCTCCAGTGTCAGCAATGGCAGGCCGCTGTGCGGGTCTTGTGCATGACGAATTCGCGTCTCGGCGCGGGTCATAAACCAAGCATGAACCACTGCGATTCCAAACAAACCATAACACGCCACGCCGAACGCCAAATGTAGCGCCAGCCACGCCGAAACGGTAACCGGCATCGGACTACCGGGAAAGAAAAAGGCCGTCATGACGGCAGCGGCGCCAACAACACAAAGCGTCCAGCGAGTCGGAAGTTGGGGGTAAATGTGACTCTCTACCGCGTAGACTGCGGCAACCAACCAGGCTGTGACCGACATGGCTGGAGCGAAACCAAAGTGCGGTTGCTCGCCCAACAAAGTCAATGCCAATACTGTGCCGTGCAGTAGCCACGCCAGCGCGACCGAAAACCGGGCAACATTCTCGCTTAAATGGGTCGCACGCCATGCCGGCCATGCATAGGCCACTGCGGCTAATAGCGACAAAATCAGGCTTATCGGGGACGCACTGGCTAAAATCATGGGTACAGTTTAGCGTTTTGCTTTCTGCACTGGTACACATCCTATGGCCTCCGCCCTCTCCGACAAACTTTCCCGCCTCGTCAAAGAAATGCGCGGCCAGGCCCGCATCACGGAAACCAACGTTTCCGACATGTTGCGAGAGGTTCGCATGGCCCTGCTCGAAGCTGACGTGGCGCTGCCGGTAGTGCGCGACTTTGTGGCCCGCGTCAAGGAAAAAGCGCTCGGCCAGGAGGTGATGGGTTCATTGCAGCCCGGGCAGGTGTTGGTCAGTATCGTCAGTAAAGAACTGGCGGCCACCATGGGCGAGGGCGTCAGTGACATCAACCTCGCGGCCCAGCCGCCCGCAGTGATTCTGATGGCGGGCCTGCAAGGCGCTGGTAAAACAACCACTACGGCGAAGTTGGCCAAGCACCTGATTGAGAAACGCAAGAAAAAGGTTCTAACCGTCTCCGGCGACGTCTATCGTCCGGCCGCCATTGAACAGCTCAAAACCGTCACTGCGCAGGCGGGTGCCGAGTGGTTCCCCAGCACACCGGACCAAAAGCCGGTGGACATAGGCCGCGCGGCTTTGGACTTTGCCCGCAAGCATTTTTTCGATGTGTTATTGGTTGACACCGCTGGCCGGTTGGCAATTGATGCGGTGCTGATGGCTGAAATCAAGGAATTGCACGCGGCGTTGAACCCGGTGGAAACCTTGTTCGTGGTGGACGCCATGCAGGGCCAGGACGCGGTCAACACCGCCAAAGCCTTCAAGGAAGCGCTGCCACTGACTGGCATTATTCTGACCAAGCTTGATGGTGACTCCCGCGGTGGCGCGGCCCTGTCGGTGCGTCAAATCACCGGCGCGCCGATCAAGTTTGCCGGTACCAGCGAAAAACTCGATGGTCTGGAAGTATTTGACGCCGAGCGCCACGCCGGGCGTATTCTGGGCATGGGCGATATCCTGGCTTTGGTGGAGCAGGTGACCGCAGGGGTTGACATTGCGGCAGCACAAAAGCTGGCTGCAAAGGTAAAAAGTGGTGCAGGTTTCGACTTGAACGACTTCCTTGCACAAATTCAGCAGATGAAGCAAATGGGTGGCCTGTCGAGTTTGATGGACAAGCTCCCTGCTGCCATGTCGGCCAAGGCCGGCAATGTGGACATGGAGCGGGCCGAAAAGGAAATCAAGCGCAAGGAAGGCATCATTCACAGCATGACGCCGCTCGAGCGCCGGCGGCCCGAACTGATCAAAGCTACCCGTAAACGCCGTATTGCTGGTGGCGCGGGTGTTCATGTTCAGGAAGTCAACCGCATGCTCAAGGAGTTTGAGCAAATGCAGGAGATGATGAAGAAAATGAAGGGCAGCGGAATGATGAAGATGATGAAGCGCCTCGGTGGCATGAAGGGAATGCCCAAAATGCCGTTCTGAACATCAGTCTTCTTTGTAAGGATTTTTGGCGGCTAGCCCTCGTCGATTGGGCGTTGGAAGCTATCAAATTGATAGGGGTTCGTCGTGCGTCAGTACCTCTCCGCGCAGCGTGTACGAGCGCGTCTCGGTGATTTTGACGTCCACCAATTGCCCCACCAACCGGGATTGCCCGGCAAAGTTCACCACCCTGTTGCATTCGGTGCGCCCCATCAGCTCACTTGCATCGCGCTTGCTACGGCCCTCCACCAAGATGCGCTGCACTGTGCCCAGACGGCTCTCGCTGATTCGCGTGATGTTGTCATTGATTGCCGTTTGCAGGGTCTGCAGTCGGCGTAACTTCACATCGTGGGGTGTACCGTCTCGCAAGTTGGCTGCCGGGGTGCCTGGGCGGGGGCTGAAAATAAAGCTGAAGCTGTTGTCAAAGCCGACATCGTCAATCAGCTTCATCATCTTATTGAAGTCATCGTCGGTCTCGCCAGGAAAACCCACGATGAAGTCCGAGCTCACGGACATGTCGTGCCGAATGGCGCGCAACTTGCGGACGGTGCTTTTGTATTCCATGGCGGTGTAGCCGCGCTTCATGGCCATCAATATGGTGTCACTTCCATGCTGCACTGGTAAATGAAGGTGGCTTACGAGTTTGGGAATCTTGTCGTAGGCGGCGATCAGGGAAGGCGTGAACTCGTTGGGGTGGCTGGTGGTGTAACGAATGCGCTCAATGCCGGGAATGTCGGCGACGTATTCCAAGAGTGTGGCAAAGTCTGCCACCTCGGCCGTCGAGCCCATGGGCGCGCGCCAGGCGTTCACGTTTTGACCCAACAGGTTGATTTCCTTTACACCCTGGTCGGCCAAACCGGCAATTTCAACCAAAATGTCTTCAAACGGGCGGCTTACTTCTTCACCACGGGTGTAGGGCACGACGCAGTAGCTGCAATATTTGGAACAGCCTTCCATGATGCTGACAAATGCCGATGCGCCGTCCACCTTGGCTGGCGGTAAAAAATCGAATTTTTCAATTTCAGGGAAACTGATATCGACTTGAGGGAGTTTTGTCTCTTTTCGAGCGTTCAGCATGTCTGGCAGGCGGTGCAGGGTTTGCGGGCCAAACACCACGTCCACAAATGGCGCGCGCTTGATGATCTCGGCCCCCTCCTGACTGGCAACGCAACCGCCCACGCCTATTAGCACTCCCTTGCGAGCCAAGTGGCGGACCCGGCCAAGGTCCGAAAAGACTTTTTCTTGCGCCTTTTCCCGCACTGAGCAGGTGTTGAACAATATCAAGTCGGCCTCATCGACGTTTTGCGTGGGCTCGTAGCCCTGGGCCGCACCCAACACGTCAGCCATCTTGTCCGAGTCGTACTCGTTCATTTGGCAGCCAAAGGTCTTGATAAATACTTTCTTGGTCATTTTGCAACTTTTCTTTGCTATTAATAAAATAGCATTAGCATCAGCCTTTTTGGGGGCTAGAGGCTGGTTTGTTCAGAATAAAAGAGGCTGGATCCATGCCATCACGGTTGTCATGGCGCTCGTGATGTCAAAACAGCCGCCGGCGTGGCGGGGGCGTGAGCATGCGAAGTGAGCAGGTTGCAACAGCGGTTCATGGTGTGTATCCAGAGGCTGGGCAAATCCTATCATGGTCTGCTACGTTGAAGAATGTATTGGAACAAATCCAACCGATGAAGCCCGATCCGGCATTGATGAGTGACTTTGACGATATCGGAGGCTGCCGACAGTTCGTTATCTGGATCCAGCGCGCCATTGTTGTGGCACTGGTGTTGGTTTTCGTCAGCATTGTCACCACCACCCCAACCGAATGGCAGCGCTATATACCCTTAGTGTTTCTGGTGTTGGTGCTGGTGATTAGTCGTTGGCAATTGCGGCACAGCCCGCGGCGGGCGATTGTGGTTTTTGCGGTGGGTGTCTGGTTGATGACCAGTGCCAATGTCTTGCAATTTGCGGGTGTGCACAGCGCCAGCATGGTCATTTACCCCTTTTCGATAGGTTTGGTCGGTTGGGTGCTGGGTCGGCGCTGGCTGGCTGCCATGACCCTTGGTACCGTCGGTTTTATATTGGCCGTCGGCTCCGCAGAATTGGCTGGCGTTTATCATCCAACGCCGCGCGCAGGAACGCTGGTGGTCATGGTTCAGGTTGCAGTCGTACTCACTGTGATTTCCATTCTGGCCTATACAGCGCGGCAAAATCTCATTAACAGTCGTGACCGTGCTATCACCTTATCCAATGAACCGGCACAACACAATGCGAAAGTGGAGCTCCGCGAGCGTGAGTTGTTGCTTCTGATGGATAACGTGCCAGCCGGCGTTGCCTCGTTTGATGCTCAATCCCGACTGCGCCGCTGCAACACCCGCTACGCCACCCTCATGGGCGCCCAACCGGCTGACATCATTGGTTTGCCGATTGCTGATTACATCCCGAATATCGCGCTGGAACAAATTCTGCCCTACTGGCGCCGGGCACTGGGGGGCGTTGCACAGCGGTACCGCCGCACCAACTTTGACGCCAATACCGGGTTGGAGTACTGGCTGGATGTAGATGTATTGCCAGAATTCGAGAACGGCAAGGTGGTCGGTCTATTTGCGTTGCTTGTCGATGTGACGGATCGGGTCCAGGCCGAAAAAGCGATTCGCGAACTCAATGCTGAACTGGAGCAACGCGTCGAGCATCGAACGGCTGAACTGTCGCTGACTTTGGGCAAATTGCACGACTCACGTGAGGAGCTGGTGCGCAGCAAGGCCAAGGCGGCCTTGGCTGCGCTGGTGGCCAGTGTTACCCATGAGTTGAATACCCCGCTGGGCAACAGTGTCTTGGTAGCCAGTACCTTGACTGATCTGGCGCGGCAGTTGCAGTTGCGGTTGGAGTCGGGTCAAGTGCGCAAGTCCGGCCTGATGGAGTTGGGGCGCAATTTGGAAGAGGGCGGACTCTTGCTGCAGCGCAATTTGAGTCGCTCTGAGACCTTGCTCAAAAACTTCAAGCAGGTTGCGGCGGATCAAGCCAGTGAGCAACAGCGGACGTTTGATTTGGCTGAGGTGCTGGCTGAAGTTGTCATGTCGCTGGGACCAAGCCTGAAGAAATCACCACACCGGATCGTGCAGGAGGTGGCGGTGGGCATTCGTATGGACAGCTTGCCAGGACCGCTAGGGCTGGTTGTATCAACTTAATCAATAACGCCTACTTTCACGCCTTTGAAGGGCGCAGTGATGGGGTTCTGGTGATCAGTGCCCAGGTGCTAGACCGTCAGGTGAATTTGCGTTTTGCTGACAACGGCGTTGGAATTCCCCAACATGTCCTGTTGCATCTCTTTGAGCCCTTCTTCAGCACGAAAATCGGCCACGGAGGAACGGGCCTGGGCATGAGCATCGTTGACTCGATTGTGCGCAAAGCGCTGGGCGGTTCGATGCATGTGCGTTCCGTTTTGGGCCAGGGCACCACGATCGACATTCATTTGCCGCTCGTTGCACCGCCAACAATGCCTACTTGACGGGTAGGTCAGAAGCGGGTTGCTGGCGCAACTCGTGAGACTGGTCCGGCGGTTTAGCAGGTGTTGCGACGAAGTCACTACCCCAGTCGCGCCAATTTTCGCCAAACAATTCACTGGGGTGTTGGGTGCGATCAGATCCATTGCCGCAACGCATGGAATCCGATGCGCAGTAGGTGTCGCAGCCCCAACAAAGCCGCTCTGGATTGGCGGGGTGAGTAGGAAATTTTTTCATATCAACAGAACATGAAGGCCAAAATCGCCGCATCGTCCGCCCAATTTTGTAGCGCGTACCCTGCTACCCGATAAGCATGGAAATAGGCAAGGTCAATGAAGCGGTCGGTGTTCAATTTTCGTAATGTTCATCCAGCCGGCATGGCACATCGTGCGTGTCCGACTGGTCAATTTCTGCGGGTCTTTCACTGGCGTCGATATTACCAGTGCGCTCTCAAAAGCGCTGGCAATGCCGTTTGTAATCCACGATGCCCAGTTTTCTCCAATCACTTGTGCCTGCTGAAGCAACAGGCACGTACGACAAAGTCAACCGTGGCGCAACCACGCTTCAGGCCAACGGCAATGAACTCGATATCCCTGTTGGTAAAGTCGGCTTTGCACGACAAGGCACACCCACCAACACACGGGCTCTGATGACGCTGTTGCTGCCGGTGCTACTGACCAAGGTGCCGGACTTTTATGTACCGGGCCAGTTTGATGCAGAGTTGGACGGCCTGTCTGCCACAGCGGATGAAAGCAGCGCCCGGCAACTCAAGGAGCTAACCCTGCGCACAGTGTGTCCGACCACCAAGGTGGCCAAGGCCTGGCTGAATCAGTTGGATAGCGCTGTGATTCAGCGCGACGCCGACAGTGTTTTGCGTTTGTTTGCCCCTGGAGTGGTGGTGCATGCCACGGTGCGCAACCAGGATGCAAGCCTGTCAACACTGGACATTGGCCGCGACGAGTTCGCCCATAGCACGGTTGCTGCTGTAAAGGCACTCAGCAAGTTCAGCCAGAGGCGTCTGTCGATTCAAGCGCAGCTTCAGGAGCCTGGAAACTGCGACCGAATTGTGGTCAGGTCGACTGTGATTGAGCAGGGACGGCAAAACGCCAAGGCCTACCGAATCGAATCGATGGAGCAGTACCTGCTGGAAAATCAAGCCGGTCAATGGGTAGCTACAGGGGCTTCCACGCGGCAAAAGTAGGGTTGCGTGAGGGGGGGTGAGGGCTAGTTTGGACAACAGAATTCAAAGGGTTTGACATGCAAAAAATTGACTCTGCGCGCTTGGCCTTGAGCAACGTTTTCAAGTCTTTTACCACTCGACTTTTCTAGCCCTCTTGAGCTCCAGCCCGGCACCCACCCAAGCCTGCGTTCCACCACGGTACCAGACCACATTTCTGTAACCAAACTCCAACGCGTGCAGCGACGAGTTGTAAGACTGCCAGCACTCCGAGTTAATGCACATGAAGACCAAGGTCCGATCTTTGTCGCCACCGGTTAGTTTCTCCAGTGCAGTGGCCAATCGGGCTTTCTCGGCACCAAGCATCTTGGTGTCGCCTGCGTCAGGAAGCCAGTGCGCACCTGGAACTGTTCGCCTTTCCTTGCTGTCCAGCACGTCGACCACGGTCAAATTCTTGCTGGTGGCCAGCATGTCTTTGAGTTCCAGGGTTTTGATCACACGCCCACCCGGAATGCTGACCGGTGTCGGTGCGTGAGCCGACCCGGTCTTGGGCGAACTGCGCGGGGCTACGCCCCAGTCTTTGTCCTCAAAGCCGAAAGACTGTAGGGCCACAGCGGGGGTTGCCGTTCGGTTGGAACTTGTGGCAGCTGTTCCAGTGGTTGCATCGCCCGAGCTAGCGAATTGGCCTTGGGTTTGTGCAGCCAGCTTGCTCAGATTGGCAAGAGCAAGATCAGCGTACCTTCCATCGGGATAGGCCTTGCGGTAGGCCTCAAATCCTTCCCTGTTACCTGCAGATTTGGCTTCGTCCCAAAACCGGTCTTCGCGCAGGGAAGCCTTTGATACTGACGTTGAAGACGCCGCATTGGTCTTGGGGGCAAAGAAGTAGAAATTTCCGCGCGCCTCGTTGTACAAAGCCGGGCGTTGCTCATGGCTCACTGTGCTGGCAAGTACTTCGACTGAATCCTGCACCTCGCGCACCAGGTCTTCAATGCGGAGCCCGGGCCGTTTCATGCGGGCAATGAACTCGCGCGTGAAAACGCTATTTTGGTTTGAGTCATTCTCGCTCAGCCGGTCCAGCGCCTGCTGGCCCTTGCTCGCCGAATAGACCACCATCTGGCCTTTGGGCGGGTCAGGCGGGCTCAGCCCACGAGTAGATCCCACGGAGCGCCCCTGCGACTTGAGAGGGTTGTCGCGGCAAGCGTCTATCATGACGAGGCTGAACGTCGCTTTGGCCAATGCGAGTTGATCCAGCAGATCTGTGAGCGCATATGAGGTTTTGTCGACAACGACTTCACTCGTGGCGTTGATGTCTACGGGCAGCAAATAGCTACCGGTTTTGATCTGCACGCCGTGCCCCGCAAAAAACACGACCACTTCATCACCACCGGTAATCCGCTTGGTCAGTGTATCGACCGCCTGGACCATGGCCGCGTAGTTCAGGTCACGGTGCAGCAGAACCTCGAAGCCCGCAGCGCGCAGTTCGACTCCCATCGCTGTCGCGTCGTTCCCTGCCTTTTGCAGCTTGCTGACGTACTGGTAATTGTCGTTGCCTATCACCAGGGCAATGCGTTTGGCTTGTGCGTCCTGTGACATGGCAAATATCAACGCCAGCATCAAAGCGGGACACGTGATATGTCTTTTCGCTGCGATCATGGGGTACCTCTAGATTCCGAAAATCGTAGTTACATCGTAAACGTTCCGGCATCTCATCTGTAAATCGCTGGAGGAACGTGCCACCCTCGTGTTTCCGAAATCAACGAGGAATACGAGATGCGAATAGATCGTCAGCAGATTTTGCGCTGCCTGGAGGTGGTGGCTGAGTACCGG
>CAIQBN010000383.1 GCA_903870065.1 uncultured beta proteobacterium | reverse complement strand
GTCTATTCATGCGGTGGCCGACCAATGGGTTGTTTTGCCGCGCCTTTAGTACCACTAACCATCTGATGGAGTCCCCAGCATGACGGCCAAATGCATCATGGTGCTGGGCACCACCAGCGGTGCCGGGAAGAGTTGGCTCACCACCGGACTATGCCGCTACTACGCCCGCCAGGGCCTGAAAGTCGCGCCCTTCAAGGCTCAGAATATGAGCAATAACGCACGTGTGGTGGCCACTAAAGGCGGACAGGGCGAGATCGGCAGCGCGCAGTACTTTCAGGCTCTGGCGGCGATGGCGGTGCCCGATGTGCGCATGAACCCCTTGCTGCTCAAGCCCGAGGCCGACACCCACAGCCAGGTGGTGCTGATGGGGTTGGTGGACGCTGAGCTCACTGCGCTACCCTGGCGAGGCCGCAGTGTGAGGGTTTGGCCGCAGATCGCGGCGGCGCTGGACGAACTGCGCGCCGAGAACGACGTGGTGGTGATCGAAGGTGCGGGTTCGCCCGCCGAGATCAATCTGTCGAGTAGCGATATCGTCAACATGCGCGTCGCCTTGCACTGCAACGCAGCCTGTCTGCTGGTGACCGACATTGACCGGGGTGGTGCCTTTGCGCACTTGTATGGCACCTGGGCCCTGTTGCCCGATAACGAGCGGGCGCTGATCAGGGGTTTTGTCTTGAACAAGTTTCGAGGTGACGCGGGCCTGCTGGCACCTGCGCCGCAAATGTTGCAGGACCTGACCGGCATTGCCACGGTTGCTACGCTTCCGATGTGGTGGCAGCATGGGCTGCCCGAAGAAGACGGTGTTTTCGATGATCGCAGTGTGGCCGTTGGTTTGGTCACCAAAACCGTTGCGGTGATTGCCTACCCACGCATCAGCAATCTGGATGAATTTCAGTCACTCAAGAACATTCCCGGCGTGCGCCTTCAGTGGGTGCGAAGCCCGCGCGAACTTGCGGGTCTGACTTCGACTGACTGGATCATCCTCCCTGGCTCCAAGGCCACCAGCGCCGATCTGGACTGGATGCGGTCTCAAGGGCTTGCCGCGGCCGTTGCCAGCCATGCCGGACGGGGTGGTGCTGTGTTGGGTATCTGTGGCGGCCTGCAGATGCTCGGTGAGGCCCTGATCGACACCCACGGCATTGACGGCAACGCACCGGGGTTGGGCTTGTTGCCGCTTGTCACGGTGTTTGCACAGCACAAGACCGTGCGGCATACGAGCGCGACTTTTGCTCCTTTGAAAACGTCTGCAAGCAGGGCGTGGGCTGCGCTGGGCGGGGTTTTGGTGTCGGGCTATGAAATCCATCACGGCCAGACCGCACAGCACCCTGCCATGGCGGCCGGCGGTGATGTAGCGCAAGCGGTGCTGCCAGACAGCCTGGGCTGGTGTAACGCAGCCGGCAATGTGTTGGGTGTGTATTTGCATGGCCTATTTGAAGATCCGGCGGTGCTGCAGGCGCTCTTTGGCGCCAACGCACCGACCCTGGACACCGTGTTTGACGGTCTGGCCGATTACATTGAAAAGCACTTTCAGGCCGGCGTGTTGGCCTCGCTGGTTTAACTCTTCATCGTTTATTTATCGCACCGCAGCTTGGCGATTGCATGCCGTGCCTGGCACCCATTGACCGCCTTTTTGCTACAAATATGTGAGCATGTAACGCAATGAATACGAGGGCTCACTGCGAAAATAGCGCAAATACCGCTATTTGACGTTGTGGCGTTTGACTCCGGCCACGAACCGTTGCAGCGCCTGCGACAGCACACCGCGCGGAATCATGATTTCAATCAACTGGAATTGTCCGCGTGTTGCGATGGCCTGATCCAGAGCCTCCTTCAGCTGCGCACGGGTGTCCACCCGGACCCCGGTGCCGCCCATGCAGGCAGCCATGTGGGCAAAGCCCCATTCGTCCAGGTCGGTGAACTTGGACTCTGGCTGGAATGTGCGCAGCATTTCCCAACTGGCATTGTTGAAGACCAGCACGATGGGATCCCAGCCATAACGTCGGCAGTTGCCGAGTTCCCATCCCGTCATTTGGAATGCGCCGTCGCCCACCAAAATCAGAGGTCGCTGCCCGGTCTCTGCCTGCAAACCCAGGCCGGCTGGCACCCCAAATCCCATGGTGGCATAGTAGCCCGGGCCCACGAGCGCGGTGTGCTCAATGTCCATTGCTGTAAACAGGCAATCACCCACATCCGAGGCAATTGGCATGCGACCATGCTCTGCCATCAGGTCGTTTACCGCAGTGGCAATGTCATTCGGGGAGATGGTCGAACTGTCCGCCACCAACCCTCGGGGAAACACCTGCCGGGTTACAGCAAAGTGTTTTTCGCTTGCTCTGACCCGCTCCAGCAACCGGTCCACCAGCGCGGTGAGAGTGACCTTGGCGTAGGTGTGGTAGCCAATGGTTAACTCGGAGTCAAATGCAAGGATTGCCTTGCGCATATCGATCGCTTTTTCGGATACGGCAAAGTTGGTGTCGCAAACAATCACGCCCAGCATGAACAGGGCATCCGATGACTCCACCAAACGGGTGACTTCTGGCAGTCCGGCCACACCCATGTAAGTGCCCACCAGCGGCGCGTCGGCTTCGGTCAACAGACCGCGCCCCATAAACGTGGTGACGACCGGCAGCCCCGGCGCCGGGACAACTCGGCTACTTTGTCCTCCAGTGCAAAGCGTCTCACTTCAACACCTGCCATCAGGACAGGGCTGCTGGCGTTGGAGAGCCGACCAAGAATTTCTTCAACACAGGCGTCGAGTTTGTCTGTGTCGATTGCGGGAGCGGCCAGTGCGACCACTGGCAGACATGGCGCGTCGACCATATCGCGTGGCAGCTCGATGTAAACCGGACGTGATTGGCGCAAGCAGTTGGCCAGCACCCGTGCGATATCTGCCGGCGCCCGATCGGCATCGTCCAGGCGCACTTGATCGCAGGTAATTTCTTCAAAGATCTGTCGCTGCGAGTCCAGCGTCTTTGCCTGGTGGTGCAGCAACAAGCCAGATCGCGATTCACCTTTGCCGGGGCCGCCCGATAGCACGACTAACGGTGATTAGTCGGCATAAGCTGAGGCAACGGAATTGACCATGTTGAGCGCGCCCGCGCCATAGGTCACTGCCGCGACGCCGAGTGCGCAGTTAATCCGGGCAGCCGCATCGGCTGCAAAGCCCACACCCGGTTCGTGCGACAGGGTGTGCAATGGCAGAATCGCCGATTCTTCAATGATGCGAAAAAAGGGCAGTGCCAAGTCGCCGGGAATGCCAAAGACGCGGACCGCGCCATGGGCCTTCAGTGCATACAGCAGGGATTCGGTGATGTTCATGGCAGTGGTTTCACAGCAATACAGATGTGAAAATTATGCTGCCACACGCATGCAATGTGTGTTCAGCCTCAGATAGAAAACTGAACTAGTGTGCACAATTCATGCATGTTTTTGCCAATTTCAGGACGTCAGGCTTGAAAACTAATTCAATCAGGCAATAAAGAGTTATCCGCCGGCAGAATTTAAAACGATCACGCGATGGGGATCGCACAACGCACCGACGCTGCTGCCGCTGAGCTGGATTACGCGCAGGACATAGGTGCCGCTCGGCAGCGATCCAAGGTTGGCAGCGGCGCTCCATCCCGCGGTGCCTAATGCAGGCTTGTTAAAGTGGCTGGCAACATCCGGACGGCTAATTCCTGTGGCGGCCTGGATGTAGGACTTGGCGGGCCCGTCGATTTCCAGAAAAACCTCTTTGGGTACGGTGCCAGTCACGCTATCTGCCGCCCAACCCGTAAGAGAAACCTGGGTCTTGTCGGCAATGGCAGTGGACTCTGTAGCCACCGCAGCGTTAATCAGGTCGACGGCGCAATTGTCGGTCCCCTTCAATGCCGAAGGAATTGAGGCGGGGCGAGTGCCGGTAACGGGTATGAATGCACCCGCGGATGACGATGCTGCGCTCGGCGCAGTCTTGCCCGACTCGGCGACCTTGTCTGAGCAGGCGCTCAATAAGGACGCAATGAGGAGGGCAACGAGTGAAAATTTCATGGTGATGAAGTGCAAAGACGAAAGCGGGATATTGTCGCTGTGATTGCTGTCGCCATGCTTCGCAGTGATTTGCAATCTCCCCGCACCGATTAGTCAAATGCGATATTTTTGCCGGCATCCGGCGAAGTTTCGTCATTTGAAATTGATGAATAAGTGCATATCGGCCTTGTAAAATAGGCAATCTATGCTACGAAAGGTGTAGCAATAGTGGTGCAATCAGTGGCTGGCGCTGTTTACAATCGCCGCAACTTAGGAGTTGTGACCCCATGAGCATTAAAAGCGACAAGTGGATCCGCAAAATGGCCGAGACCACGGGCATGATCGAACCCTTTGAGCCGGGCCAGATTCGCCAACACGAGGGCAAAAAAATCATCAGCTACGGCACCAGCAGTTATGGCTATGACATCCGCTGTGCACCCGAGTTCAAGGTATTCACCAATATTCACAGCACGGTGGTCGATCCGAAGAACTTTGACGAAAAGAGTTTTGTCGATTTCAATGACGACGTTTGCATCATTCCGCCCAACAGTTTTGCATTGGCTCGCACGATGGAGTACTTCCGAATTCCGCGCAATGTGCTGACGGTTTGCCTGGGAAAGAGCACCTACGCGCGCTGCGGCATCATTGTCAACGTGACGCCGTTTGAACCCGAGTGGGAAGGTTATGTGACACTGGAATTTAGCAACACTACGCCCTTGCCCGCCAAAATTTACGCTGGTGAAGGTTGCGCCCAGGTACTTTTCTTTGAAAGTGACAAGGATGACGTGTGCGAGGTTAGCTACAAGGACCGAGGCGGCAAATACCAGGGGCAGGTAGGCGTTACGCTGCCGAAGGCTTGAGGCGCCACTTTCCTGCGCAAACATACGCGGTTAACGGCGGAACATGGCCAATAGAGGATAATGCGGGTTTGCCCTAGCCTGCTTGGGCACCATCAGCTATCGGTTCGATAGCACATCACCCTGGCTATGAATGACCGATTTGAATACTGAACTGCAATCTCCAACCCCTACAGTCGCGACTGGCGAACTGAATTCCGACACGCCTCTGATGGCATTCGCGCAATTGCAACTGGCCGCTCCATTGGCGCGCGCAGTGGCCGAAATGGGCTACGAGTCCATGACTCCCATCCAGGCGCAGGCCATCCCGGTGGTGATAACCGGAAAAGATGTGATGGGTGCAGCGCAGACAGGAACCGGGAAAACCGCCGCTTTTTCACTTCCGCTTTTGCACCGCTTGCTCAAGCACGAAAACAGCTCGACCTCGCCCGCTCGGCACCCGGTTCGGGCCCTGGTTCTGCTGCCAACCCGGGAGTTGGCGGATCAAGTTGCACAACAGGTCAAGCTTTATGCGAAGTACACCAACTTGCGCAGTGCAGTCGTGTTCGGCGGTATGGACATGAAGCCGCAAACCCTGGAGTTGAAGCGCGGTGTGGAAATATTGGTTGCCACACCGGGTCGTTTATTGGATCACATAGAGGCCAAAAACGCGGTGTTGAACCAAGTGGAGTATGTGGTGCTCGATGAGGCTGACCGCATGCTGGATATCGGTTTTTTGCCTGACTTGCAACGGATCCTTTCGTATTTGCCAAAGCAGCGCACGACCTTGCTTTTTTCGGCCACCTTCTCACCAGAGATCAGGCGCTTGGCGAACAGCTATTTGCAAGATCCCGTGACGATCGAGGTAGCGCGCCCCAACGCAACGGCTTCGACTGTGGAGCAGCATTTCTACAGCGTGCCCGAAGACGAAAAGCGCCATGCCCTGCACCAAATACTGCGCTCACGTGGCATGAAACAGGCTTTTGTGTTTGTGAACAGCAAATTGGGCTGCGCCAGGCTTGCACGTACGCTGGAACGCGAGGGACTGAAGACGACGGCCTTGCATGGGGACAAGAGCCAGGACGAACGCTTGAAAGCATTGGATGCTTTCAAAAAGGGCGAGGTCGACTTGTTGGTATGTACCGATGTGGCCGCGCGAGGCTTGGATATCAAGGATGTACCCGCGGTGTTCAATTTCGACATACCCTTTAATGCAGAAGATTACATTCACCGCATTGGTCGTACAGGCCGAGCCGGTGCCGCCGGTTTGGCGGTGAGTTTTGTAGGTGGCAACAATGATGCCCGTTTGGTTGGCGATATTGAAAAACTGATCAAGACCAAGATTGAGCTCGAGGCTGTGGAGTTTGACGAGGATGCGCCCGATATTCGCAAGCATGGCCGGATCAACGACGGCCGGCGCATGTATTCACACGACGGCGAAGGCGGTGGGGACAATGGACGTGGTCCAGTGCGTGGTTCTGGGCGCACCGCGAGGGATGAAGCCTATACCAGCAGCCGGGCACCGCGTGCTGCTCGCGGCGATTACGCAAGGGCTGCGCAAGCTCCGCGGGATCCATTTTTTGACAAGCCTTATGAACCCTCTTCCGTTGCGCAAACAGCAGCACCCTCGTGGGAGGCCTCGGCGCGACCGGCAACGCGCAGCATTTCTGCAAACATCAAGCACAAAGTGAAAGTTGCGGCCTTGTTCAAGTCCAGCTGATGTTCAATGGCCTGGCGTCTGGGCGGCATCACAGCGCACTTGGATCAGTTCTAGTGTGTCATCGGTCAGACTGAAGCGCACAGCGCTCAGGCAGCCGCCCCACACACAACCGGTGTCAATGGACAGTACATCTTGGCGACCTGTCCAGCCCAGTGTTGACCAGTGGCCAAAGGCCACCGTGGCGCTGGAGGTCTGACGGTTTGGTGCTTCAAACCAGGGCATATAGCCCAACGGTGCGCCTGCAGCACCTTCCTTGGTTTCAAATTCCATCACGCCCAATGCAGTGCAAAAGCGCAACCGAGTCAGCGCATTGACGATGACACGTAATCGTTCCATGCCGGTCAGCGTGTCAGACCATTGCGCGGGCGAGCTGCCATACATCGCTTTTAGCAAATCCGCATAGTTGTCACCGCGCAGCATCCATTCCACTTCCTGCGCGAGTTCCAGCGTGCGCTCGGGCGACCATGCGGGCAATACCCCGGCATGCACCAAGAGCAGAGGGTTGCCGGTACGATGCAGCAATAGGGCCATGTGCTGGTGGCGTAGCCAGTCAAGCATCAGGTTGCGGTCTGGCGCTGCCAGAACATTGCCCAGTGTGTCGTTGCTCCCACACTTGCGCAGGCCTTGGGCGACGGCGAGCAAGTTCAGGTCGTGGTTGCCTAGCAAGCAGACGGCAGAGTCGCCGTAGTTCATCATGCGGCGCAGAACGGCGTCGGACGCGGGTCCCCGATTGACGAGATCCCCCAAAACATACAGCGTATCCCTGCTCGGGGAGTAACCGATGGTGTCGAGTAAGCGTTGCAGTGCGCGGTCGCAGCCCTGGATATCGCCGATCAGGTAAAGTGCC
>CAIQBN010000382.1 GCA_903870065.1 uncultured beta proteobacterium | reverse complement strand
GGCTTCCTCGTAGCGCTTGCCTGCCTCCACCTCGCCTTCGACCACCTTGTCGTCAGCCGTGTACACGTATTCGTCCAGCGACGTGGTGATCTGCTTGATGCGAAACGGCGTCAAAAATCCGTCGTTGATACCGTCCTTGAGCGAATAGGTGAAAACGGGTTCGCCAAAGTAGGCGTATGTGTTCACGTTGTCGCGGCGCTTGGGCGTGGCGGTCAGGCCCAATTGCACAGCGGGTGCGAAGTAATCCAGAATGCCGCGCCAATTGCTCTCGTCGTTCGCGCCACCCCGATGGCACTCGTCAATGACGATGAAGTCGAAAAAATCCGGCGGGTACTCGCCAAAATAGGGCGAAGGGTGGCCGTCCTTGGGTGGCCCACTCATGAAGGTCTGAAAAATCGTAAAAAAGATGCTGCCGTTTTTCGGCACCTTGCCTTTTTTGCGAATGTCGCTAGGTGCAATGCGCACCAGCGCGTCCTCGGGAAATGCTGAGAACGAGTTGAACGCCTGATCCGCCAGAATGTTGCGGTCGGCCAGAAACAAGATGCGCGGCCTGCGCGTGGGTGCGCCATCTGCCTTCCAGTCGTCTAAGTTCCAGCGGCTATGAAACAACTTCCACGCCAACTGAAACGCAATGAAGGTTTTGCCCGTGCCGGTGGCCAGAGTCAGCAAAATGCGCTGCTGGCCTGCCGCCACCGCTGCCAACACCTTCTCTATGGCCACGTCCTGGTAATACCGACCCTGAAAGAAACCGCCCTTGTCCTCAAACGGCACAGTGGCAAAACGGTCGCGCCAGGCGTTCTCAGTCGCAAAGGTCAGACTCCACAGCGCATCCGGCGTGGGGTAACCGCCTATCGGCCCCTCCACGGCTGTGTGCATGTCGATGCCATAAATGCCTTGCCCATTGGTGGCAAAGGTATGGCGCACCGCCAGGCGGGTTGCGTAGTCTTTAGCCTGCGCTACGCCTTCACTCAAAGCTTTGTCCCACGCCTTGGCTTCCACCACGGCCAGCTTGGTGTTGCGGTACTCCAGCACATAGTCGGCGCTCAATGCCTTGCCGCGTTTGCCCGCACCTTCAAGCCGCCCCAGGGTGATGGGGTATTCGCGCCGTATCCGGCTGCCGTCCACCACGCCCCAGCCTGCGGCGGCGAGTGCGGGGTCAATATGCTCGGCGCGGGTTTCGGCTTCGTTCATGACACGCTTTCCATGTTGCTTACCTTTTCACCGCCTTGCGTACCCGATTCGCGGGCAACCATATCGAGGAGATCCTCGATATGGTCAGCGGCAATCAAAACACGATCAAGAAACTTTTGCATTCGAAAGATAGGCTAAGTTGTTGAAAAATATAGATTTTCTATCCAGACAAAAAATCGGACGCCAAGAAAATCAAAACCCAATCAAGAAAATCAAGCCCAATGTGGCACATAGCCAGCACGGGGGTGGTCGGGATCAGACACGCGAATCAGCTTTGCCTCCAACGTCTTGTTGATGACAGCCGTAGCTTGTGCTGCGTTTTTCGGGGCAATGCCCAAACGGGTACACAGGCTCGCGTTCTTCATTTTGTCGCCACTGAGAAAACGCAACACCGCATGGAAGTAGCACGCACGTACACGCTCCTCGGGGGTCATCGCCGCAAAGCCACGCGGTCCGTACAGCACCACCTGCGTCGAATTCTCTTCAGCGCGAAAGAGCGGCGGAGGTAGCTGAAACAGCTCGACTTGCTCCAGCACCTTGTCCAGCCCACTGCCTTGCTCTTCGCATATGCCCATACGACGCATCAGGGAGGCTAATGCCTCATTGCGCGAACGTGGCGGCAAGTCAATCATGCGGTCGGCCTTGACCAGTGGTGCCCCTGGGTTGCTGATCTCAATGCGATCGCTGAACAGCTCAATCTGTGGCCCGGCCCCAGTAACCGTCATATCCTGGTGGATCAAAGCATTGGCCACCAGCTCGCGAATGGCCAACTCCGGGAATAGCGCGTGCGCCTTGCGCAACGCACTGCCAATGTGCTCGTTTTTCGGCAACAGACCGTTGATGTAGTCCACCAGCCCCTCAAACCCTACCGCATACCCTTTTTGCCCATCGTGCCGATGCGTCACCGTCGCAGCGCGACTTTTGCCGTCGTAGGCTATAAAGCGCGCCGCCTTGCGGGCCAGACCGGCATCAAAGTCACCCAAACGGGTGGCAAACAAGATGGCGCCCAGGTGGGTGATATTCCAACGCCCACCCACGTCACGCACGATCAAACGGTCCGCCTCCAATTTGTCAAAAATACCGGTACGGTTGTCAGGCAACGGTTGCTTTGTCAGGCGGAAGTAATGGCTGTAGTCCAACAACGCCAGCACCTCGTCACCGCTCGCATACTGCTTTGCCATGCCCTGCTCCCAACGGTAAGGCAGAAGGCGTTCTATCAATTGTTGGTAGCGCTGGGGGTAGTCGGTCAGTTTGGGGGTTGCGCTGCCGATCCGGATGTAGGGCACGCCATTGAATGCCACCGGTGTGCCGGTGGCTGCGGGTATTTCCAGCAGCACCACCCGCCCTTGCGGATGACCTACCACTCTGAACCCAAACGCGATGCTGGGCTGCAGGCTGTTGGCCAGCCACAGGGGCAATACTTGCCCGCCCATCTTCTTGGTGTCCGGATTGAAATCCGCGCCGATCACCGCATGGCTGCCATCCTCAATGCCCCACAGCATGTAGGCGCAATCTCGCCCTTCGACGCGGGCCGCGTTGGATAGTGCCGAGCAGCGCTTGCCGATCATCTCCGGGTCGCTGTTATTGCCTTTGAACTCCAGCCAAGGTGTTTCTGCGGGCAATGCCCGCAATTCGTCAATCAGCGCAATGTCTCGGGTTTCATTCATGGCATGCTCCTAAAGCTGGCCGCTGAAGGCCTGGTGCAGCAGGGATTTTTTCAGATCGTCCAGCGCGGTGAGTTTGCGTTGGTAGAGGGATTCGAGGCGTTGGGTTTCTTCGTGGAGCTCGTTAATCAGGGCGGCAACCCGGTTCTGTTCTGCAACAGACTTCGGATATGCCACTTTCACCGCGCAAATCCTGCCGGGCGAAGTGTGCCGAACTTTTACACCTGAGGCACTGGCATGAATTTCCCGACGGACGCGCCCGAGGTTGAATGCATGAAAGAAAAACTCATTCAGCCAAGGCACTCCGGGCTTTCCAGTGACCAGACCGAGTCGCTGGTTGTGTAGGAAGCGGTTTGACTTCGGTACCAACAGAGGGCTACCCAGCAGACCCGCCGCTTGCTCGGTCATTGCGACCAATAAATCACCGGCACCAAGGATGTAGTCGTGCGGAATCTCGCCCACAAAAAATTTTGTTTTCTCGCCACGTTCACGGTACCCGCCAGTCTCAAAGAAGCTGCCAGGGGTCAATAGGACGTAATCACCCTCTGGCGCAAAGAATTCACCCTCAAATGCGTAACCATGCTTCACGTCACACAGCTCAGCAAATGAAGCTACGAGCCAACCCTGTTTGAACGAAAGCAGCACTTCGCGTTGGCTTTCAAAAACGGCGCGTGCGTTCTGGAGGTTTTGTTCGGCCTTGGCCCGGGCGGTGGCGATGCCGTCGAAGGCTTCGTCGAGGAGGGTGACGATGCGTTGTTGCTCTGGGAGAGGTGGGAACGGAATCACTTGGTCGCGTACTTCCTTGTCAGTAACTGCAGGATAGCTGGCACCTTTTTGCAGAGACTCCATCTGCCCCATGAATTCCTCGGCAAATAGCCAGTAATACATGAAGCGATGATCAAGAAACGGCTTTGGTCGGAGCACGAAGTACCCGGTACTACAGACTTGCTTGTCAAGGTGTGGCGGCACGATAGCAATTCTGCGAAGCGTT
>CAIQBN010000381.1 GCA_903870065.1 uncultured beta proteobacterium | reverse complement strand
TGATCATGCGTGAGTCGAATGTCGCGGTGGAAGTGCGGTTTGAGCCGATGTTGGCGCAGCAACTCGATGCGGTGTTGGCCGTTGAGCAGCACGCCTATGCCCATCCCTGGAACCGGACCCATTTTTTGGATGCGCTCCAGTCGGGTTACCAGGCACAACTGTTGTTGGCAGAGGACCTGTTGTTGGGTTATTTCGTGGCCATGCAAGGTGTCGACGAGGTGCATTTGCTCAACATTACTGTGGCACCCGCTTACCAGCGCCAGGGCTGGTCCCGTGTGATGCTCGATGCACTCGCCGTGTGGGCGCGCGCAAGGCGGGCCGAGTGGTTGTGGCTGGAGGTGCGCGTGGGCAATTTACGGGCGGTCAAGGTCTACGAGGCGCAGGGATACCAGTGCGTTGGTCGGCGCAAGGACTATTATCCGGCGGGCCACGGACAGCGTGAAGATGCGTTGGTCATGGGTTTGCGACTGTAAGTTGGGAGTAGCACGTATGTCACTTGATCTCGACACTCGTCAGCGCGCCATGTTGCGCGAGATGGGGGTGCACGTCTGGCTGGCGCAACACCAGCCAGCCCTTGTGCAACCCGGTATGGACCCGGTTGCCGTGAACCAGACGGGCGCTGCACCGGTTTTGCCTCCAGTCCTTGCGGCGACCCCGGTACCCACCAGCTTGCCGGCAACGGAGTTTTTTCAACCCATGGTCCTGACCGAGGAGCATTGGGGTGCGCTGGCCCATCGTGTGGCGCAGTGTCAAGCCTGCACATTGTGTGCTGCACGAAAACACCCGACGCTGTCTGTGGAAGCTCCAGTGCAGTCCGATTGGTTTGTTCTGGGCGATCCGCCCGATGAAGATGAAGACCGACAGGCCCGCCCGTTTGTCGAGCAGCCCGGCGTGTTGCTGGACAACATGCTCAAAGCCGTGGGCGCCCGACGCGGCGGGCATGGGCGTCAGGGTGCCTATGTGAGCAACGTGGTCAAGTGCCGCCCGCCCTCTGGGCGATTGCCGCTGGCCGAGGAAATGGCCCAATGTGCTAACCATCTGCATCATGAGATTTCCATGGTCCAGCCCCGGCTGATATTGGCCGTGGGCCGGTTTGCGACACAGTTGCTTTTGCAGGACTACCCTGAGGCAGCCGGACTACCGTTGGGAAAACTGCGCTCTGTGGTGTACCGTTACCGGGGCATTCCGGTGGTCGTGAGCTACCATCCCAAAGTGTTGTTGCGTGCCAGTTCCGACAAGGCCAAGGCCTGGGCCGACCTGTGCCTGTGCCAGGATGTTCTCGAAGGCAAGGTCGGCTCTTTACAATAAATGCATGACGTTTCTCGAACAACTGCGCGCCGCTGAGCGCCAAAACAGCTCCCTTCTGTGCGTGGGGCTCGACCCTGAACCGGCCAAGTTTCCTGTCCAGTGGCGTGGCGATGCCAGTCGAATTTTTGACTTCTGTGCTGCCATTGTGGACGCTACAGCCGACTTGGTGATTGCATTCAAGCCGCAAATTGCCTATTTCGCAGCCCATCGTGCCGAGGCTCAACTAGAGCGACTGGTCGCGCATATTCGCCTTGTCGCGCCTCAGGTCCCGGTCATTTTGGACGCCAAGCGGGGCGACATCGGCAGCACCGCAGAGCAATATGCGATCGAGGCCTTCGAGCGTTACGGCACTGATGCGCTCACCCTGTCGCCTTTCATGGGTTTTGACTCGGTAGCGCCTTATTTGAAGTACCACAACAAGGGTGCTTTTTTGTTGTGCCGGACCTCCAACCCCGGTGGCGATGATTTGCAGTCGCAGC
>CAIQBN010000380.1 GCA_903870065.1 uncultured beta proteobacterium | reverse complement strand
CCTGGCGACAAAGGGAATACAGGCGATCTTGTCGGTCGCCCAGTCGGCGATGTCATTGACTAAGCGCCCCCAAACTCGCCCCAGATCGGACGCATAGAACTCGGCGGTACCTACGGCGGGACGTGGCGTCATCAGCACCTGACCTTCCGCAACGGCACTGAAGGTCTTTCTATCCAGCACGGAACCATTTACCCCATCATGTATAAAGGCATCAATCTCGATCCGCCGCACCTTGCCAAAGAGTCCCCGGTCGAATAAGCCTTTGTCGAAAAGCCCTTTATCGACCACGCCGATATCCCGATACACCCCGGCCAGGACATATTGCCCGCGGTGCCGTCGCGCCAGCACAGAGAATGGCGTTTCCTTGTCGGCAACTGTTAAATACGGCGTCGGCGCCCGGTCAGGCGATAGATGCGGAAACGCGGTCGCGTCATGCACCACCAGCACTTGCCGACGCTTTTCGATCCACCGTGCGAGTTCGACCGGTGTCAAATTGGTCAACCACGATTTCTCCACCGGCAAAATCTGCTCCGGATGTTCCACCGAAAAACCGGCAACGATCAAGCGATTAACTGTGGTTTGCTGACAGGATTGCCGGCACGCACCAGACTCGCGCACGGTAACTTGCAAACGCTGGGTCAATTCATCCTTGCCAATGGTTTCGCCCAGCACCTGCGAATTCTCGGTGCACGCCGACGAGCGCAACTGAGCTGTGTCGTTGACCACCACGCCATCACGTACCAAGGTTTGCGAACTGATATTGGCCGAACCCAGCGCAGCCGCACTGGCCAGCGCACGGCGCGTTGCCAATTCGCGTGCCTGCCCGACATCGCCGTTACGTATCGGCGCGCTTCCCTCAACCGTAAGTTCCGCCGCCCCTACTGTTGTCAGAAAGCAAAGAAATGCGGCAATACCCGCTGTGACTCGACGCAAAGTTGGGATCACGTCACTGGCCGACGTAAGCCATACTGCTTTGGCCACACGCCCCTGAAGCGCACGTCTTGGCGACGGGTGCCGGGGCACTGCAACTCGACGGCACCTGGACACAGGCCATGAATTGCGGGGTCAGATCGAGCTCCACCGTAGCCTCATAGATCCCGTCTGCGTTGGAAGTAACTCCCATCAGGCGCGCACCGCGAATGAATGCCTCGACGTAAGCACGAACGGTATCGCTTTGGGTGGCAAACGCTGAAACGGCGGTGGTACCGGAAACCTCGAAGCCATGCACGCGCTCAGCCAGATTCCGATAGGCGTCGACTTGTGCTGCCCGCGTTGCCATCAGCTTTTGCTGCCCCGATCCATACTGCCCATAATTTCCTAGGCTTCCGTGCCCAAGCACAATGATCTTCCTGGGTGAAGACACCAAAGGAGTGGGGGCAACCGCATCGCAACAGGGTGTGGCACAACCGGCAAGAGTCAAAGCAGCGGCACCAAGCAAAGACATTTGGCGCAAACGAGAATGGATGTTGCTCACAAAAACCTCCAATTGAAAAGTAAACCGGGTTCGCCCGCTTGAGTCTGTCCCGTCATTTTTGCTTCCGTACCAGCGCTATCACCCCTTGCGCGACGCGTTGCGAACCCAGAAGCGACGAGTCAAGCGATTCGTTGTACTCAAGTATCTCGTAAGCATCGAACCCAGCGCGCAACATCAAGGACTTCGCTCGCTGCTGAAATACCATCCGCGCTTCGCCGGCCCCTCCGTTGTAGTAGCGTTTCATCTTGAGTGTCATGTAGTACTTGTTATCTGGAAACGCGGCTTCCTCGATGTCCCAGTTGGGCGCCAACGGATCAAGAATCATGTAGGCTGCGGCCGCAAAACCGCCCCAGTAAATCAACTTATCAAGGGCGATGGAGCTACTCGACGATAAATTGACCGACTTGTCGGGGATCAACGTTGAGGTGGCCGCCGTCCCCACCACCGGCGGACCACTGGAGCAGCCACTGGCGATCGCCAACACGATAGCGATCAGGACAAAAAGTCGGCTCTGGCGATACGGCGCCATCATAGATAGTTGAACAACGAAAGCTGGCTGACCCGCACAAAGGCCTGCTGCGCCGCCTGAAGGTCGGTTTGCTTGCGAGTTAGATCGCTGATGGTCTTCGCATAGTCCAGATCCTGCAATTGCGACAGCGTTTGCTGGTACTGCAAATCGAGATCTTCATTCACGCCGGATGTGGAATCAATTTCCCCCATCCGCGAGCCAATGGCGGCCCGCACACGCAGAACGTTTTCGGTGGACTGATCCAGATTATTGAGGGCAAATCCGACGTCCATGGACAGCCGTGCGATACCGCTCGAAGTACCATCCGTCGCCACTTCAACCGTTTTTTCAAGCGCGCCAATCAAATTGGCGACAGTCTCAAACATGCTCTGCGACGAACTTGGCGAGATTGTGAAGCTATCCCCTTCAGCCGGAGCGTTTTGCACCGTGACACTGCTGCCGAGGTCAATCGACAAGCCCTTGAGCAAAATCGGCTGACCGCTGATGTATTCGCGCTGGCTCGAAAAATCGAGCGGATCCGGTGGCGCGTCGGTCAGGATCGACAGTGTGCTATCGGTATCAACAATGTCATAGTAGGTTTTCGGTGGAACAACGCTGTTGTCCTTGCT
>CAIQBN010000379.1 GCA_903870065.1 uncultured beta proteobacterium | reverse complement strand
TCAAAAAGAAAGGGTATGTAGCCAAGCGCATTGATGAGGGCGACCTGGATAAGCTTTTCCTGAACGCTACCGTAGCTTCTGGCTCGGGGAAATCCGATCCCAGTGTCAAAGCGAAGAAGGCAAAGATCTCTTCGGCGTCTCTCACCAAGCAGTACCCGTTTCTACAAGCGGTGTTCTAGCCGGAATCTCGTCTATCCCCTTGGGGATGGCGAGGTTCTTTGGTTTCTATGCCAATGCCAATATCAGAAATCGATTTGGCATCGTCATAGGTAGCAAGGCCAATTGGAAGATGCACAATTGGCGCAACATACGGCGTGTTCGCCAATTTTCTCCAATGCCAATTCACCGAGTGGGCATCGCAGAATAGACCGATTTTTTGTTGTACCCCCTTTTCTAGGGGCGCCATGCTGTTTTGGCAACTTCTCCGGAGCAATCCGGAACACTCTCATCGGCGACATTGATGAGAATCTCTGGGGCGCAATTTCGCGCTCCGTTAACCCCAGCGTGCGGGCCTATACCAATCCCGCTGCATGGGGAGGTATTCGCTCGCACGCATAAGGAGACTTTTGCTATGAGCAATATCAATACCAACACAAATGCATCCATCCTGGATGAAAAACTCGCACTGGTCACTGTGGCAATCAGTGTACCCGGCGGCTACCGTCGACTCACTACCGACCAGATCGCAGAATTGGGCGGCAGTTTGCCCGACTCGAAGGTCGTCACTGAAGGAAGCTTGAAAGTTTTCAATAGCGACGCATTTGCCCCGTTTTTGGCTATCCGCCGCACCTTGTTCAGGCTGCTGCAGAAATGTGGTATCAAGGCCCTCGGGAGTTCCAAGGTCTTTGCCATTCCCAGGGTCAAGTTGGAAAGCATTCTGACGGAAGTTGCCGCGGCGGAGGGTAAGTTCAAAACCGAGACAGCCGACCTGGATGCCAACTACGAGTCAATTTATGAGGCACACATCTCCAAAAACCCGGAGGCAGAAACACTCATCCGCGCAAAGAGATTCGCGCGTGTGGATGTAATCAGCCGCCTCAGCTTTTCCTACGCTGTATTTTGCATTCAACCCGTCGTTCGCGAAGGGGAGGATGCGGATAAAGGGGTTGAGTCGATCGTCTCTGGCCTGGCCCGGCAGTTGTTCGAGGAAATCGCCGGTGAAATGGCAACCCTCTCGGAGAGCGATACCTTCACAAAGAATGGTCGTGGAGTGCAACGTACCCTTCGCCCGCTTCGTGCGGCTGTCGAAAAATTGGAAGGTCTGGATTTTCTGGACCCTCTGACTATCGCCGGTGCTGTGAAGATGTTCAATACCGTTTTGTCGGGAATGCCTGTTGAAGGATACATCGATGGTGAGGAGTTCAAGACGCTACGCCGATTGGTGGTTGATATCACGTCAGATCCCGACGAATTGGTCAATGCCGCAAGCAAGGTGGCCAACGGTGTCGAGGTGAAGGAAGTTCTTTTCCCCACACCTGTTGTACCCGTTGCTGCACCAGAAGTTTCGGCACAATCGGTTGAAACACCGTCTGTCGTTGTCGCATCGGAAAAGATGAACGCTGTTCCAACGGGCTTACCTGGTTTGCCTTCCTTGGGCACTGGGCTGCCGCCGCTGCCGCAAATGCCGCGGGCTGCTCCAGTTCTGCCGGTGATGAACCAAATGGCATCCATGTTCTAGGAGACCATTATGCAAACCAAAACCGTTCGTGGAGGAGCACTCTGGGGTGCGCTTTCGGTGATTGTCGGTTTCATTACCGGCACCACTGGAATCCAAGTGGTCAGAGGGAGCCGTCCCCGGACCACAGGCAAGACCATCTTCCTGCCTCAATTACCTGACCTGCAACTGGCCTGGGATGAGGTGACGAAGGTCATCGCCTATATCTATCATGAAGCCGCTCACATCCTGTGGTCGGACTTCAGTATCACCTTCACGTCAGCCCTCCAGAAAGCAATGGTGGGAACCTTGGAGGACATCAGAATCGAGAATAAGGCGATACATTCCTTTCCGGCAGCGCGCAAATATCTTGGCGAACTGGTTCGACTCTTCGCGGAGGCGGGCCTGTCGGGTAAAGGGTTGTGCTTCCCCATGGTTGACGATGAAATGTCGGAGAGTGAAGTGTTGCAATGGTACATCCTGTACAAACTGCGACATGACCTGCTTCGGCAGACAGGCATTGCACCAGTTCTGGCGACTGCTGTTGCTGCTGCAGAGAGAAAATTTTCTGCAGGGATGCTGGTGAAGTTGAATGCGCTGATGTTTCAGGTTGAACGCTGTGATTCGACTTCTGAAGTTCTTGACCTATCCGACGAGATCATCAAAATGATCAAAGAGGAAAAGGAAAAGGAGGAAGAGGAGGAGCAGAAGCAACAACAAAATCAGCAAAAGCAACAACAGCAACCTGGAACAGGGGAGTCTGACGAAGATTCCGACGGTTCCGGCTGTGCTCAGAACGATGGGTCAGAAAGTGAACCAGCGGAGGGTAGCGACGGTGAGCAAGGCAATCCATCCGTTGCTGATCCTGACGACGGCAACAACCAAGGTGACGGTGCTACCGACAGTTCTAGCAAAAACGGGGCCGGAGGTCAGTCCAAAACCCTGGAAAAGCTTTTGGACATGAGTGAGGAAGACATCATTCAGTCGATCGACTCTATGCTTGAAGAGGCAGTGCAGTCGGTTGCAGATCAGAAGAGCGGCCGGGGAACATCGCTGCCGAACCTCTATCGATTGCCGCTGAAGGAAGGAGGAGCCGATATGGGATCTGCCCGGGGGAGCATCAACGCTATTCGGACCAGGACCTTGAACTGGATGTCATCTGCCGCACAGTCTGAGGTGCAACATTCCAGGACCGGGATAGCGATTGATACTTCCTGCTTGCACGCAGTTCCTACAGGTGGGCTAATCTTCGCCGAGGAATCGGAAGGGATTGACCTCAACGCAGCCATCAGCATCGTGATAGACCGTTCAGGTTCTATGGGCGCCCTGCTTAAGGATGCTTGTACAGCTGCACTGTCTGCGATGTTGGCTTTCGATGTGCCTGGAATCGCGACGCAAGTCAGCGTGTTTCCAGTATATGGAGACAACGGGAGCGATTGCGACGACGATGAGGGTGTGGCGGTGGTGAAACACTGGGGGGAGACTCCCAGGGCGCTCGCCAAGCGCATAGGAAGCATGTCAGTTGATGGCGGTACGCCTATGGCTGAAGCAATTCTTCATGCGGGTGCATGCATCCTGCCGCGCCGAGAGACGTTACGGCTAGTTATGGTCGTAACCGATGGGGACCCGAATGAACTCAGCGCCACTCAAGACGTTATTGAAGCGCTTCGGAAGTCCGGGATTTCTGTTGTTGGACTTGGAATTGGCGTCGATCCGTCACGCGTGTTTGGTAGTCGGTATTCGGCAACCCTTAGCAGCACAACGGAACTTGCAGGCAACATGGTGAAACTCGTAAGAGCCGCTATGAGCAACAGGTAAAGTTGCGTAGCACCCCGTCCGCAAGGACGGGTTTTTCTCAACTCCTTCGAGGAGAGGTGATTGAGAAAAACCCAGGAAGGGATCCTAGCCGTTAACAAATTGTCTTGGTAATGATCACGGCAATATTTGTAGAGGTGTAATCTTGGCCAGACATCCAATATCCGAGCAATTCGGAACTTAATAGGCCGCAATTGGTGAGGTAGAGAGGCTAAAGGAATCCCGTCAGTATGCCTGCTACTCGGCCAATACCGCCAGCGGCCCAGTTACGCCATAGCGGTCGTACGTTGGAAGCCATTCCTGATACCGGTCATTGCATTGGCTAGGCTAAGCCTAAAATAGATTGCCTTGGTCAATGGGCGGTGTCGCCATTAAGCTGACCGTCGTGTAGCAATTACCAATGTCTGGAGCACTTCCAACTCCGGACACCTGTGAACAGTATCGCAGAGCACACAACAAACCAATTTGAGAAAGTTGCTAATAGAGAAATAATTGCTCTACAATTGCGTTATGGGCAAACTTTATTCGGGCGAGGGCTGGATCATTGTAGTGCGGGGAAACGAACACCCGCCGGTTCATGCCCATGTGCTGCATCCGGATGGCAAGGCGGTGATTTATCTGTCTGGCAAGGTCGTCAATGCCGGTGTGCCGGCGAAGGTGCTCCGAGCCGCGCAGGAGATGAATTATGAGAGAGAAAAATATTAATCGGCTGGAATCTGTCAGTGTCGAGGCGGACATGGTGCTGGCGGCGACTTATACCGGCGGCAATACGATCCGCGTAGATTTGACAGAAGTGATTCAACGCTTGGAGGCATTCGCGCCGCTGGAGTCACGCCGCGAGTTTCGTCGTGCTGCCGTGGTCGACTTTGGCTGGGGCGTGGAATGGCCGTGTGGAGCATCCCTTGACTCCGACCGCTTGCTGGAAATGGCGTTGGAACAGCAAGGGCAGGTGGCTAATGTCAATTTTCGCCGCTGGCAGGACCGGCATCAACTTTCCCTCACGGACGCAGCGAATGCCATTGGCCTGACGCGCCGAACGGTGAGTCAGTACAGGACCGGTGCGCGTCCCGTACCGCGCACCGTGACGCTTGCCTGCAAGGGGTGGGAAATGGAACAGAGACAGTCGAAGCCCGGGAGATCCAAGGGAAAGGACGAAGCCACGCGCTCTGCACATGGCTAGTCTTCACTGGACGCTCATTCACAAAGCTACTCCTGATTGAGCCGAATCACCCACAACCTGGCCTACACATTAGATAAGTCGCTTCGCACGTGCCAAAGCAATTGCCTGCGTTCTACTGTGTACGCCAAACTTGGAATTGATATTCCTCAAGTGTGATTTGACAGTTGCTTCCGTCAAAAACAATTTCTCCCCAATCTTTCGATTTGATAGTCCGCTGGCAACC
>CAIQBN010000378.1 GCA_903870065.1 uncultured beta proteobacterium | reverse complement strand
TCGGCCACTGTCCTACAAGTCAGTCAACAGCGTCGCTACGCTCCGATGGGTGGCCGGTTTAGTTCCGGAATCGGTGGCCGATTAGCCCGGAATACGCACGCGGGTTTTGCCGCTACAACCACACTCCGCAAAAGAGTGGTCCATGGTATGCTCACAGCATCCTTTATTTCCGCAGTGGTTGGCACCAAGCTACCTGGCCCAGGCTCTCTTTGGTACGAGCAGTCGTTGCGCTTTCTTTCTCCGGTTCGAATCGGTGAGACAATCCGCGTAAATGCGAGGGTCATTCATAAATCCATCGCCCAACGTATTCTCGTTCTGCAAACAAATGTAGTAGGCGAAGACGGCCGCACTGTTATCGAAGGAGAAGCAAAAGTGAAAGTAGTGAAAGCTGAGAATGCCGTGTTACAACATGAGGATACCGACAAAGGTGCCGTCATCGTCACCGGCGCAAGCCGCGGCATTGGGGCTGCGATCGCCAAGGAACTGGCAGCCTCAGGATTTGCTGTGATCGTGAACTATTCCCAGAGTCAAGAACAGGCAGAGGAGGTCGTACGTTCGATAACGGCGGGCGAGGGAAGGGCTATGGCGTTCAAAGCCGATGTTACAGACTCGGCGGCCGTCCAACGCATGGTCAACAGCGCCAGGGAATCCTACCGACACGTGGCAGGGGTTGTGAACAACGCTATATCCAGAATAACCATCGTCGACTTTGAGAAGTGCTCTTGGTCGGATATTCAGGAAGCTCTCGATGTGCAAATCAAAGGCGCCTTCCTGATCTGTCAGGCAGTTCTTCCTGACTTTCTGAGAACAGGCCACGGTGTTATTGTAAATATCGGAAGCATCAACTCCGACAATGTCCCCCCGACAAGGATGCTGCCGTACAACCTGGCAAAGGCATCACTCGTGTCGTTCTCAAAGTCACTTGCGGTCGAGTTGGGTCCCAAAGGGATCCTCGTGAATTGCGTTTCGCCAGGAATGACTCAGACCGACCTGATTGCCGATATGCCTGAGAAATCCAAAATGCTTGCCAAAATGCAGACCCCTAACAAAAGGCTTGGGCTTCCCGAGGACGTCGCTGGCGTCGTGGGCTTTCTGTTCAGCGAGAAGGCACGACATCTTGCCGGGCAGAACATACGCGTCTGTGGCGGGGCGGTAATGGCGTAGGCGTATGCATACGAACAATACTTTTGATTTCCGAACGGCTGTCACGAGTCTTTCGTATGCAGAGATTCAAGCGCTGGTCCAAACGAGCGTTTCCGACGCATTGCCGGGGCTTAACCTCTTGGTCCTCCGCAACATCGTAATTGAGCCGATAGAACCATATTGGCAGTACCTTGCCTGCCGGATGGGTTTCGCAGCTAATGTGCGCTGGGGCAACTACGACAACATTGTCCAAGACTCGATGACGGATCAGTCCTTCGTCTCTGAAAATGGTGCTACAGACTGCGTCATCGTCTTTGCAGGCTTGGACACGATTTCGCCGATGCTTTCCCGTGGGTTCGCGAC
>CAIQBN010000377.1 GCA_903870065.1 uncultured beta proteobacterium | reverse complement strand
TGCAAGTGCAGCCCGTTGGTCGCGGGTGCGCAACGACACTTTCAACTCTCGCCCACTCTGCCAGCGACGCTGGAGTGGAAGCGGAATACAGATCCGAAAGAAGTAAATCCCGTGTCGGGACAGGCGCAAATAGGCAGGAATCCGCATGGCTGAGCTCCAAAAAGTGGCTCACTGCGGTGGCTCACCTGTTGGGGGCTCAGAAAGACAAAAGGCCCGATAAATCGGGCCTTTTGAAGGTTTGGCGGAGTGGACGGGACTCGAACCCGCGACCCCCGGCGTGACAGGCCGGTATTCTAACCAACTGAACTACCACTCCAGTTGCGGTAACGTTTGCTCTTGCGAGCCAAGTTGCCAATCCCTGCGGACTGGTTGTTACCAACTTGTGCCGTTTCACCTTTCGATGAATTTTGGCGACCCCACGGGGATTCGAACCCCGGTACTCACCGTGAAAGGGTGATGTCCTAGGCCTCTAGACGATGGGGTCAAAACCTTGGATTTATCCGTTTTCAGAAACTTTGGTGGAGGTAAGCGGGATCGAACCGCTGACCTCTTGCATGCCATGCAAGCGCTCTCCCAGCTGAGCTATACCCCCTAAACCTCACAGTAACCCAAGAAGGCTATTTCAGCATTCTCAATTTCCGAGCCTCAAATTATAGCCTTAGAAATTAGGCTTTTCCAAGTCTCTCGATTACTTTTTCTCGCCCGCAGAGTTCCAGCACCCAATCCAACGAGGGAGTCTGGGCAGTACCCATGACCAAAACACGCACGGGCATAGCCAGTTGCGGCATTTTCAAGTTGTGGGCGGCAAGCACTTCTTTAATGACGCCCGCAATGCTTGCCTTGTCCCAAATGCAAGTTGCTAATTTTTGCGCCAGCAATTTCAACGCGGGGTTAACAGATTCGGTAACGTGTTTCGTTATTTCTGCAGAATCGGGTGTTACATCGCTGTAAAACTTTGCGGCCCAATGGGCGAGCGCGATGGTGGTATCGCAGCGATCCTTGAACAGGGCGCAAACCTGCGGCAAATGGTTTTCGACTACGACCGGATCCATCGCAATGGCCTGTTGTTCCAATTGGTGTGCGACCAACCGGGCCAAGCGCTGATTGTCCGCCTGCTTGATGTATTGGCTATTCACCCACAAAAGCTTGACCGGGTCCCATTGGGCCGGACTTTTATTGAGGTGTGTGCCATCGAACCAGGCCACCAGTTGCTCACGACCGAACAGTTCTTCATCGCCATGGCTCCAGCCCAGGCGTGCCAGATAGTTGAGCATGGCCTCCGGCAAATATCCGCCTTCTTCGTAAGCGGTCACACTTACCGCGCCACGACGTTTGGACAGTTTTTGCCCGTCGTCGCCCAGAATGACCGGACAATGACCAAATTGCGGCAATTGCGCGCCCAGTGCGTTGAAGATGTTAATTTGCCACGGCGTATTGTTGATGTGTTCATCACCGCGAAACACGTGGCTGATTTGCATATCCCAGTCGTCCACCACCACCGCAAAGTTGTAGGTTGGAATGCCGTCACCGCGCGCAATGATCAGGTCATCAATTTCACGGTTGCTGATGGTGATCGGGCCCTTCACAAGATCATCCCAGGTTACCTCGCCATCAAGCGGATTGCAAAACCGGATTACCGGTTGCACCCCGTCCGGTACGGTTGGCAGGACTTTGCCGGGGGCAGGACGCCAGCGTCCGTCGTACAGGGTCTTTTCACCAATTGAACGCTTGGCTTCGCGGGTGGCTTCCAGTTCTTCGGGCGTGCTATAGCAGTGATAGGCCTTGCCTTCGGCGATGAGGCGATCCAGCACTTGCTGGTACCGCTCTAAGCGCTGCATTTGGTAGATGGGTCCTTCATCGTATTCCAGCCCCAGCCAGTGCATGGAATCCAAAATCTGGTTGACAGAATCTTGTGTGGATCGTGCGACATCGGTGTCTTCGATACGCAGAACAAATTCACCGCCGAAATGGCGTGCATACGCCCAGGAATACAAAGCTGTGCGGGCCGTTCCCAGATGCAGAAAACCGGTGGGGGAGGGGGCAATCCGGGTGCGAATTTTTGCTTGCGTCATGGCAGTGTGTCCAATCCGAGCGCGAGGTCGGTTTTCAAGTCTTCAAAGTGTTCCAGGCCCACCGCGACACGGATCAGGCCCTGGCCGATTCCTGCCGCCTGGCGCTGAAGCTCAGTCAGACGACCATGGGACGTGCTCGCAGGGTGGCTAATGGTTGTTTTTGTGTCACCAAGGTTGGTGGTGATGGAGCAGACCCGCACCGCATCGATGGCGGCAAACGCGTTGCGACGTAGGCCCGCGGCATCTTCGCCGAATACATCAAACGAAAGCACCGCCGCACCCACGCCCTGGCCACTGGCTGATTGCTGGCGCATGGCAAGTTCATGTTGCGGATGGCTGGCCAAGCCCGGGTAGTAGACACGCTTGACCTTGGGATGAGATTCCAGCCATTTGGCCAGAGCCAGTGCACGCTCCGATTGCGCTTGCATCCGGATTCCCAATGTTTCCATGCCCTTGAGTACCACCCATGCATTGAAGGGCGACAGCACCATGCCAGCGGTTCGGGTGATAGGGAGAAACATCTCTTGCACATGGCGCTGGTCGCAGCAAATGGCGCCGGCCATGACGCGCCCTTGTCCATCGAGGTATTTGGTTCCGGAGTGAATGATGAAGTCTGCTCCAAACCGCTTTGGCTGCTGCAACGCAGGGCTGCAAAAACAGTTGTCAACAGCCAGCAGGGCACCGGCGTTGTGCGCTAGGTCAGCCAGTGCCTGAATGTCGCAGATATCGGTGAGCGGATTGGTTGGAGTCTCGGCAAAGAGCAACTTGGTGTTGGGCCGTATTGCGGCCCTCCAATCGTCTACATCGGTTTGCGACACAAAGGTGGTGTTGATGCCAAACTTGGTGAACTCCCCGGCGAACAAGCGGATCGTTGAGCCAAAAACCGACTGCGAGCACACCACGTGGTCACCGTTTTTGAGTAGCCCCATGCCCAGCAGCAATATGGCTGACATGCCGCTTGCGGTGGCAATGGCGGACTCTGTGCCCTCCAGCGCTGCCAGACGCATCTCCATGCTGCTCACGGTCGGATTGCCAACACGGGTGTAGGTGTAGCCGTCCTCCTCCATAGCAAAACGACGTGCCGCCGTTTCGGCATTGGGTTGGACAAAGCTGCTGGTCAGGTACAGCGCTTCAGAATTTTCACCGTATTGGCTTTTTTCAATCGCCGCCCGCACTGCCAGCGTGTCCAGGTGCAAGCCTTCAGGTAGTTTATTTTGGTTCATGGTGCGGTTGAGCCTCAGTCCGCAGGGTTAGGTAGTGCCAGCCGGGAAGTGTCCTCCTGGTTGTCTTCACCTCCCACCCGACTTTCGTTCAATCGGCTGATGTCGGCCGAAGTGATGTCGCCAGTGACATATACGCCATCGAAGCACGATGCATCAAAGCCCCGGATGTTGGCGTTCAGGGAGCCAATGGCCTTTTTCATGCCGTCAACGTCCTGGTAGATCAATGCATCACATCCAATGAGCTGGCGGATTTCTTCGATGGTGCGGTTGTGGGCCACCAGCTCACTGCTGGTTGGCATGTCAATTCCATACACGTTGGGGTAACGTACTGGCGGTGCAGCGCTGGCCAGGTAGACCTTGCGCGCGCCAGCGTCACGCGCCATCTGAACAATTTCCTTGGACGTCGTGCCGCGCACGATCGAGTCGTCCACCAGCAACACATTGCGTCCCTTGAACTCGCTGGCGATAGCGTTGAGTTTTTGACGGACCGATTTCTTGCGCACCGACTGACCGGGCATGATAAATGTGCGCCCGACATAGCGGTTTTTGACAAACCCTTCGCGGTACGGCAGACCCAGCAAATGGGCCAGTTGCGCTGCGCTTGGACGGCTTGACTCGGGGATCGGGATGACCACATCGATCTCGTTGGGTGGAACTGTGGAAATCACCCGCTTGGCCAATGATTCGCCCAAGTTGAGCCTGGCCTGGTAGACGGAAATATTGTCCATTACCGAGTCGGGACGAGCCAAATAAACAAACTCAAAGATGCAGGGATTGAGTTGCGGCGCGTCTGCACACTGCTGCGCATGCACCTTGCCATTCAGTTCAACAAAAACCGCTTCTCCGGGGGCCACATTGCGTTCCAAGTGAAAGCCTGTCCCTTCCAGCGCAACGGACTCGCTGGCGATAACCGTGCTTCCGTCACTAGTACCCATGCACAAGGGGCGAATGCCAAACGGATCCCGAAATGCCAATACGCCGTGTCCTGCGATCAATGCGATGACCGCATAAGAGCCTTTGACCCGGCGGTGCACATTGCGCACTGCAGCGAACAAGTCTTGTGCTTGCAGTGGCAAACCGCGTGTCGTGCGCTCGATCTCGTGCGCCAGCACATTGAGCAATACCTCCGAGTCGCTCTCGGTGTTGATGTGGCGGTGGTCGGTGCTGAAAAGTTCACTTTTGAGTGCGTGCGCATTGGTCAGGTTGCCGTTGTGTACCAGCACGATGCCAAACGGCGCATTGACATAGAAAGGCTGTGCCTCTTCCTCGCTATAGGCATTTCCCGCCGTGGGGTAGCGCACCTGGCCGAGTCCGCAATTGCCTGGCAACGAGCGCATATTGCGGGTACGAAACACGTCACGCACCATGCCCTTGGCTTTGTGCATGAAGAACTTTCGCTCCTGTTGCGTGACGATGCCCGCGGCATCCTGCCCACGGTGCTGCAGCAGCAGCAGTGCGTCATAAATCAACTGGTTAACAGGTGCATGACTCACGACGCCAACTATTCCGCACATAGGTTCATTCTCATTTAAGGTAAATACTTTCCAAATTCATCCGGTAGCACCGGTTTGAGCACTCGCAGGACAACGACGCACACGCCGGCCCCTGCTGACTCCTGCCACCATGGGGACTTGATGAGTGGCGTCATTCCAGCGAGCACGGTTAATGCCAGCAAAATGATCATGCCCCGCACCAGCCCAAATGCGCCTCCCAGCACACGGTCAACCGGGCGCAGGCCCACTGCTGCCACCAGTTTGCGGACCAAAAATGCCAGCAAACCACCAGCGAACAGGCAGGCCACAAAAACTACGACAAACCCGGCGGCATATTGCACTACCTCGGTTGCATTAGCCAACGGTAACCATGCCGCCGCCGCGGGCGCAAACCATTGTGCAAGCACAAACGCGGCAATCCAGTTGACAACCGACAATGTCTCGTAGACCAGCCCGCGCCAGGCTCCGACGACCAGAGAGACCGCCATCACGGCCAAAAAAATCCAGTCCAGTACGGGCATGGTTTCCAGTTGCGCTTACAGCTCCAAAATCACGGCAGTGAGGTCGAGTTTCTTGACTTTCTCTGCAACTTTGTCGGCTTCTGCCTTGGACTCGAATGGCCCAACGCGAACCCGTATCCGCTTGCCTTCTTTGGGCTGCACAACTTGTGTGTAGGTCTTCAGGCCCGCCCTCTCCAGCTTCATACGTGACTCCTGGGCTTTGGCAGCGTCCGAGAACGCGCCTATTTGGACCACAAAACGGCCCCCCACTGCGCCAGGGGATGCCGGTTGATCGGCGTCCCTGCCTTCCAGGAGGGCTTGTGCTTTGGCGCCATCATCGTTGCGGGCACCGGTAGTAGCAATCGCTTTTTCAATGACCCTGCCTTCCGTCTTTATATCGGTCTTTACTTCGGCTTTGACCTCGGGTTTGGGCACGGGTTTCGAAGCCAGCTTGTCTGCAGCAGTCACGCTCTGTGCAGGTGTTGCAGCCACGCTGCTCGCCACTGCGCGTGAAGTTGGCTTGGCTGGTGCGACTGCGGCGTCTGGTGCGGGCGGTCGGGCAATGCCTGTCTCAGTGCCTGGAGCCGAGGCCACGCTGACGGGGCTGCCTGCGTCAGATTCGATCACCACGTCCGATGCAGGCTTGGGCGGCGGCAAGGTCGCCAACGGTTTGACTGTGTTTTTGTCTGGAATTTCAATCGGAATGTCAACCGAAATGGGTCGCGGCTGACTGTCGAACAGCATAGGGAAACCGACCACACCGAGTAACACCAGAACGGACGCACCAATGAGGCGATGGCGTTCGCGCGTGCGCATGGCCTCCACGCTTTCCGGCGCTGGCGCGGCGGCAGGATGCTCGTCACCATCTTTGCGAAATTTGAAAAATGCCATGGATGAGGTGATTCAGGAATCCAGATGTTTTGCGTTCAATCGGGGCAGGCCCTTGGCGAGAACGCCCCCAACGGTGTAGAACGATCCAAAGACGACGATTCTATCAGCGGGGTCTGCGCCAGCCACTGCAGCCTGCAGCGCCAAAACCGGGTCGGAAAATGTCATTGCCAGCACACCTTTTCGGCTGTTTTGGGCTTGCCATTGCTGCAATAAGGATGATGCGCTGGCTGCCCGGCCAGTGGGTAAATCGGTGAAATACCAACGGTCAACCAAAGGCGCGATTTTTGCAAACATCGGCGCGAGGTCTTTGTCAGCCATGGCACCAAATACTGCGTGTGTAGTGGGGAAATAGCCCATCGCATCCAAATTCGCGGTCAGTGCGGCCACTGAATGCGGGTTGTGGGCAACATCGAGTACCAGCATGGGTTGGCCTGGAACGATCTGAAATCGGCCCGGCAACTCCACAAAGGCAAGGCCATTGCGCACTGCCTGGGCAGTCACCGGCAGGCGCTCGCGCAAGGCTGTGAGTGCAGCCAGCACACCCGCCGCGTTAACCAGTTGGTTAGCACCCCGCAGCGCGGGGTAAGCCAGGCCGCTGTAACGCCGCCCCCGCCCGGCCCAGGACCACTGTTGCGGGTCCCCAGAAACGTTGAAATCGTGGCCCACGCGCCACAGGTCAGCGCCCACTTCGAGCGCGCGGTCCAGCACACTTTGCGGCGGTACCGGGTCGCTTACGACCACGGGTCTGCCGGTGCGCATGATGCCCGCTTTCTCAAAGCCGATGCTTTCGCGGTTATCACCCAGCAGTTCCATGTGGTCCAGGTCAATGCTGGTGATGATGGCGCAGTCGGTGTCGATGATGTTGGTGGAGTCCAGCCGGCCGCCCAAGCCCACTTCCAGAATCACCACGTCCAGGCCGCTACGCATCATGACGTCCAAGATGGCCAGCATGGAGAATTCGAAGTAGCTGAGCGATATTACTTCGCCATTTAGGGCTCTAGCCCTCTCCACTGCTGCAAAGCCCGCTGCCAAAGTAGTAGCGTCAACCGATTGACCCAGCAAGCGCAGGCGTTCTTCAAAGTGCACCAGGTGCGGCGACGTGAAGAGGCCCGTGCGGTAGCCCGCCTGGCCGAGGATGGATTCCAGCATGGCGCAAGTGGAGCCCTTGCCATTGGTACCCGCCACGGTGATGACAGGGCAGTCGAAACGGATCTGCATGCGCTGGGCGACGGCGCGCACGCGCTCCAATCCCATCTCGATCGCAGTGGGGTGCAGGCGCTCACAGTGCGCCAGCCAGTCGGCCAGGGTGGTGAAATCATTCATAGAGACGGTCATTGTCGTGCACCGCAAGAAGTGGCCACTGTCGCCAAAGAACAACGCGCCGGCGGCTAAACCGGGGGCAACCTAGAATCCGTTTCTGGCGCTAATCAGTAACCCTTTATTGGAACAACGGCATGACTTTCCTCAAAAAGACCTTGAACATCGGTTTGTCCGGGGCTGCATGCCTCGTTGCGATGAGTCCTCTGTCCCAGGCGCTGGCGCAAGCCGCCGCTGCGGAGTCCAAGTCAGCCCTGGATGCGGTGACCATTGTGGGGTCGCGCCGGGCCAACGCCTCGGCCACCGACACCCCGGTCCCGGTTGATTTCATTTCGCTGTCGCGCACCGCGGAGCAAGGTGGGCAATTTGACCTTGCCCAGTCGCTCCAATACCTGTCACCGTCTTTCAACTCCACACGACAAACCGGAGCCGATGGTGCTGACCTGGTGGATTCCGCTGCCCTGCGTGGCCTGGGCTCCGACCAGACGCTGGTGCTGGTCAACGGAAAACGCCGCCACAGCACGGCTTTGGTAAACCTGTTTGGCGCGCGCAACCGTGGCAACACCGGCACCGACCTGAATGCGATTCCGGTGCTGGCGATCGACAACATCCAGATCCTGCGCGACGGTGCTGCCGCGCAATACGGCTCCGACGCCATTGCCGGGGTGATTGACATCCAGCTCAAAAAGCGCAAAGGCTGCGAGGCAGTTTTTGGCTACAGCCAGTACTCGGCAGGCGACGGCAAGAACTACCTGCCTTCGGTCTATTGCGGCTTTGGAATCGGAGCAGGTGGCTCGATGGGCATCACAGCAGAGTACTCGGACCGGGGCCGCTCCAACCGGGCCGAGGCTGACAACCCGCGCATTATTGGCGACACCGCGTCCAAGAACGGCACCATTTACCTCAACGGCGACTTGCCGACTTCCGTTAACAGCAAGCTGTATTTCACGCTGGGCCTGCAAAATCGGGATGCGTCTTCTGCGGCATTTGCACGCGGAGGCGTGGGCTCGGACGATATTCCCTCACGCAACGCGGTGGCCATGTACCCGGACGGCTTCGTCCCCTTTATCAACGGCACCATTGCAGACCGCTACGGCATTTTGGGCCACCGCTGGCAGATGGGCGACTGGAATGTGGATCTGTCGCAATCGTATGGCTCCAACGACATGCAGTACCGCATCTCCAACACCATCAATGCGTCCATCGCCAACAAGGAATTGTTAGCCGGACGCCCAGGCAAAAGCGCCACTGAATTCAAGGCGGGTGGCTTTGCATTCAACCAGGCCACCACCAATCTGGATGTCAGCCGCCCGATTGACGGCATCTTCAAAAATGCCAGCCTGGCGTTGGGTCTGGAATACCGCACCGAGAACTACAAAATCAATGCCGGCGAGCCAGGCTCCTACATCGACGCCGACGGCGTGGGCGCGGGCGGCAACGCCGGTAGCCAGGGCTTTCCGGGCTTTCAGCCCGGCGACCAGACCGATCGCAACCGTGACAGCATCGCCGCCTACGTCGACCTGGAAACCGAAGTAACCGACGCCCTCAAGATTCAAGGGGCACTGCGGGGTGAGCATTACAGCGACTTCGGCTCCACCGTCACTGGAAAAATCGCTGGCAGCTTCAAAGCCAGCCGCGATTTGCTGTTGCGCAGTTCCCTGAGCAGCGGCTTCAGGGCACCGTCCCTCCAACAGGTGTATTTCTCATCCACCTTCACCGACTTCATCAGCGGAATGCCGCAGGATGTGGTCCTGGCGCCCAACGGCGGCGCAGTGGCCAATGCCGCTGGCATCCCGAAGCTGAAGGAGGAAAAATCCAACAACTTCACACTGGGAATGGCCTTCAAGCCCAGCAGCGCTTTGTCGATTACTGCGGATCTGTACCAGATCAACATCAAGGACCGTATCGTTTTGTCCGGCAGGTTTGACGCCGATAACTACCCCGCTTTGGGCACTACGCTTGCATCATTGGGGGTCGGTCAGGCCCAGTTCTTCGTCAATTCCATTGACACCCAAACCAAAGGTTTGGATGTGACCCTGGCACATAACGCGAATCTCCGCGGCGCCAAACTGTCGACTTATCTAGCCGTAAATTTCAGCAAGACTGACGTCACCAACGTGAATGCGCCGCCTTCGCTTAGGGGCTTTGAGGACGTGTTGCTGTCCGAGCGCGAACGCCTGTTCATTGAGCAGGGCGGCCCCAGCCGCAAAGCGACCCTGGGTTTTGATTACGCCCGTGGTGCCTGGGAAGCGGGGTTCAAAATCATCCACTTTGGCCCGCAGACTCTGGGCACGTTCTCGGGTACAGCAGCCGGTGTGCCCAACGCCGAATACGAAGCCAAGACTTCGGCTGACCTGAGCTTCACCTACAGCTTTGACAGCAATACCAAATTGACCTTTGGCGGCAACAACATCTTCAATGTGAAGCCCACCTCGCAAGACGCCAATGAAACCGACAATGGTTTCAAATACGACAGCGTGCAGTTTGGCTTGAACGGTGCTTCTTACTTCATTCGTTTGTGGAAGAAGTTCTGATTCGATGTCCATGATCACCCTCTACGGCATCCCCAACTGCGACACCGTAAAAAAAGCCCGTGCCTGGCTCACTGAGCATGGGCTGGACTACACCTTTCACGACTTCAAGAAGCAGGGCGTGCCCACCGCGTTGTTGCCAGCATGGATCAAAATGATTGGACTGGATAAGCTCATCAACCGCAAAGGCCCGACCTGGCGCAAACTCGATGCCAGCGTTCAGGCCAGCGTCGTGGATGCTGCATCGGCCACAGCAGTCATACTGGAACACTCCAGCGTCATCAAACGCCCGGTGGTGGTGTGGAATGACGGTGCCGTGACCGTGGGTTTTGATCTGGAACGCTTTGAACAGCACATCCCGTCTTGAACGCGAGTGAGGCCTGGGGAAAACACCACCGTTCGTGACGCCGGCCTGCGGTCTGCTCCTTGGCCTCGCTGCGCAGGACAGCCCGTCCGCCCAATCCGCGAAGCACCGTAAAATTGCTCGCAATTCTCCAACTCCCGCTATTCCCATGACCACAACCCAAATTGACGGCGTTTCCGTCACCACCACCGCCAACGTCTACTTTGACGGGAAATGTGTGAGCCACGGCATTACCTTTGCCGATGGCACCAAAAAGTCGGTCGGCGTGATCCTGCCCGCCACCCTGACGTTCAACACCGGCGCCCCGGAAATCATGGAATGCGTGGCCGGCAGCTGCGAGTACAAGCTGGCGGGCTCCGACGTATGGGTCCAATCGTCCGCTGGCGAGCAATTCAGCGTCCCCGGCAACGCGAAGTTCGAGATCCGTGTCACGGCCGGGTTTGATGCCTACCACTACATCTGCCATTTCGGCTGATCAACGGTCAGCTTGCCGCACCTTTGCTCCTTTATTTGTAGCTGCTCACGCTTATTTCGCGAGGGCTAGAGGCCATTTATGTCAAATACCATCCTGCAAAACATTCCCGTTGGCCAAAAGGTCGGCATCGCTTTTTCCGGCGGTCTGGACACCAGTGCAGCGCTGCACTGGATGAAGCTCAAAGGAGCGCTTCCCTACGCCTACACCGCCAATCTGGGTCAGCCCGATGAGGCCGATTACGACGAAATTCCCCGTAAGGCGATGGAATACGGCGCGGAGAAAGCCCGGTTGGTGGACTGTCGCCCGCAGCTGGCAGCTGAAGGTATCGCCGCGCTGCAAAGCGGTGCTTTCCACATCAGTACCGCTGGCGTCACCTACTTCAACACCACACCGCTGGGGCGCGCTGTGACAGGCACCATGCTGGTATCGGCGATGAAGCAGGATGATGTCAACATCTGGGGCGACGGCAGCACATTCAAGGGCAACGACATTGAGCGTTTCTACCGCTACGGGCTGTTAACCAACCCGGCACTGAAAATTTACAAGCCGTGGCTGGATCAGCAGTTTATTGATGAACTGGGCGGGCGCGCCGAGATGAGCGCCTTCATGACGGCCCACGGCTTTGGCTACAAGATGTCAGCCGAAAAAGCCTACAGCACCGATTCCAACATGCTGGGCGCCACCCATGAGGCCAAGGATCTGGAGTTTCTGAACAGCGGCATCAAAATAGTGAACCCGATCATGGGCGTGCCGTTCTGGAAAGACGACTGCTCCGTCCGGGCCGAAGAGGTCAACGTGCGTTTTGAAGAGGGCCGCCCCGTCGCATTGAACGGCGTCGAATACCCCGACCTCGTCAGCCTGATCCTCGAAGCCAACCGCATCGGCGGGCGCCACGGGCTGGGCATGAGCGACCAGATCGAGAACCGCATCATCGAAGCCAAGAGCCGTGGCATCTACGAAGCCCCTGGTCTGGCGCTGCTCTTTATTGCCTACGAACGCCTGGTGACTGGTATTCACAACGAAGACACCATCGAGCAATACCGTGACAATGGCCGCAAACTAGGCCGCCTGCTTTACCAGGGCCGCTGGTTTGACAGCCAGGCCATCATGTTGCGTGAAACCGCCCAACGCTGGATTGCCAGCGCCATTACCGGCACCGTGACACTCGAATTGCGCCGCGGCAACGACTACTCTCTGCTCAACACCGACTCCCCCAACCTGACCTATGCGCCCGAGCGCCTATCCATGGAAAAGGTCGACGACGCACCGTTCTCGCCACTGGACCGTATTGGCCAGCTGACCATGCGCAACCTGGACATTACCGACACCCGCGCCAAGCTGGGCATCTATGCGCAGAGCGGCATGTTGTCACTGGGCAAGGATGGGGACTTTTTGAAGCTGGGTGGTAAGTAGAAACCTCATCTCGATTGCAGTCCTAGACCTGACCAAAGAATCATCATCGGTCGTCTCGCCTGCGAAATCAACACCTGAATTTTCCCGTCTCCTGCGGGGCGATACCACCCATTGACGTCAGTCCACTTTATAGTGTCCTGCGCTCAGTAGCCTCACTGATAGCCGACTGCAACTTGTCCATGTGTAAAGGTTTGTAGTGGATAGTAACGCCATGCGCGGCCATCTCGCGCATCAGGGTCGGGTCAGTGTCGCCAGTCGCAATGATCGCTGGCAGAGCGTTGTCAAAGGCGGCTCTGACGGACTGCACCACTTGGAAACCAGTTTCTCCGGCACGCAAGCGATAGTCTGAAATCAAGATGTCCGGTCTGCGCTGATCCAGGGCGACTAGCAGGGCCTTGCCAGTGGTGGCGGCAACCACTTCGTAGCCAGCACTCTCCAGACTGAGTGCCATGGCGTCCAAGACTTGGGCGTTGTCTTCCACCAGCCCAATGCGCAATCGGCGTCGATGAGGCGTAGGCGTAATAGACGCTTCCAATGCGCTGGCGCGTCCTATGGGAACTTCGATTGCAAACATGGAGCCCTGACCTATCTTGGACCGCAAGCGGATGGGTAGACCCAACAGTTGCGCAGCCTTGGAAACGATGGACAGACCCAGACCGCTGCCGGATGCACTGCGTGCTTCGTCCAATTTCACTACTGTCCGGTGAACGCAGTCGATTTTTGTCAAGAAGCCAATAACCACGCGGGTTAGCGGCCCGTTTTATTTGGTGCCGATTTGAATTTCGGAGCCACTTTTGTGAGTAGTTTCCCCAGATTGACTTTTTTGGGGATT
>CAIQBN010000376.1 GCA_903870065.1 uncultured beta proteobacterium | reverse complement strand
TGGTCGTTGGTCAAGTAACCAAAACACTAGCGTCAATCGGCCAATACATTGTTCCTTTGCTGCTCTTAGCTGGCGCGGTTGCATCATTTTTAGGCAGACTCAAGCGTGCAGGGTTGATTGATGACGTTGCCAGCGGCAAGCCAGGTGAAGCACTGCGTGGCATGTCGTGGCGTGATTTTGAACTCTTGGTCGGTGAAGCGTTTCGCCTGCAAGGCTATTCGGTCACCGAAACAGGCGGGGGTGGTGCCGACGGCGGTATCGATCTGAAACTCAAAAAAGGCAACGAAGTCTTTTTGGTCCAATGCAAGCAGTGGCGGGCCTATAAAGTTTCTGTCAATGTGGTGAGGGAACTGTTCGGTGTCATGTCGGCAGAGGGTGCCACAGGTGGTTTTGTAGTCACTTCTGGCATCTTCACGGCTGACGCAAAAGCGTTTGCCGAGGGGCGCAATATTGAATTGATAGATGGCCACTCGCTGGCAAAAATGGTGGAGCGTGCTCGCGTCGCAAGGACGTCAGGACAAAACAGCAAGACCACTACACCGCCACCGTCACTAACCTCAGTCTCAGGACCGGAGCCTCGTTGCCCAAGGTGTGGCGGCTCCATGGTAAAGCGAATTGCTAAACAAGGCTCCAATGCTGGCGGTGCCTTTTGGGGATGCACAGCCTTTCCGAAATGCCGAGGTGTCATCGCCATAGACAACTTGTAATAGAGCACTCTTGCAAAGGAAAAGTAGCCTCGGCACAATGTTTTTATGTCGCAGGCAGCGAAATGTGCGAAATCTGCGAAATGTGTTTGCTGACAAGTAGTTGCGCGCAGGTTTGGTCTGCGAAATTTGCGAAATGAGGTTCCCTCAGTGATCGACGCGGATCACACCAAGCGGTAGATCCGAGTGTGAGAGCCTGGTGCGTCCACCGAACGTTGGATCACTTGAACGCAAATTTTGGGTGGTGTTGCCGTCAGCAAGTGGTCAAGACAAGCATCGATCTGCGCTTTGGTAATGCGGCCTTTGAAACAGTCTGTGCTGATTTCACTGCGTGTGGCCTTACCTTGTTCCTGCAAAAAAGCCAGAACCCGGTTAGCCAGATCGAGCGACTGTGCCATCGTGGCTTCATCGGCCGCACTTACAAAGACATACCGCACTGATGCTGTGGCGTACCGTATCCAGGCCATGGCGGCCTCAATGTGCGCAATGTCTACTTTCAACTGCAAATCGATCAAAGCAAACAGCATCGCCAAACGCAAAAGCATGGGTGCCCGTCGTTCCAGCATGGCATTCACCAAATCACTGCCGACATCACCATTGAGTTCAGACCGGTAGAGTTGGGAGTAGCGCCACTGCGCTTGGGCAGACAGCTCCATTCGCACGCGATCTCGGCCAGCATGCTGATCAGCTCCGACAAATTCGAGGACTTTGAGGATGCGCCGGGCCAGACTGTCTACCGTAGCCTGTGGTGTCGGTTTTGGGAACGGCAAGATCTGCGTACGTTCAGCCCAAATCACCAAAAAACGGTTGGCAAAACCGTTGGTCAGTTCCCGCGTTGTCATCATGCCGGTAAGTTCACCAGGAGAAATCGCTCCACTGAGGCAAACGTGCGGATGACTGGCATACAGGCGGTTGGATTTTGTCGCAGGTTTCAGGCACACACCGTCCCAGCAATCCCGCAGTGCTGCGGAGAGTGTGTTTCCCTCACGTCGCCCCTGGTGCAATACGTTGGCAAATTCAGACTCAACGACCCACAGGCGCTTGTCGACCACGGGCTCCACCTCCTGCTTACCCTGTTTGTAACCGTCGTGCATCAAGGCAACCAGGCCCTCTCGGCTGGAAAGTCCACCACGGTGAATCTGAGGTGCAAAGGTTTCATTGAGTCCACGCACAGCCTGATCAAGTCGCATGACCAGAGACAACGCATCCCCTTTGCGGCCACGCCCAGAGCGTCCAACGTGTAAGCAAAACAGGCGCGTGTGGTGCCACGTGTTGCCAATGGGCAGGTAAATTCCACGCCCGATGGCACAAGACAGGTAGGCCATGAAGTTGGCGGCAATGGCGTAAGGGTTTGTCTCCGTACCGTCGCTACCCGCACATGCGATTTCACCGACCAGACCATATAAGCATGTACGGTGAGGTTGCGGCGCGTTTCGGTGGCTGCCTAAACTCTCAGTTGTATTCGATGGTTCGGTTGCCAAATCCTCGAGGGATCCGCTGATGGAGGGCGCAGATTCATTGGACGGCGGCTTTTTCGCTCCAGGCATTCCCTACTTATCCAGCGATGCCGTCTGCACGATGCTGGAAAACTCGCTCAGGATGTCAGGCTGATTCTGCGTCAAAAATCGAATCACGACCTCGTTATCCAGCAGCTTGGCGAGGTACCCCTTTGCCAGCACCAGATTCAAGACATCTTGACCATACGACTGTTCGACCAGCTTGAACTGGCCTTCAAGGTTCGTCATTTCGCGCTCCATTTTCGCCATTTGCTCAGCAGTGACACCTTTGACTTTCTTGGGTTTGTCTTCGTTGACCAGCATATTGCTTGGCGTTGCTGCCAACAATGCCTGGGCATACGCCACGGTAATGTTGTTGGTCGCCACCATCAGTTCCACGCACTCGACCTGTCTGGTTGGCTTCAACTTGCGCAGGACTGGACTCAAGTTGGCGGAGAAGTGTTTGTCCTTGAGCAGTCGAACCGCCTCGTTGCAGATGCCGTCCAGCAGATTGATCTTTTTTGTGATGTGTTCGATGTCGAGTTCCAGGGACTTTGACAGGCGAGCCGGTGTAACTCCACGGTCTACAGCGCGCCGAATCATGAAATGCTCTTGAATGGTCGAGAGTCGGTTGATCCGGTTGTTGTAGGTGTAACTTTCGTCATCCGTGGCGATCAGGCATGGTGCGTCGGTGAATCCCAATTCCTGCAGCGCAAACATCCGGATGTGACCATCAAGCAGCAGGTGCATGCCGCTGACTTTGTCCGATTTTGCAATGGTCAGTGGTTCGATTAGACCGATGGCATCGATGGACGAAATGATTTGCTTGAATTTGCGTGAATGCGACAGACCATCCGGTGCTTTGCGCGAGGGCAGCAACTTGTCAAACGAAACCGTGATGGGTTCCGGGACAAACCCCAATGGCGTTTGCCTCATGCCGCATGCCCTCCTGGCCAGACCCGTTCGGCGATGTATTTCGGCAGGGTGTCAAGGCCTTCGGCCCGAAGCAAGTTGGTGAAGTTGTCATCAGCGAGAAGCTGGCGCATCGCTTCGACCACAAAAAGCAGTCGCTGTTGCGCAAACTCTGCCTTCTTAACCATGAGCTTTTGCCGCCCCACCTCATTTTGGTAGGTACGTATCAGGCTGGACGAAGTGACGTCTGGTACTTTTCGTGGTGCGCCACGGGCGATGGATCGACCCAGAGAGCGACGTTTTTCGATCACCTTGCGTGCTTGAATCAGGTGATTGCCACGCAGTTGTCCATTCTCATAGGCTTCCTGCAACGCCGCCTGGATATCTTTGTCGTTACTGCCTGCACCTGCAATCGTCAAGGCTGCATTCAACGGGATGCGACCGCTTTCCACGGCAATGAGCAGGCGCTCCTCTCCGTTTTTGAGAAGCTGCAGGATGCCGTTGACGTAATCAGTGCCCAATCCTGTCTTTTGCGCAATGGCTTTCTTGTCATAGCCCTGGTCCCGCAGTTGTTCAATGCCAGACAACAGTTCCAGTGTGCGCCCCTGGCGACGGGCAATGTTTTCAGCAAGACTCATGATGAAAGCATCTTCATCACTGACCTCGACGACCATGGCCGGAATGGTGGTTTCCCCGAGCGACTTGAAGGCCTTGAGCCGTCCCTCGCCACATATCAGCAAGAACTTCTCGTTGCCGTCAGCATCCTTGCGCGGTGTGACGGTAATTGGCTTTTTCAGGCCAATGTTTTTGATATTTCCGACGATGTCATCGAAGACACGGTTATTTCGATCACGCGGATTGAGGACTTCGATTTTGTCAATCGGAATCATCTGCAGCTTGCTCGATGGATGCTCTTTGCTCATGCGGCCCTCCTGACACGGGTACGTTCTGCCATGCCGTGGAGGAATTCCAGGCTGTCAAATCGGTAGCTCTCAAACTCGATGCCGTTGTGATCAGCCAGACTGATTCGCGGCGAACCAAAGTCCAGTCGTGGCAGCAGGTAGTAATCCAGCGGCGCGCGGTTGGGTTGATCAAGCCGGACAGCGACTGTGATATCGGGTGCCAGACTGGTGTCAAACCGCACTTTCCAGCGATGGCGGCCGCTGTCATGGGTCTGGCAACGCGCCAGCACCACTGAAACGCTGAACTCTTGATTCACCCTGAGCAGATCGGTGGCAGGGTCACGGACGATGGAGCCGCCAAGATTGGCAATCGCCCGTTCGGTG
>CAIQBN010000375.1 GCA_903870065.1 uncultured beta proteobacterium | reverse complement strand
TTGGCAACCCCGGTTGCCAATCACAAGGCACACCATTGACGGTGTGCCTTTTTTTTCGGCGTCTAGAATCTGCAGCATGAGCTCATCGAACCCAACGAATCTGAACACCAGTACCAGCGCAGTTGCATCAACCGCTGCCAACGCCCCAAAACTCAGTAATTTCCTGCGCCAAATCATCGACAACGATCTGGAAAAAGGAACCTACTCCAGCCGACGCTGGGCAGGCAGTCCGGGTGACGCCGCGCACCACGCTGGAGCGCCGCTGGATCCAGCCAAAATACGTACCCGTTTTCCGCCCGAACCCAACGGGTACCTGCACATTGGGCACGCCAAAAGCATTTGCATCAACTTCGGTCTGGCCCGCGAATACGGTGGCATATGTCACTTGCGCTTTGATGACACCAACCCGGAGAAGGAAGACATCGAATACGTCAACTCCATCCGAGACGCCATCAAATGGCTCGGCTTTAACTGGAATGGCTCCCCCACTGCTGAACCCTACCAGGCTAGCGACTACTTTGACTTCATGTACCGTGCGGCGGAGTATCTGATTGAGGCTGGCCACGCCTATGTGGACGAGCAGACTGTGGAGCAAATGCGCATCAACCGGGGCGACTTCGGAAAGCCCGGTGTGGACAGCGCGTTTCGCAACCGCACGCCCGCAGACAATCTGTCGCGTTTCCGTGAAATGCGCCATGGTAAACATGAAGATGGCTCCATGGTTCTGCGTGCCAAGATCGACATGGCCAGCCCCAACATCAACATGCGAGACCCGGCTATCTATCGCATCCGCCGCGCCACCCACCATCACACCGGCGACGCATGGTGCATCTACCCGATGTACACCTATGCCCATCCAATTGAAGACGCACTGGAGCAAATCACCCACAGCATCTGCACGCTGGAGTTTGAAGACCAGCGCCCGTTTTACGACTGGCTACTCGAACGGCTGATTGAAGGCGGCCTGCTGGCTGCGCCCGCACCCCGTCAATACGAATTTTCACGGCTCAACATCACCTACGTGATCACTAGCAAACGCAAATTGGCACAGCTGGTGTACGACCACAAAGTCAACGGTTGGGACGACCCGCGCATGCCGACCATTGTCGGCCTGCGCCGACGTGGTTACACGCCGGAAAGCCTGCACCTGTTGCACGAACGCACCGGCACCAGCAAGGCCGGTGGTTGGACGGACTATTCCACACTGGAAGGCTGCCTGCGAGACGACCTGGAAACCAAGGCCCACCGCGGCATGGCTGTACTCAACCCGGTCAAGCTCACCATGACCAACTGGGACGAAGTCATGGGCCCGGGACACCTGGAGCCGTGCACCCAGCCTGCACTGCCACACGCGCCGCATGGCGCTTCTTCTGAAGCAGCGCCGCACGGAGTCGAGCCGCCGCCGCCACGCCACTTCACGATTGGCAAGGAAGTCTGGATTGACCGCGAAGACTTTGAAGAGGTTCCGCCCAAGGGCTACAAGCGTTTATTTCCCGGCAACAGGGTGCGCCTGAAAGGCGGCTATGTCATCGAGTGCACCGGCTGCATCAAAGACATCTACGGCACCATCACAGAAGTACTGACTACCGTAGTGCCTGACACCAAGAGCGGCACCCCCGGCAGCGAATCCGTCAAGGTCAAAGCTGCCATCACCTGGGTGGGCGTGGCCAACGGCATTAACGCCGAAGTGCGCATGTACGACCGCCTGTTTTTGGACGCCCAGCCGGACGCGGGCGGCAAAGATTTCATCGAAAGTCTGAACCCGAAAAGTTTGAAAGTGGTGACTGCAATTGTTGAGCCGTCATTGGCCAATGCGATGCCAGATCAAAAATTTCAGTTTGAACGGCACGGTTACTTTGTGGCGGACCGGGTGGACCACGTGCAGGGCACCAAGCCCGTTTTTAATCTGGCGGTAGGGTTGAAGGATAGTTGGGGCAAGTGAATTCGCATGACTAACACCCGCAACCATCAGCCATTCGTAATCGGTGTCGCAGGGGGCAGCGGCAGTGGCAAGTCAACCGTCACGCGTGAGGTGCTCGCTTCGATCGGGTCGGAAATGGCTGCGGTGGTGATGCAGGATGACTACTACAACGAGCAGTCTCATTTATCTGCTGAGGAGCGGAGCAAAGCGAACTACGACCACCCACAGGCGTTTGATTGGCCGCTGATGATGCAGCAGGTACAAGCGCTGTGCCGGGGCGAGATTATTGAAATGCCCGTATACGACTTTACGCTGCACAACCGCTCCACCAAGACGATTACGGTCAAGCCCGCGCCGGTCATTGTGATTGAAGGTTTGTTTGCGCTGTTTGACGCCGAACTGCGCAAGATGATGTCGCTGAAGGTCTATGTCGACACCGCAGCTGATGTGCGCTTTATCCGCCGTCTGCAGCGTGATATTTCCGAGCGCGGGCGTAGCACCGATAGCGTGGTCAAGCAATACCTCGAAACGGTGCGACCCATGCACAAGCAGTTTATTGAACCAACCAAGCGCCAGGCCGACCTGATTTTCCCGCATGGAGCAAACGGGCCGGCGGTTGACATCATCACCACCAAGGTCGTTTCCCTGATTCGCGATTTAGACCGCGCCTGATGGCTGAACCCCTCGTTGCCCAATATGGCCCTGATGTTCCCCAGGCAATCGCCGGCATGGTTGCTGCTGTACATCCAAAATTTGCGGTGCGTGCCTTCTTGCACGACGCACTCACCGGCTATGACGCGCTGGCGTTGATGCCTCGTGGCAAACACATCGCACGTGCGCTGCAACGGCATTTGCCATCCGACTACCGGGAAGCGCTGCACATTTTGCTGGCATCCATCGACCAACCGCATGGCCGCGCACCGGGCTTGTCGATGGCGTCATTTCTCTACTTGCCACACACCCTATTCGTAGCTGAGTTTGGGCTCGGGCATTTTGAAATGTCGATGCAGGCGCAGCATACGCTCACCCAGCGCTTCACCGCAGAGTTCAGCATTCGGCCCTTTTTGCAACAACATCCCGAAGCGACGCTGGCGCGACTGACCGAGTGGACGCGTGACCCAAGCGAACATGTGCGCCGACTGGTGTCCGAGGGCACCCGGCCCAGGCTGCCCTGGGCTGCGCGTTTGAGCGCATTTCAGCACGATCCGGCGCCGGTGCTAGCCCTGCTCGAGCAGCTGAAAGACGACCCGGCGCTGTATGTACGGCGCTCGGTTGCCAACAACCTCAACGACATCGGCAAAGACCACCCTGCCCTTTTGGCGGCCACGGCAAAAGCCTGGCAGCAAGGCGCCACATTCGAGCGGAAATGGATTGTCCAGCACGCACTGCGCTCTGCCGTGAAACGAGGCGACCCGGATGCACTCGCTGCGCTGGGCTTTGGCGTCTTGGCCCATGTGGTAATTGGCCAGCCCAGTGTTGAACCGAAGCATGCGGTGATTGGCGGCAGGCTGGCAGTGGCGTTTGAAGTGACCAACAGCACAGAGGAACCCCAGCGGGTTCTGGTGGACTTTTCAGTGCATTACATCAAGGCCAACGGCCAAAGTCGCGCCAAAGTGTTCAAACTCAAGATACTGAATTTGGCCGCACACGAAACACAACGCGTACACAAGCAAATATCCCTTGCCGAGATGACCACACGCAAGCATTATCCGGGGCTGCACCGGGTTGACGCAATTCTCAATGGCCATGCCAAGGCACTGGGAAGTTTCGAATTGACCACCGGCTAAGGATACCTTTCGCCAACACCGCCATGGCTCCATCAAATTCCCTCCCATGCCCATCGTGCCACTCAGTCATGCAGGTGCACGCACTGCCAGGCAATGACGGGAGCACTATTGAGTTGGATTTGTGTTTTCACTGCCAGGGCATGTGGATTGACCCGCAAGAGAACCTGAAGCTGACACCCGCTGCAGTGGCCGATCTGTTCAGATTGTTGCATGAGCAACGCGCAGCGTCACGCCAACCGCTGGCAGCCCAAGTGCACTGCCCACGTTGTAACACGACCTTGACACAAGGTTTTGATGTGGTGCGCAGCGGGCGTTACATCACCTACCGATGCGCCAAAGGGCATGGCCGCTTCAGCGCATTTTCGTCGTTCATGATTGAAAAGGGCTTTGTGCGCTTCCTGACCCGGCCGGAGATCGACAACATTGCCAGGCAAGTTAACGTCATCCATTGCAGCAGCTGTGGTGCGCCGGTAGATCTTCGAACAGATCACGCCTGCCCGCACTGCCGCTCGGCCTTCTCCCTGCTGGACCCAACGGCGGTGGAACGCGCCCTTCGTGGCTATGCCCATGCAGCAAAGTCGGCATCGGCCAGCGCCCCTACTCCCGACGTGGCCGACGCCCTGATCATGCTCGAGCGCGACCGTCAAAGCGCGCTGCGCGAGCCACACGCCCGACGCAACGCCCTTGTGACCAGCAATGCATCAACCGAAGTGGACTTGTGGTCGATAGGCCTTACCCTGGTCTCCAGCATGCTTGACTGACACGGTCTTAGCCAGAAAACCTGGCCGCTTAAATGCTGCACTTTCAATAGCAATAAGCGCTTGTACGACGAGGGCTGGTGCAACATTTCACCCAGAACAATGATGACTCCATCTGCCACGGCATGCGCTGGTGCAGCACACGGCACATCGGCGACGCATTTGTAGTTTCCGTATGGATATACAACGATTTTTTTGCACGTTTCACTCCGCAGCGCCAGTGCTCGGCCCGCACTAACCCGGTCACAATCGGGGACATGCTGAGTCCTCTTAAAACCCTGCTGGCCCAATTTTTCAACCTCGCGCAGGACCGCGCATTGTCTGTCAGCGACGAACACGGCTTGCAGCTGGCCACCGCCGTGTTACTGCTGGAGGTGATGCGCTCGGACTCCAACATCAGCGACACAGAACGTCGCGCAGCCGTTTTGGCTCTGCGCGGCAAGTTTGCACTGACAGACGACGAAATGGAACACCTGCTGGTCCAAGCAGAACGCTCAGTCAAGAATAGTAACGATTACTTTCACTACACCAGCGCCATCAACGAGCACTTCACCCACGCCCAAAAAATCCAAGTTGTGGAGCACATGTGGGATGTTGCCTACGCGGATGGCGTTTTGGACGCGCACGAAAACCACGTCATCAGCAAGGTAGCGGGCTTGCTGCACGTCACCCACGGTGAATACATTGCCGCCAAATTGCACGCCAAGCAAACGGCGGGACTGCCATAAGGGCAATTTCCGATGGTTATGGTGGGGGCATCACCTCAGAGAATTCTGCCGCTGAGTAACATGGCGTCATGTTCGACTGCCGCCACTTTTAACCTCCGCATTTGATTGACCTGCTTTGATAGTGCGTGGCGGAGAGCGCGATATAGTTGGGTCCGCTTCGGCCGCACGGACCAGAAACAAGCCACCCAAAATGAGAAACCAAAATTCATGAAAGCCACCTGGAACAACATCACCATTGCCGAGAGCGAAGACACTGTGCTGGTTGAAGGTAATCACTACTTCCCTGAAAGTACATTGAAAAAAGAATACGTCACCTTCAGCAACCACAAGACCAGTTGCGCATGGAAGGGCCAGGCCAGTTATTACTCGCTGTTAATCAACGGCGAGATGATTACTGATGCAGTGTGGTACTACTCCGACCCAAAGCCGGAAGCCAACATGGTGCGTGGCCGTGTGGCGTTTGGCAACGCCATCAAAGTGGCATAAAAGTGGCGTAAGTCAGCGTAATCGGCAATCGCACCTAGAATTCGGCTGGCCACCCCGCTGCGCGGGACTGCCACATCCAAACCACTTCAAGAGTCCACTATGCCCCAACTAAAACTGTCCTACTTCGATTTTCACGGCGGCCGTGCCGAGCCGATTCGCTTGGCGCTGGCGGTTGGCGGCATCACGTTTGAAGACCATCGCTTTACATTCCCGGAGTTTGCCGAGGTGCGCAAGACAGTGCCCTTTGGTCAGGTGCCTGTGCTGCACGTCGACGGCGTTCAGGTCACCCAATGCGATGCCATGTTGCGCTATGCCGGCAAGCTGGCCGGTCTTTACCCCACTGACGCCTACCAGGCGCTGTTGTGTGATGAGGTGTCCTATGTGGTGGAAGAAGCTGGCGTCAAGCTCGGACCTAGCTTTAGCATGAAGGGTGACGAACAAAGAGCCGCCCGCCTGGCGCTGGTCAATGGGTCCATGCCGAAGTACCTTGGCTGGCTGCAAAGCCAGTTGCAGGCACATGGCGGTGAGTTCTTCGCCGACAACCGGTTAACCGTGGCAGACCTTAAAGTGTTTGTGGATGTGCGCGGGCTCAACTCTGGCCGGATGGACCACATACCCACTGATTTGGTGGAACAACATGCCCCACAGCTGAACGCGCACATGCAGCGCATTGCGCAAACACCAGCCGTACAGCGGTACTACGCCGCATTTGCCGCATCCTGAGTTTTTACCAACCGCAAAACCGGCACACAGCCAGCACTTCACCAGGTGCTGGAATTAATACGGTTTAAGGTTCGATAGGGCAGGTCGCCGCACAATGGACTTTTCCATTTGCTTGCAGCCTTCATGCCCACCATCCAAGCACTATTGACCCGCGACCATCGGCTGTGTGACGGGTCTCTTATCGAGGCCGAGCATGCTGTCCTTCAGCAGGAGTGGGGTCGGGCAAGTGCCGCCTTCGCACAGTTTCAACAATTGGTTTTGCAGCACTTTGAAGCCGAAGAGAGCTTGTTGTTTCCCGCTTTCGAGGCCATGACAGCCCTGCGTGCAGGCCCGACCCAGGTTATGCGAAATGAGCATCTCCAGCTACGCGATTTGATGGCGGCTGCGCGCCATGCGGTGGATCAGAGGGATGCGGATGCCTTTGCCGGTGAGGCGGAAACCCTTCTCATCATGCTGCAACAGCACAATGTCAAAGAAGAAAACGTCCTGTACCCCCTGTGTGACCAGCAGCTCGTCGCCCAACGCGGCGCATTGATAACCCAATTGGCGGAAAAAATTGCACACCAGCGGGACTGAAACGATGGAAACCACTACGACCGACATCACTATCGATGCGCGCGATATGGAACCCCCCGAGCCCTTTGTCGTGACCATGGAAGCGCTTGATTTGCTAGGTGCTGGACAAACGCTGAAACTGATCCTTTTGCGCGAACCCTTTCCACTGTATCGCGCGCTGCAAAAGCAGGGCTTTACACATCGGACAGAAATCACCCCCCAAGGCACGATTGAAATTCTGATTTGGCGCATGTCCGCCTGATGCAGGCCACGCTGTCCCTGGAAAGCACCCCGGCAATCGGAGTACCGATGCGGTTCTTTTTGACAGCCCCGTTGTTTGGCATGGCGGCGGGTTGCCTGATGATCTACAGCGGCCCATCCCTGTTCGAGACGCGTTGGTCACCCGCTGCCCTAGCCCTAACCCACTTGATCACCGCCGGCTTTGTACTGCAATCGGTACTGGGTTCCCTTCAACAATTGCTTCCAGTGGTGGCGGGCGCGTCCATCGCCCGCGCGCCACGTGTTGCGGGCCTGGTACACACCACCATCACGCCAGGCGCTCTGTGCCTGGTCGCTGCGTTTTTGGTACCCTGGCCCCCGCTGTTTACCATTGCGGCGTCCTTGCTATGCATTGGCGTAGGCGGGTTTATTGTGGCAGCGGCATTGGCGTTGCACAGAACACAAACCAAGAGCCATGTGGTTTTCGGACTGCGCTTGGCACTAAGCGGTCTAGGGGTGACTGTCAGCCTGGGCGCCCTGCTCGCATTGTCCTTGGACTGGTCTTTGACGTTGCCACTGGCACTGCTCACCAACTTGCACCTGACCTGGGGATTCGTCGGCTGGGGCTTGATTACGGTCGGCTCAGTCGCCCTGACGGTGGTACCCATGTTTCAGCAAACACCTGCCTACCCACACTGGTTTGCCGGAAGCTTTGCGGTGAGTGCAAGCACATCTGTGCTGCTTTGGTCGGCTGCCGATTGGCTGGGTTGGGAACCACTGGCATCGACGCTCGCTGCAGGCATTGTTCTGATCGCGGCAGCGCTGGCGGTGATGACCTTGCACCTGCAGCAGCGCAGTCGGCGCGCCAGGCGAGATACCACCGGGCGGCTGTGGTTTCTGGCCATGCTGTGCACCGTGACTGCATGCGCGGTGTGGATGGCGGCGGCCTGGTTTGCACCATTTGGCGCATGGCGGGGCTGGCCAATGCTGCTGGGTGTCCTGGTTTTGTTCGGGGGCTTCACCTCCGTGATCATTGGCATGATGTACAAGATCGTGCCCTTCTTGGTCTGGTTGCATTTGCGCGAGCACGGAGAGGGTCGCCTCAATGCGCCCAATATGAAAATAGTACTGGCGCAGCACCAAATTGACAGGCAGGCCATCAGCCACTACCTGAGTCTGACTTTGTTACTGTCGGCGGTAATCTGGCCAACATGGTTCACCCAAGCCGCTGGTGCGGGGTTGATCGTCTCCAACGGCTGGCTGCTGCGCAACCTGCTGGCGTGTGCGGCGGTCTACCGCAACCACATGGCCAAACTCAAAAAACTCGCGCACTAGCCTCGTGATCTGGTACCCACCCGCGCCCTGCTGGCTGGACGGCCTACGAGTGGATGGAATCACAGTCGAAACAATCCCACAATTTGTCCTGCATTAACCCGTACCATCAAGCCTTCTGGAGAGTCCTCATGAAAAAGCTACGTGTCACCATTGAACTCGAAATGTCAGTACCGCAGGACTGGGAGCTGGTTCGAACCTCCGAGGGCGGGCAGGTTATCAAGCTGCCCGACAATCAGTTTCTGGATATGGCAATTGAGCCCCTGTTTTCCAGCGACCCTGAAGAAACATGGTCCAGCACCCACGACGAAGCGGTGCTCGACAGCATTCTGGACATGGTTGAGAGCGAAGATGTCATCTACACATTCGTCACACACTGAACACGTCCAAAAAAATACTTGCCCCTGCGGTCTGTGGGCTAGGCTGTGGATAAGCGTGTTTACAAGCCGTCAAACCCACACCAGTACTCACTTTGCCAGCAGTGCTGCGTTTTTAGGCAGTGCGCTGGCATCGGATATTTCGCGAACCGACCTGTGGTAAGGCGCGATTCGGAACTCAAATACACTGTGCCCAACCACTGCACCACCAATTCAGGATAAGTCCCATGCACGCCAATGACATCCTTCACTTCTGGTTTCACGAGCTCACTGGCGCTCAGCACTTCACCAAAGACCCGGCACTCGATGAGGCAATGCGCTGGCGCTTTGGCTCCACACTGGAGGCCGCTGCCCGCTGCGAGCTATACGCCTGGCGCACCACGGCACAGGGGCGGCTGGCAGAGATTTTGGTGCTTGATCAGTTTTCACGCAATGTTTTCCGGGACACGCCGCGCGCCTTTGCCCAGGATGATCTGGCTCTGGTACTGGCGCAAGAATTGGTCGCCACTGGCGAGGACCAGAGCCTGCCAGTGGCGCAACGGATTTTTGCCTACATGCCCTATATGCACAGCGAATCCGTTGTGATTCACCAGCAAGCAGTGGAATTGTTTTCGCAACCCGGCATGGAAGCTAATTTGGACTTTGAACTACGGCATCAGGCAATCATTGAGCGCTTTGGCCGCTATCCACATCGAAACCACGTGCTTGACAGGGCTTCGAGCGCGCCGGAGGTGGCCTTTCTCAGTGAGCCGGGATCATCGTTTTGACACGCTGGCTGCCCGCAGGGGCGACTGGGTGTCCATGGCAATACCCCAAGGAAAAATCAGAAAATCAAAAATACGCTATTGAATGAATAGCATAAAACCCTTATTTAATGAGGGCTAGAGGCTATTTTTATCATTGTCGGTAATACCGCGGCAGGGTCCGCAAATACTTCGGCAAATTGGGATTCTTCATCAGCCTGGAGAAAAACTCAGTGTCCTCGTTGGTGGTCAGCGCGCTCAAACGGGTCTTTTCGAACGGTAAACCAAAACGGCAGGCCAGCAGGCGCCGTGCATCCGCGCTGGATGCGTTGACGCTGGGCGGCGGCAAGCTGCACTGGGCAAAATCTTTCGCCAACTGCTCCGGCGTCAAGCGACTGGCCAATTGCCCGGCATCAAACTGCAAGCCCTGCTGAATACGCGCTTTCGTCTCTGCCACGGTCATCGGGGCCAATGCTGTCGAAGGACAATTGGGTGTCATGGCTTTGCTGCGACCAGCCTTCTTGAATGTCGACGTCAACTCCAGCCCAACCATGGTTCCCCGCGCCAACTTCAGCACATCGGCGTCCCCATACAGCGGTTCCCCGCGCACGGCAACCAGTTGAATCTGTTCTTCGATCGTGTTGATCAAATTGCGATAGGGGTCGGGTTGACGGTCATCCACTACCAGCACGTCGGCCAGGTACCCTGGGCTGATCTGTCCCAGTCGCTGCCCCCAACCCATGGCATCGGCGGGCTTGCGCGTTACCATTTCCACCAGTTCTCGGTCGCTGAACAACCCCCCAAGCGCATGCTTGTTGACCAAATCCGCCACTTTGAGCTCCCCCAGGCTGGACTTGCTGCCCGATGGCGCCCAATCCGGTGCCAGGCTGATCGATAAACCGGCGCGTTTGGCTGCTGCTACATTGGCCGTCTTGCCATACAACATGAAGTTGGACAGGGGTGACCACACCAGTTTCGCACCCACGGCTGCCAGTTCCTGGATCTGGGGTTCAGTCAGGCCCACACCATGAATCGCGATAAGCTCGGGGCCGAGCAGGTTACTGTCTTTGAGCGCGAAAAATTCTGTCGCCATGCGCGGTGAGGGTCCTTCTGCCAAGTGCACCACCAACAGGCCCTTGGCGCGTTCGGACTGCATCGCAGCCCACTCCTTCGAACTGCGCCCCATATCAACACGACTGCTCGCCATGCGCGACTCTACCGCCGAATTCTCGATATTGCGCACCAGACATTCTTCTTTGGAATAGGCCAGGTTGATACGTCCTCCTTGCAAGGTGGTGGTACCCCCTGCAAGTGCCTTGTATTCCCCGTACCGTCCAATCTCCATGCCCAAGTCCAGGTAATGCGGCCGCGTCAGAACCTCTTGCGCAAACGTGATGCGCTTGTTATAGGCATCGTCGTACCAGCGCCACTCGTAGCGGTCGCGGTAGCTGCGCCGAATCGGCATCAGTGGGTAAATTGCATATTCGGGGTGGTTGTGCAAGTCGATGATGCCGGGATAAATAACGCCCTGACTCTGCACAACTGGTGCGTCCCTGGCGCCGTCCGGCAAGGCCTCTCCCATGCGGGCGACGGCCTGAATCACGCCGTCGGCGAGCCAGACCCGCGCATCTGGCAGCACGTCACCCGCATCATTCATGGTGACCACCTTGCCGACCAACACCACCCCGGTCTGGGTGTTCCATGTAGCCTGCGCAACTGCCACCCCACATGCGACCCCACAAGCCACAGCAAAAACTGTGCAACGGACAAGTGACGGCAGGCAACTGCGCGCAGAGCTGGCAAGGGTTCGCATGGTAGGTGTCTCTTTGTGGGTTGCGGCAGTCTGATCTGGCGCATCATATCGCCTGGCACCGCGGCGAGCGCCTTTCATGCCAGCTGACTTCGTTGACAATCATGACCATGCAGCCCATTACCGCACAGCTAGTGCCACTCGACGGAATCTATGAACCCTCAGGCATCCAGCAACTGGCCGATGGGCGCTTTTTGGTGATCGAGGATGAGAAGGACCATCCCTTCAGCCTGATTACTTTCGATGCCCACGGCCAAGTGACTACCACGGCGCTAAGTCCCGGGTTTTTTCAGGCTGGTGATGCCGTCTGGAAACTCGATGATCTGGAGGGCATCACGGCCGACCAGGCCGGCAATATTTATGCACTCACATCCCACTCCCGCAATGCGGACGGGGACAATAAGAAATTGCGTAACAAACTGGCGCGCTTTCGCATCGACGGCCACCGGATCACGGAACCGGTGGTGGTGGGGGGGCTAAAACAGGCGTTATCCGAGGCCCATCCGATTCTGGCAGAGGCCGCCGCAAGCGGCGATGCAAAAAGTGAGGGCGGGCTGAACATGGAAGCCCTGGAAATCAGCGCCGACCAGCAACGCCTGTTGGTCGGCTTTCGCAGCCCGTTGATCGATCAGCGCGCCATCGTCGCCACCATTACAAACCCGGTTGGGGTTTTCGAACAACATGCAGCACCCCAAATTTCTGCGGTTCTTGACACGTTGGATTTGAATGGCAATGGAATTCGTGCCATGGCTTATTTGCAGGCGCTGGGCGGTTTTCTTATTGTTGCTGGCCCGCCGACGCGCCAGGGTATTTGCTTTGAACTGTGGTTCTGGAACGGTAAACCTGGCTCAACCGCCCGCCGTGTCTCGGCCGACGGGGTGCCCGGATTTGAAAACACGGAAGGGGTCAGCGCAGCCACCGTGAATGGGCGCCAAATGGTCATTCTGGTGAGCGATGATGGGGACAGAGACAAGGGCCGGTGCGCGCACTATCGGTTGCTGGACTTGGCTCAGCTGCAGATTGCGCCCTGAGGCCGATAACCGGTTTTCGCCTGTCGTCGTTGCGCGCTGCACTGAACAACTGTTTATGATGGGCTACACAGGCCAAAACGGGAGACCCACCATGAAACCATTCAATTCGAGTCGCCGACTGCTTCTTGCCGGCTCTGCCGTGTTGCTGGCATTGTGCAGCAGCGCTGCCATCGCTCAAAGTGCCTGGCCCAACAAGCCGGTGCGCATCGTGGTTCCCTTTGCTCCGGGTGGCACCACCGACATTCTGGCGCGGGCCATTGCGCCAGAGTTGAGCAAGGCATTCGGTCAGCAATTTGTGGTCGACAACAAGCCCGGCGCGGGCGGCAACCTCGGAGCAGAGCAGGTTGCCAAGTCGGCGGCTGACGGCTACACCGTGTTGATGGGCACCGTGGGTACGCACGGCATCAATCGCGCGCTGTACCCCAAGCTGCCCTACGATCCGTTCAAGGATTTTGCGCCCGTCACGTTGGTCGCAAGCGTGCCCAACGTGATGGTGGTCCCCAGCGAAATGGCAGTTGCAAACGGCATCCATACCGTTAAGGATTTCATCGTGTTGGCCAAATCCAGGCCTGGCAAGCTCAACATGGGGTCCAGCGGAAACGGCACATCCATCCACCTGGCAGGTGAACTGTTCAAAAGCCAGACCGGCGTATTCATGACCCATATCCCTTACCGTGGATCCGGTCCTGCACTATTGGATCTGGTGGGCGGCCAGGTCGACGTGATGTTTGACAATTTGCCGTCGGCGATGCAGTTGATCAAGAGCGGGAAACTCAAAGCCCTGGCGGTAACCAGTGCCACCCGGTCTGCCGCTCTGCCTGACGCCCCAACCATTGAAGAGGCTGCAGGACTAAAAGGCTTCGAGGCCACCAGCTGGTTTGGGCTGCTGGCACCTGCCGGCACGCCAACCGAAGTGATCAATCGCTTGCAGCAAGAAGTTGCCAAGGCGCTCAACAACCCGGCAATTAGCGAAAAAATGCTTGCCCAAGGCGCCATACCCAGCGGCAACACGCCGGCCCAATTTGCCACATTGATCGAGAGCGAACATCGCAAATGGGCGCAGGTCGTAAAAATATCCGGTGCGCGGGTGGACTGAAAATGCTCCTGTTTTAATAGCTACACCTGCTTATTCAACGAGGGCTAGAGGCCAATTTTATATATGAATTCCGGACCCGTTGTCATTGGCAAATACCGTATTGAACGCGAATTAGGTCGCGGTGCCAGCGGCGTTGTGTATTTGGCGCATGACACTTTCAGGGGCAACTGGGTCGCCATCAAACAAATCCACCCGCATTTGCTCAGTGACCCGATGCAGGCCGCCAAGTACCGGCGAATGCTGCACAACGAGGCCGTGCTTGCCGGACGAATCAACCACCCTCACATTGTCTCTCTGGTGGATGTGGACGAACATGCCGACCCACCCTACTTGGTACTGGAGTACGTCAAGGGGCGCTCGCTGGAACAACACACATCGCCAGACATGCTGCTGCCCGTGTCGGAAGTGCTCGATATCGCGTTCAAGTGCTGCAACGCTTTGGAATACGCCCACTTGCATGGTCTGGTGCATCGTGACATCAAGCCGGCGAACTTGCTGCTGCGTGATGACGGCGAAGTCAAGCTGACCGACTTTGGCACCGCGTTGTCGCAAAACGGTGATATCACCCAGCTTGCGGGCTTGACTGGGTCTCCGTCTTACATGTCACCGGAGCAGATTCGTGAGGAAAGCCTGACTCAACACTCCGACATGTTTTCGCTAGGGGTTGTTTTATATGAATTGTTGACCGGACAAAAGCCGTTTCAGGGAGAAAGCGACTACGCCACCCTGTACAAAATTGGAGCTGATGAACCGGTGCCGGTGCGCGTGCTGCGGCCCGATTTACCGCCTTCGCTCGATGACGTGGTTCGAACCGCCCTGGCCAAGAAGCCGCAAAATCGTTATGCGCAATGGAGCGACTTTGCCAATGCCGTCATTGGTGCCAGCAGCAGCATCACCAAGCTGGCGACCCAAATCACGGAAGTCGAGCGGTTTCAAGCGTTGCGTCAGCTGGACTTTTTCAAAAATTTCTCCGATGTGGCGATATGGGAGACTTTGCGGCTCGGACGTATCCGGGCGTTGGAGTCTGGAACGCTTCTGATGGAAGAAGGAACCGTGGGGCAATCCTTCTACCTTTTACTAGAAGGCGTGGTCAAGGTCAGTAAACGCAAGCTGGCGCTAACCCGCCTGCGTGCTGGCGTGAGTATTGGTGAAATGGCGTACCTGCAGGCTGACGAAAATTTGCGCTCGGCCACCGTCATTGCCGAGTCAAAAATTTCGGTCCTGAAAATCAAGAGCGCCTCGCTTCGACAGGCGTCCGCCGAGTTGCAGTCCTGCTTCGACAAGGCGTTCATTAACATGCTGGTGACCCGGCTGATCGCAACCAATCAGCAATTGTCGGAGTGGGATATCCGGTAGACGTCCGGCTTTAGCAGCAGCACCAACATTTTTATCAGGGACATTGAACTTCTCTATTAGCACTCACTCACAGAGAGTGCTAATATTGCATCCGATACACAAGGAGTTCAGGTATGTCCGTACACATTGGATCCGCATCCCCCTCGCTGGCGTTGGCCAATCCTTGGTCGATGGTGCCTTCATTGGGCAATCTGGATGCCTATATTTCAGCAGCGAATCGCTTGCCAATGCTCACTCTCGAAGAGGAGCAAAAGTTTGCGCGTCAGTTTAAAACCGAGAACGATCTTGAGGCTGCAGGTAAGTTAGTGCTATCTCACTTGAGGTTGGTGGTGTCGGTGTCCCGTCAGTACCTCGGTTACGGGTTGCCACATGGCGACCTGATTCAAGAGGGCAATGTTGGCCTGATGAAGGCAGTCAAGCGATTCGACCCGGATCAAGGCGTGCGCCTGGTGAGCTACGCCCTGCACTGGATCAAGGCTGAAATTCATGAGTACATCCTGAAAAACTGGCGCATGGTCAAAGTTGCCACGACCAAGGCACAACGCAAGTTGTTTTTTAACTTGCGCTCGATGAAGCAGCGCTTCAAGAGTGACGACGCTGCGGCCGATGCTGGAACCCACCGCGATACCCTCAATTCAGAGCAGATCACCGCCATGGCGCGTGAGCTCAAGGTCAAGCCCGAAGAAGTCATTGAAATGGAAACCCGCATGTCTGGCGGAGATGTGCTGCTTGACCCCGGTCCGTCCGATGACGGCGATGATGCATTCGGGCCAATCGCCTATTTAACAGACACCAGCCATGAACCGGTCGCCATGATCGAGGCGCGCCAACGCGATGTGCTGGCAACTGAAGGCATCGCTACCGCGCTGGCGGCACTGGACGCGCGCAGCCGTCGCATTGTGGAGGAGCGCTGGCTGAAAGTGGCCGACGACAACTCCGGCGGCATGACCTTGCACGATCTGGCTGCAGAATATGGCGTCAGCGCCGAGCGGATCCGTCAGATCGAAGTGGCTGCCATGAAAAAAATGAAGGTGACTCTGGCCGAATACGCCTAAGCGGATATCGGAGTCATTGCAGAAATCCAACATCTGCGGCCGCTACCAGCGTCGCGCGCGAACCGAAGCTATCGATATTGGCCAGCGTTGCGTTGTGGTGCTCGATAATCTTTGACGCAGTGAGCGTAGCAGTATCCAGTGTGGAGTGCCCGTCTGACACCAGTTGTACCGGATAACCAAGAGCCAGCGCACGGCGGGTTGTTGTATCCACACAATACTCGGTCTGCAATCCACAGACGATGAGTGAGTCGACCCCATGGGCTTTAAGCAGACGCTCCAGCCCGGTACGGAGAAAAGAGTCGGGCGTGGCTTTGCGAACCAGAATGTCACTGGTTTGGGTGCTTAGTCCTTGAGCGAGTTGCCACCCGTCAGTGCCGTGCTGCAGCGGACCGGTCGCTTCTTCATGATGGATCCAGATCACAGGAACCTTTGCCTCACGCGCCCTCTTGGCCAAGGAATTGATACGTTCAACCAATGCGTCAGCCTCGAACGCCTGGTACTCGCCTTCGCAAATTCCACGTTGCATGTCGATCACGAGGAGCGCGGCTTGGTGGGATAGGGGTCTAGATGGCATCGTGGCGGTTTCTCCAGAAAAAAGTAAGTCTACGATGCCTGTTTTAGCAGCAGTCGGATGTCCTCAGTCAAGCCCTTGGCACCCATCCCGTAGCGTGTAAACAAACGCAATTGACCCTTGGTGTCATACACATAACTGCCCGCCGAATGGTCCATGGTGTAGCTTGTCGCCGTCTGGCCATCGACCCTCTTGAAGTAAATCTTGTACTCCTTGGCAAGCTCGGGCAGCTTTTCGGGAGTGGTGTGCAGTGCCAAAAAGCTTGGATCAAAGTTTGACATATAACTCTTCAGCACCTCCTGGGTGTCACGCTGCGGATCCACCGTGATAAAAAGCACTTGCAGGCGTCCGCCGTCACTTCCCAACGCTTTTTTGACTTCTGCGAGTTCGGACAGCGAGGTCGGGCAAACGTCAGGACACTGGGTGTACCCAAAAAACATGACGACCACCTTGCCAGCAAAATCCGGCAAATGCCGGACCTGCCCGTTGTGATCGGTCAACTCGAAATTCTTGGCATAGTCCGCGCCGGTGACGTCTACGGACACAAAGGTCGCCTGCTGTGGCGAGCAGGCAGAAAATAGCACTGCAGCCCCCGTAAACAAAGCGCAAGCAGCTATATTTTTCATAGCAATTCGTTTATTCATATTTAATGCGTCTGATCGGGTCATTAATTACAGCAAGTAGTGGTCAAGCAAGAGAGCGGCAAACAATGCACTCAAGTGGATGAGCGAATAACGAAAAGTCCGCCGGGCTAACTCGTCCGAATAATCGCGCCACAGATACCAGGCATAGAGGCAAAAGCCGACACCTAACACCACCGCGGACGCCAAATAGATCCAGCTACTCATGCCATACACAAAGGGCAACAAGCATGCCGCAAACAACACGAAGGTGTAGAGCAGAATTTGCAGGCGTGTGAATTCGCTTCCGTGCGTCACCGGCAGCATTGGCAACCCTGACTTGCGGTAGTCTTCGACCCGGTACAAGGCAAGCGCCCAAAAGTGGGGTGGCGTCCAAAGGAAAATAATCAAAAAAAGGATCAAAGCCTCGGGTCCAACATCACCTGTCATGGCGGACCATCCCAGCACGGGTGGCATGGCGCCAGATGCACCCCCGATCACAATATTTTGCGGGGTCAGCGGCTTCAGAATGACTGTGTAAATGACGGCATAACCGACAAACGTCGCAAAGGTGAGCCACATGGTCAATGGATTGACCCAAAAATAAAGCAACGCTGAGCCCAATGCGCCCAGCGCGCCCGAAAAAAACAGAGTTTGCACGTTGCTCAGCTCACCGCGCGCCGTCGGGCGCCACGCGGTGCGCTTCATCTTGGCGTCAATGCCTTGCTCGACAATGCAATTGAACGCTGCTGCTGCCGCTGCAACAAGCCAGATCCCAACGCAGGCCATGGCCGCGAGACCGGTGTTGGCCAGCGATGGCACGCCCGGAACAGCCAGCACCATACCAATTAGTGCACAAAACACGATCAGTTGAATCACTCGCGGCTTGGTCAACGCGTAAAACTGCTGGAACACGGATGGAGCGGACACGGGAACCTGACCAGTCATGCTAGTGCCCCGCCAGAAGTCCTGAGTGCGTCGGTGCCCTCGCGCACGGAAATGGTTGATGCCCAGAGTGATGTCAGCACAACAACCATGGCACCTGCACCTCCGGTATGCAAGACCGCTGCAACAATTGGCCAGTCAAGGACCACATTACTCAAACCAGTAGCAAACTGCACGGCCAATAAAATCCCCAATGTTCGACCGGTGCGCTGCAATGAATCATGTCGGTATAGCTTCCATGCCAAAGCGGCGAGCACAGCCAACGTCACGATGGCCAACAGTCGATGCACAAAATGAATCGCAGTCAGGGCCTGGAAGCTGATATGCGCACCCTGTCGATTCAATCCCAGTGGCCGCCAAAACTCAAACCCGCCTCCAAAGTCCATTTGCGGCCACCATTGCCCCTGACACTTGGGGAACTCCGCACATGCCAATACCGCGTAATTGGTGCTAACCCAGGCGCCTGATGCCGACTGCACAAAAAGCAAGGCCAACGCCATGCCCACAGCCATTTGCAATCGACTCGAAACGAGGCTCATTTGCTGCACCCCCTGTTGCTGGGCCAATTGCGTTACTTGAACGGCCAGCAACGCCAATAAGATGTAGCCACCCAGCAAATGCAAAGTCACAATGGCGGGAAAAAGCTTCATAGTGACCGTTAGCGCACCAAATGCGCCTTGTACGCAAACCCAAATCCAGGTGACAGTGGACCACCAGGGGCTGATTACCGGGCGCGTTATGGGCGATTTGCGACCCAGCCAGGCAGTGCCTGCCAACACAGTAATTAGCACCCCAACGCCCATTGCCAAGTAGCGGTGCACCATTTCGATCCAGGCTTTATTGGCAGTCACCGGTCCTGTCGGCATCGCCTGCTGGGCCGTTTCAATTTCCAGGCTAGCCCCCAACGGACTGGCACTACCGTAACATCCGGGCCAGTCCGGACAGCCCAAGCCACTGTCGGTTAAGCGGGTAAATGCACCAAACAGAACCAGATCGAAGGTCAAAAATAGCGTCACCACGGTGAGTGCATGCAAGCGCCCCAGCGGACTCGCACTGCGATTGCGCAAATAGACCATCAGCAACGGGCCGGAGGCAAGCAAAAGCCCCATCACCAGCATCCGAGCCAATGGGGAAAAATCGTAAAGGTTTGGGTGCATGAAAAGAATCTTGCTTTGCAGACTCAGCGTCCGGACTTGTCCCAATGAACGGAAGCGCGCAACAGGCGATCGAGATCGCGCCGGATTTTCGCAGCTGACTGAGTGTCAATGGGCGCCGGAAAGCGCATCATCCACTTGCCCCGGGGATCGACCAGGTACAGATGATCCTGCAGCGCCTGCCCCGGCTGGGGCGCCAGCCAAGTCGCCAGATCGTTGGCAGCAAGGCGCAAAACCGTTGCTTCTTTGAGCGCCGGCAGCAAGGCGTCCGCCACCGGGGTTTCGTCGCTGACCAGCCAGACCCAATCCATACGTTCCTTTTCTTTGCCCAGTCCTTCGCGCAGTTGGCGCTGTATATACAGATGGCGCGCACACTGTGCGTCACATGCGCCAGAGCCGACGCTAACTAGCAGCCATTGGTCTTTCAATGCGCGCAAATTGACTGGCTTGCCGTCCAGGGCACGACCCACCAGATCCGGCAGTGCGCGCTGGGGATCAATCAATTCGCCAAAATTGCGGCGCCCTTCGGGGCGCACGACGTAAAACGTGAAATAGGATGCAACAACCGGGGCAATACATACGAGCAGAACGGCCAGCATTTTCCAGCGCCCTGCCTGCGTTCGGACCGACGCATTGCCAGTCAAGTCCTGTGGCGAGGGCAGCGAATGGACGGTCATCCCCAGGGGCTGCTCCCCGACTTGGGAGGTTTTTGTCGCGCTAGGCATGCTTGATCGGGTCCTTGCGATGGAAAATAAAACGGCGGAATACTTGAAACCAAATGTAGAGCGCGACAAAAAGAAATGCCATACCGAACCACTGGAAGGCGTAGCCATAATTCTTTTCAACCCCCAAACTGACTGTTGGCCAGTCCCTGGACATGCCACCTGGGTCGAAACCAGTCTGCTGCAAGGTAACCGGGGCCAAAGGCAGCCCAGTTTCAACCCTCCATTGTGGCAGGTCCAGATTTTGCCGTATTGGTCCTCCCTGTGGGGTACCCAGCACAAAAAGGTCAGATGGCGCCAGGGCAATTCGCCCCTCAATTTCCACAACGCCAACAGGTGTATCAACAGGTGGCACACGCTGGCGATCATCCAGACTACGGGGAACCCAACCTCGCTGCACGACCAACGTGCCTTGACCGGCCTCAAGGACAAAGGGCATCAAAACCAAAAAACCGACCCGCCCGTCCATTGGGCGATTCTCCAGAAACAACAGGGATGGCGCCGCCCATGTGCCCCGCAAACGGGCACGCCGGTGCAGCATGGACGTTGGGTCTTTTGCGGCGAAAAAATCAGCAGCGTTGAGTGGCGGCTTGGCGTCCTGGGCATCCATCCTTGCTTGGCGCGCCTGCTTTTCCGCCGCCCTCGACAATTGCCACACGCCCATGCCAACCGTGCTGGCCACCGCAAGCACCGTGGCCAATGTAATGACGACAAACTTGAATCGGCCGATCACCAGATAATCCTGTTCATGACATACCTTGTAGCCCTTGCATTTCTGGCCATTCTTGCTAGCCTCGGGGCGGCACTGTTCTTTATGTTGCGCTCGGGAAAAGAAAAAGTTCAAACCTCGCGAAAGATGGCGTGGGCCCTCGGACTGCGCGTTGCCGTATCGATCGTGCTGTTTGGATGCATTTTGCTTGCCTGGAGCCTGGATTACATTCATCCGACAGGCATTCCAAGCGGGCGCTAACGCGCTACAGATCCTGCCGGTCTTCAACTAAAAAGGCACCGCAAGCGGTGCCTTTTTGCCGGCTGCCAGCGCAATCAGAGCCAATACACCAGGATATAAAGGCCCAACCAGACCACGTCAACAAAATGCCAATACCAGGCCGCACCTTCAAAACCGAAGTGCCGCTCGGGTGTGAAATGCCCTTTTTGAAGTCGCAGGGTAATAAACAACAACATCAACATGCCAACAAACACGTGAAAGCCGTGGAAGCCAGTGAGCATGAAGAAGGTCGAACCAAACACCCCGGAGTTCAGCTTCAAGTTGTAGAGTGTGTAGGCATGGTAATACTCATATCCTTGCACGCACAAAAAGGTCACTCCCAACAGCACAGTGATCCACATAAACCCGATTGTTTTCGCGCGGTTGCCAGCCACCAGTGCATGGTGGGCAATGGTCAAGGTCACGCCAGAGGTCAACAGCAGCGCAGTATTGATGGTTGGTAACCAGAATGGCCCCATGGTCGAGAACGGTTCGACAATGCCGGCCGGAGAGGCCGTCATACCGGCTGCCACGCTGGGCCACACTGCCTTGAAATTAGGCCACAGCAAGGCGTTATCCAAGCTACCAAGCGCGGGCACGGAATGCGCGCGCGCCCACCATAAGGCAGTAAAGAACGCGCCAAAGAACATAACCTCTGAAAAGATGAACCAGGTCATGCTCCAACGGAAGGAAATATCGATTTTGTGGCCATATTGGCCACTTTCACTCTCGCCAATGGATTGGCTAAACCATTGATAGAGTACGGTGAGCCACCACACCATTCCAAGCGCCAGCGCATACTTGCCCCATTCGGCACCGTTAATCCACTGTCCCGCGCCAAGGATCACAAAAAACAGACCCAATGCGGCCATTGCCGGGTGGCGCGACGGTCCCGGAATAAAGTAATACGGTGTTGCGCCGTGTGGTGTTGAACTCATTTCTTTCTCCTATTCAGTTGGGGACCGAACCTGCTGCCAGACGGCGAACGGGTTTCACCCACAGTGTTTCCATTATTTTGCAACGACCCAATTGACCAGCCCAATCAGTCCCACAACCAGGACCAGTACGCTGACAAGTCCAACCAAAACCACATGCATGGGGCTGACTTTGGCCAGGTCATGCTGATATTCCCGGTTGCTGCGAATGCCCAAAAAAGACCAAGCGACCAGTTTCACACTACACCAGATAGATGGTTGTGCATTCGAGGACAAAGGGGTTTTCTCGCTCACGAACGACCCCCACTGATTTCGGCGGGCGACGCGGCAGCAACCGGCGCCGGAGGTGTCTTGCCACCCACTTCAAAAAAAGTGTAGGACAAGGTGATGGTCTTCACATCACGCGACAGCTTTGGATCTATGACAAAGGCAACTGGCCAGGCCTTCTTCTCACCCGGCTCCAGTGTGTACTGCTTGAAGCAAAAACACTCCAGCTTGTTGAAATGCGCGGATGCCTGCTGGGGCGCATAACTAGGTATTGCCTGTGCCGACATTCGCCGGTTTTGGGTGTTCTGGAATTCGTACATCACGGTGGTCAACTCCCCGGGGTGAACTTCAACCGAACGCTGCGCTGGCTTGAATTCCCAGGGGCCACGCGTATTGGCGTCAAACTCGACCGTGATGGTGCGGCTCATATCAACTTGGGTGTTGGCCGGCAGACCCGCCGCTGCACCCGGAATATTGCGCTCGCCCAACGCCAGAACGTTGATACCCGTCATTTCACAAATCGATTGGTAAATCGGCACCAATGCATAGCCGAACGCAAACATTCCGACTGTGATCACAGCCAGTTTGCGCACCATCAGAAGATTTTCGCGCTCCAGCCGCATCGCCTACTTGCCAAACAAAACCATACGGACCATAAATCCGACGAAAAACAGCACCGCAACAGACGCCAGAATCAATCCGGTTCTGGCATTGGCTTTCTTTTGCTCCGGGGTCATCATGGCACTTAACCAATGACCTTGGTCGCGGTCGCATCCAATTTGGGCGGAGTCTCGAAAGTATGGAAGGGTGCCGGGGATGGGACTTCCCACTCCAGACCTTCTGCTGCTTCCCATGGCTTCTGCACTGCCTTCTCACCCTTGCCCTGCATGGCTGGTAGCACGACGAAGAGGAAGAAATACACCTGGGCAAATCCAAAAAGGAACCCACCGACCGACGCAACCGCGTTGAAATCTGCAAACTGCATCGGGTAATCCGCGTAGCGGCGCGGCATGCCTGCCAAACCGAGGAAGTGCATTGGGAAGAAGGTGATGTTGAAAGAGATAATCGACCACCAAAAGTGAATCTGACCCCGTGTTTCGCTGTACATCACGCCAGTCCACTTGGGCAACCAGTAATAGGCGCCAGAGAACATCGCAAACAACGATCCGGCCACCAGCACATAGTGGAAGTGGGCGACGATGTAGTAGGTGTCCTGCAACTGGATGTCAATGGGCGCCACCGCAGGCATCAACCCGGTAAATCCGCCGATGGTGAACACAAAGATAAAGCCCACTGCAAACAGCATGGGCGTCTCGAACGTCATGGAGCCTTGCCACATCGTGGCGATCCAGTTGAAAATCTTCACGGCGGTGGGCACCGCGATCAGCATGGTGGCGTACATGAAGAACAGCTGACCAGTCACCGGCATTCCGGTGGTGAACATGTGGTGCGCCCAGACAATGAAGGACAGAATGGCGATCGACGATGTGGCATACACCATGGATGCGTAGCCAAACAGCTTCTTGCGCGCAAAGGCCGGGACCACCTGGCTGATGATGCCGAAGGCCGGCAAAATCATGATGTAGACCTCAGGGTGGCCGAAGAACCAGAAGATGTGCTGGTACATCACCGGGTCACCACCACCTGCCGGGTTGAAAAAACTGGTGCCAAAGTGGCGGTCGGTCAACGTCATGGTGATGGCGCCTGCCAACACGGGCATCACTGCAATCAGCAGGTAGGCGGTGATCAGCCAGGTCCAGCAGAACATGGGCATCTTCATCAGCGTCATGCCAGGAGCGCGCATGTTCAGGATGGTCACAATGATGTTGATCGAACCCATGATGGAACTGGCACCCAGAATGTGCATGGCAAAAATGCCGGCATCCATGGAGGGACCCATTTGCAGTGTCAGCGGTGCGTACAGCGTCCAACCAGCGGCAGGGGCACCTCCGGGCATAAAGAACGAGCCAACCAACATCGCCGCAGCCGGAATCATCAGCCAGAAACTAAAGTTATTCATACGCGCAAAAGCCATGTCCGCCGCACCAATTTGCAGGGGGATCATCCAGTTCGCGAAACCGACAAAGGCCGGCATGATGGCACCAAACACCATAATGAGACCGTGCATCGTGGTGAGCTGATTGAACAACTCCGGATTCACCACTTGCAGACCAGGCTGAAACAATTCGGCGCGAATAATCAGCGCCAGAACGCCACCGACCATCAACATGGTGAAAGCGAACAGCAAATACAAGGTCCCGATATCCTTGTGATTCGTGGCGTATACCCAACGCTGCCAACCCGACGGCGCATGGTGGTCGTGGTGGTCGTCATGGGCATGATCGTGGTGGTCTAGTACGGCACTCATCCTGATTTCCTTCTCAATTCACTAAATTCGGTCAATCGGCTTGCGCTGATTACTTGCGCAGAGCCAGCACCTCAGCCGGCTGCACGATCTGACCCGTCTTGTTGGACCAGTTGTTCTTGGTGTAGGTAATCACCGCAGCAATATCGGTGTCACTGAGCGCTTTCCAAGCTGGCATGGCGCCATTATTCTGGCCGTTGAGTAACACCCCAATTTGTTTACTCTTGTCAGAGTCGAGCACGATGGCAGCTGCGTCTAGGGGCTTGATGGGACCCGCGCCCTTGCCATTGGGCTGGTGGCACGCAACACAGTTGGCGGCATAGACCTTTTCACCCCGCTTGCTCAGGTCAGCAAGCGCCCAGACTTTGGCTGGATCATCGGCTTTTGCGGCTAACTTTTTCTTTTCACCTTCAACCCAGAGGCTGTAGTCGGCAGCAGAGACAACCTTGACATGGATTGGCATGTAGGCATGCTCTTTACCACACAGTTCCTGGCACTGACCATAAAAGTCACCCGTGCGCTCTGCCTTGAACCAGGTGTCGCGCACAAATCCGGGAATGGCGTCTTGCTTGATGCCAAAGGCAGGCACAGCGAACGCGTGAATGACATCGGTTGCGGTCGTGATAATGCGGACCTTTTTACCAACCGGGACGACCAACGCCTTGTCGACCTTGAGTAAATAGTCATCGACCGACTCACCCTTCTTTGGGCCGCCCGCGTCCGACATGGCGCGCTGTGCCGGATCAAGGGACGACACAAAACCGATGCCCTCACCCTCACCTTTTATATAGTCGTAACCCCATTTCCATTGCATTCCGGTGACCTTGATGGTCAGGTCTGCATTGGTCGTGTCCTTCATGGCCACGACGACCTTGGTGGCTGGCAGAGCCATCAGGATAACGATGATGAACGGAATGACGGTCCAGACGATTTCAACGACGACGGATTCGTGGAATGTTGCTGGCTTGTGTCCCTTGGACTTGCGGTGCTTCCAAATGGAATAAAACATGACCGAAAACACGGCCACAAAAATAACCGTGCACACGATCATCATGAACCAGTGCAGCCAATGCTGCTCTTCTGCAATCTTGGTGGCAGGTGGCGCCAAATTGAGCTGGTTTACCGCTGGGCCGCCTGGCAAGTCATTGACAGCATGCGCCAGCGAAAACACTGCAGTACTGGCCCAGGCGCTCACCGCGAGGGGCAGTGAAGCCAATGGTTTAAAAATGCTCTTCATCTTGGTCTTTTCTTCGTCGAATCAGATTGAACAGTGCCAAAAACTTGGCCGCACGCACCAGCAACGGCGCACAGACAAGGGTCGCCAGCCCTCGGTTTTGAGGTTATTGTAGCCCAGCAATCTTCGGCAAAATCAGACTCCGCCGTATGTGTCAAGCCCCAAAGTCAACCGGTCGCACCATTTTTATTGACCTTGCGCAAGGTCGCCCGCATTTCGTCCAAAGAAATCGTTGCTTCATTGCCCTTACCTGCGCTGGTTTGCGCCTTGAACGCATGACCGTAGACCACCTCGAAAGTCAAGTGCAACGTGCCGCCCCCGCCCGGCTGCGCTAATTTCTCCAATGCGCCCAGCAATTGGGAGCGCCATTGTCGCCCACGCAAGCCGCCAAACCGGTCCACATGCAAATTGCGCCCCAATTCACGCAACTCGAGCAGCAATCGTTCGGGAGTCTCGAAAGTCAGCGTTATGTGCTCCATATCCATGACCGGCTCGGCAAAACCTGCCTGCAACAGCATGTCACCCCAGTCATGCATGTCGGTAAATGCATGCGACGGCTGTTGCCACCCTTGTTGCGCGTAGACGGTGCGCAACTCCCGCAACGTGTCGGGACCCAGACAGGAAAACATCAAAAACCCGTTGGGCTCCAGCAATCCGCACCACTGGCCAATCAGTCCCTGGGGGTCTGCGGCCATATGCAGCCCCATGTTGGACCACACCATCTGGGCGGGCTCGGCAGGCAGACCAAAAAGCTGCCGCGGCCCAGTCCATCGGGATGGACTCCACCAAGACGGCAATACAGTCTGGCGCACCAGACTGGCATGCTTTTCAACACCCTGCACCAAATGGCTCAGGGAGCCGGGATAGTGTTCCAGCAGACGTTTGTGCACCTGCAATCCACCGCGCAGCGGCTCCCAATGGATCCAGCTTCGCGGTTGCAACTTGATCCACTGCAAGCGCTCTGCCATGCGACTTGCCACTTCTTCATGCAACCAAGGTGACGTGGCCATCGGCGCGAGCTGTGCCCAGCGTGCAGCGGCCTGGGGCGCAATGGTAGGAGGCAAAGAGTGAGACATGAAAAAATAAAAAAGGGGCCACGCAACGCATCGGATGTGGCGGACCGAGTATATTGGCCCGGTGTTTCGCCGACTGATACAAGGACTAACCCAGCGTCTACCAAGTCGCTGCGCGGTCTGCCATGCGTGGCCGTCGCGGCCGGTATGTGAGGCATGCGTGAATGCCTTTGCCCAGCCCTGCCACCGCTGCCAAACCTGCGCCCGCGCGCTCTTAGCGGCAACGCGCCAATGTGGCGCCTGCATTTTGACTCCACCGCCACTAGACGCCTGCTTGACCGCGGTGGCCTACGCCTACCCTTGGTCTGATCTCGTCGGCGATTTCAAATTTCGGGAACAGCCGGGGTGGGCAGCCACTTTCGCTCAGTTGTTGCGCGCCGCCCCCTGGGTTGAGCCGGCACTGGAGTCCTGTGACATGTTGATGCCCATGCCGATGTCGAAAGAGCGCCTGCGCGAACGCGGTTACAACCAATCACACGTTCTGGCGACCGCCCTGGATCGGCAAAAAGTAGCACAGGACATTTTGCTGCGGGTAACCGACACGCCACCGCAGCGAACCTTGCCCCGTAGCGAACGACTTCGCAGTGTGCAGCACGCATTTGCCGTGGACCCGTTCAAGGTGGAATACGTTCGTGGCAAGCGCATCGTTGTACTGGATGACGTCATGACCAGTGGTGCCTCGTTGCACGCCGCGGCAAGCGCACTGCGGGCATCGGGCGCAGCACACATCACGGGTATGGTCTTTGCAAGAACAGAATGACGGAACTTCATTTGCTATGTTAATGATAGCTTCTTGCCTAATAGAAACGAGGGCTACGGCACTTTATTGCCCTTATATTCAAACGGTCTGACTGCTTAGCTGCATCCATTGACCTGCAACGACAATAACAACCATGTTCAATATTGTTCTGGTCGAACCTGAGATTCCGCCCAATACCGGCAATATCATCCGCCTGGCTGCCAACACAGGCTGTGCCTTGCACTTGATTGAGCCGCTCGGGTTTTCAATGGACGACAAACACATGCGCCGAGCGGGACTGGACTACCACGAATACGCAAGCGTGCACCGTCACCTGGGGTGGCAAGATTTTTTGGATCTGCAGCAACCCGACCCGGACCGCCTTTTTGCACTCACCACCAAAGGCTCCGGTCACGTTTTTGAAACGCACTTTCGTCGTGGTGACTGGCTGGTATTCGGTGCGGAAACACGCGGACTCTCGCAGGCGGTCCGCGCCTGCTTCTCGCTAAAGCAATGCCTGAAGCTGCCCATGCAAGCCGGACAGCGCAGTCTCAACTTATCGAATGCAGTGGCGGTCACCGTGTTCGAGGCGTGGCGACAAAACGGATTTGCGACTGAAGACCCTCACGGATAGTGGCGCGCAATCGACTCGGCAATACACACCGGTCGGACTGAACCCTCGCGCTCGGTGGTCACCTCCCAGGTCATTTGCATGCCTTGGTTGTCAATTGGGTCACAGGCAAGCAACTTCATACGGGCGCGCAGTCGACTACCCACAGGAACCGGCGCTATAAAGCGCACTTTATTGAGTCCGTAGTTAACCCCCATGCGTGTTTGCACAATTGCGATGGACGACTCAAAAAAGCGCGGCAACAACGACAGCGTCAGGAACCCATGCGCAATCGGCGCACCAAATGGGCCTGCCTTGGCACGCTCTTCGTCAACATGAATCCACTGATGGTCACCTGTGGCTTGCGCAAACAAATTGACCTGCTCCTGGGACACCGTGATCCAGTCGCTGACCACAACCTCCTGTCCGACCAGGGGTATCAATTCCGACAGAGTTTGAAAAGTTTTCATCGTCGCACTGTAGGTCCTGCCTGATCAATCAGGTGTCGAGCCAGCGACACAGGGTTTGCCACTGGTCCAGGTCTTTTTCCACCCGGCTGGTCGCCACATCAAACAGCGTGAGGCCCCGCGCCGCCAAATGCACGTAGTTTTGCGTATCGCGCAAGTAGCCCAGCACCGGCACGCCCAGCATGTCCACAAACTCATGCAGATGATCGGCCGCTATGGTGCGCGCATCGACCCGCATACCGACCAGGCCAATATTTGCCTTTCCAGCATGCTTGTTTTGCATCAGTTCGTCCAGAAAGGAACGTGTGGCAAATATGTCGAACACGCTGGGCTGCAAGGGCACCACAATGCGGTCGGCAATTTTCATGACCTCATTGAGGCGTTTTCCGTGCAGGCCGGCCGGTGTGTCGAGCACCACGTGGGTGGTGCCCTTAGGGGGTTTTGCAATGGCATCGGAGCGAACATCCCACGTCGATATCAGGCGCGCAGATTGCGGACGCAAACCCAGCCAAAGCCGTGAAGATTGCTGCCGATCGACATCACCAAGCATCACAGCATGGCCTCTCGAAGCAAAATATCCAGCGATTTGGGTCGCCAGAGTGGACTTGCCAACGCCGCCTTTGGGATTGGCCACAACAACGATGGGCATCATTTTCCTCGCCAGTTGACCACTAAACGGGGTCAATACCAAAATTTGCTATGTTACTGGCATGGAACACACACCCGCCTGGTTAATCAACAGCTTCATTTACCTGAGTGCGGCGGTCATTGCCGTGCCACTGAGCCGCGCGCTGGGGCTGGGCTCCATCATTGGCTACTTGGCAGCAGGCATTGCAATTGGCCCCTGGGGCCTGGGCTTTGTCACCAACGTGCAGGATATTTTGCATTTCGCCGAATTTGGGGTGGTCCTGATGCTGTTTCTGGTCGGACTGGAGCTTGAGCCCAAGCGCCTTTGGAACCTGCGTCGTCCGATTTTTGGATGGGGCAGTGCACAAGTGCTGGGCTGTGTAGCAGCCCTCTTTGTGGTCGCCAAGTTATGCAATGTGACATCGACGGTCGCGCTGGTCGCCGCACTGGGACTGGCACTCTCAAGCACCGCAATTGCTCTGCAGGTGATGGGAGAACGCAACCTGCTGCCTACCGGCAGTGGTCAAGCCGGCTTCTCCATATTGCTATTTCAGGACGTCGCGGCCATTCCAATTCTGGCCCTGTTGCCTCTTCTAGCCGGCTCTCTTGAACCAAACCAGCCTCTAGCCCTCGCCGATAGATGGTTTGAAGCTATTAAAATAATAGCAGTCATCGCCGCCATCGTGGTCGGCGGTAGATTGGCGCTACGCCCAGTCCTGCGTTGGATAGCGCTTAGCAAAACCCCTGAAATATTCACGGCGGCATCGCTGCTGCTCGTCGTGGGCATCGCCGCATTGATGCAGATGGTGGGACTTTCAATGGCGCTGGGCGCATTTCTTGCCGGCGTCTTGCTGGCTGAAAGCGAATACCGGCGTGAGCTAGAGACCAATATCGAACCGTTCAAGGGTTTGCTGTTGGGTTTATTTTTTATCGCGGTTGGGATGGGAGTCGACCTGGGCATATTGCGATCGGCACCGCTGCAAATGGCGGCCATTGTGCTGGGTTTCCTGTCCGTCAAGGCGTTGGTGATCTACTTCATTTCGAAATTCCTGGGACTACCGTTTCAGGAACGGCCGATTTTTACCCTGCTTCTGGCGCAGGGGGGCGAATTTGCTTTTGTGGTGTTTCAAGCGGCCGCGGGTTCGCAGGTGCTGCCTGCGCAAACAGCATCGCTGCTAATTGGTGCCGTGGCGGTTTCCATGCTTGTGAGCCCCCTGATTTTGCTTGCGATCGACAAGTTGCTGCTACCCCGGTACGCCCATTGGGGCATGACGCCAATGGAGGAAATTTCGGAGCCACAGAACGCGCCCGTCCTTATTGCGGGCTTCGGTCGCTATGGGCAAATCGTGGCCCGCATATTGCTGGCGCAGGGGCAACCCTGCACGGTGTTGGACCATGACGCTGAGATGATTGAAGCGGCCAGGCGGTTTGGCTACCGGGTGTTTTTTGGCGATGCAACCCGTCTGGACCTGCTGCGCACGGCCGGTGCAGCACAGGCCAGGGTCCTGGTCGTGGCGGTGGACGATGTGGCGCAATCACTAGAAATAGTCGATCTGGTACATGCGCATTTCCCTGAACTTGCCATCGTGGCGCGGGCACGTGATGTCACACACTGGAATCAGTTGCGCGAGCGCGGCGTCATGCTCGTTCAACGGGAACTATTTGAGTCCAGCTTGTTGAGCGCGAGAAGCGTGCTGGAGTTAATGGGTCAGACCGTTGCCCAGGCCGAACAAATCACGCTGCGCTTTCGTCAGCACAATTTGGAACTGTTTGAGCAACTCCACCCGCATTACAAGGACAGCGCGAAACTGATCTCGGTGGTCAAACAAGGACGACAGCAACTCGAGGAGCAAATCGCTCGAGAACGCGAGGAGCAGTCCCAACGGACTTCAACATGACCACTATTGTGGCGGAGGCGGTGGTGGCGGTGGGTAATAAGGGGGCTGCACCGCTTGCGGCACCACTGCCGGACTCTGGCGATAGTATCGACGCGAAGATTGGTTATTTTTTGACACCATGCATTGCTCGTAGGCGATGTCATACCGCTGCTGGGCGCCCATGCCTTCGGCTGCGCTGCCGCTCGCCCCAATGGCCGTGCCCATGAGTAGTCCGGTTGCGGCTCCTGCAGCAGTGTTGTCGTGACGGCGGGAGCTCATTACTGAGCCTACCGCCGCGCCCAGAATGGTGCCAACCACTGCCGAACCGACTGCTGCCTCGGCACGCCGGTCGGGGCCTAAAGATTGCTGTGCGTAGCTCCTGCAATATTGATCCTCCGCCGCAAACAAATCCAGGGGCTTACCCGGTGTCGGCATCACTGCTACGCGCGGCCCCTGCGGAGCAGATACACATGCGGCCAAACAGGCAACACACAGCGCGCTGCCCATACGAACCAAACTCGATCGTGTCCTTGTCATTGCGATACTCCTGGTGGGGTTGCTGGTACCGACTTCCAGCCGGTCGGGCAGGTTGCCACATAAGGATAATAGGCTTTCGCCGCATCGCAGTAATACCAAAGCTGCGCGGCAGGTCGGACCTGAACGGCAGGTGCTTCCGGCACGGAAGGAACCGGCGCTTGCACCACAATGGGTGGCGGTGCGGCCTGCTCAATGATGACGGTCGAAGGGCGATAGGGGTCTGGATAAGGGTAAATCGGCTGTGGATAGAAATACCACAACCCGCCGGCCACCCACCACCATCCCAGCCGGCCACCATGTGAGCCATGCCGCCAGGAACCGGCGCGCCATTGGTGCATATCACGGCTTTCAAAATGCCGTATGTCGCCATGCCAACCCCTGCCCTTGTCACGCGGCTGCGCCACCGCCCCAAACGACAGCGAACCAAGCAGTGCAACAACCACCACGCCCCCGACACCCATGGATTTCATGAACTCACCCTCCAGAACGAAACAAGCCAGACCTGCATACATGCCCTCCATTCGCAGTCAACGGGTCGCTGTGCAAAATGGTCGACAGCAGGGCACAACTTTACTTTCAGTTAACGGTTGCGAAACTTGGACGCCGCTCCTCACCCGACAAAGGAATGATCAAAATCAAATACAGGACCGCCAATGGGCACTTGCCGTGATGCCATTTCCGCACAGCTCTCAGCGCAAACCGTCCCAAAGCAGTTTCGAGCCGGTTAGAAACATACCCACATAAAGGAAGCGGTAAAACAATACCTGCCCGATTCGTCGCGCCAGGCGCACGCCAACCCAAACACCAACCGGCGCCAATGGCAACAACACCAAAGACGTGGCCATGTTGCGCCAGTCCAGCAGCCCGAGCCACGCGTAGGGAATCCATTTGGACAAGTTGACAACAAAAAAGAAGAACGCCATCGTCGCGGTGAACTTGACTGGCGACAGGCGCAGTGGAATGACATAGGCGCTGATGGGCGGCCCGCCGGCATGCGCAATGAAACTGGTAAAGCCGGAGGTAGTGGTAAGGATCGCACCAAGCCAGCGCGGCGGCGGCGCACTGTCAGGTCGCGGCGGGAGCATGACGCGTTGCGCAAGAAACGTCAAGGTAACGACTCCCACAATCGCGGCAACGGGCTGTGGATTAAGCACTTTGAACAGCACCGCGCCAATTGCTATTCCGAGCACACCAAAGGGCAATAAAAACTTCAGCAGGTCCTTGTCAAAGTCTTTGCGAAAGGCTGCCATTCCCAGCAAGTCCATTACCAGCAATACCGGCATCAAGATGGCAGCGGCCTCCGGCACCGATATCGCCAGCGCCATCATCGGAACCGCCAATGAACCAAACCCGGCGCCAAAACCGCTTTTGCTCACGCCAAGCAACAACACCGCCGGGACTGAGACGGCGTAGAAAAGTGGATCAGTAACGATTGGAAAGTGCATGCTCATTTCGTTGCTACGTCGGTGCTAGCAGCACATCACAGCCGCACACTGTCTGACCATTCGGTCATGGTAATCTCGTGCCATGTTTAACCCGTCTCAAGCCGATGTTCGCCGATTCTTCTGTTCGGTTTTTTCCAAAGCCCGCGCGGGACAGCCGCTCGAAGCTATTGAAACCATAGCAAGTCAATGGATCGATCAACATCCGGAATTCAACTCCGACTTGCAGGATGTCGATGCCGCACTGGCCAGCATGAACGATTTGCGGGAGGGCAAAATCAACCCGTTCCTTCATCTCTCAATGCACCTGTCGATTACGGAACAATGCAGCATTGATCAACCGCGTGGCATCCGACAGGCGGTTGAGCTGCTCACGCACCGCCGCGACTCACTCCACGAAGCGCACCACGACGCCATGGAGTGCCTGGGAACCATGCTGTGGGAAAGCCAGCGGGCAGGACGCCCGCCCGACGGCCAAGCCTATGTGACGTGCGTGCAGCGCCACGCCACCCGAGACTGACAGCGCCCCTTATTTGAATTTCGATTGCGACACCGTCTTGAGTTCGCCGGGCAGGCTGCCAAGGTAGTTGGCCAGTTCTTTCAGCTCCGCATTGGTGAACTGTTTGGCAACACCCGCCATGATGGCATTGCCACGGCCAATCATCGGATTTCCCTCGGTCTTGTAGGCCTTCAGTGCAACAAACAAGTAATCACTGTGCTGCCCTGCAATTTTGGGGTAGGTTGGGTCAATTGGTTTACTGAAACTGTCGCCGTGACAAGACACACAGCCCCCCTTGGCAACCAGCTCCATCGCTTTGGATGAACCATCTGCAGCCTTACCAGGCGCCGCTGCCCCTGCTGTCACGCCACTAGTTTCATAGTGGGCGGCAATATCCGCAATATCCTGCTCACTCAATGCATCTGCAATGCCACGCATGGTTGGATGCTTGCGTTCACCTTTTTTATATGCAACCAGAGACGCCGCAACAAACTTTGCGCCTTGACCGGAAATTTTGGGCACCTTATGGATCTCGGGAAAACTGGCCTGGTAGCCAACAATACCGTGGCATCCTATGCAAAGGGCAATTTTTTTCTCGCCTGCTTGTGCATCACCCTTGATTTCTTGGGCACTGGCCGTCAAAGGGGTCACATGAGCGACAAGGGCAACGAAAGTAGTTAGCAACAGTTTGTTCATTTTGCAAGGACAATTAGACAATGTTTGATGTAAATCTAATTTTCATTATATAGATCAGCGTCTTGCACTCTGTACAACCTCTAAGCTGCTCCTTGGCCTTCACTTCTTTGCCCAAAACATACCTGCCATGAAATTTCACGGAACAAAAAACTACGTTGCAACGCAGGATCTGATGCTGTCGGTCAACGCGTCCATCACGCTGCAGCGCCCCTTGCTCGTCAAGGGCGAACCCGGCACCGGTAAAACCATGCTGGCCGAGGAAGTGGCCCAATCGCTCGATATGCCACTTCTGCAATGGCACATTAAATCGACCACCAAAGCGCAGCAAGGCCTTTATGAATACGATGCAGTGAGCCGCCTGCGCGACAGTCAGTTGTCGGATATTGACGGTGGTGAGCGCGTCAAGGACATTCACAACTACATCGTCAAAGGCGTGTTATGGCAAGCTTTTACCGCTGAGCAACCGGTGGCCCTGTTGATCGATGAAATTGACAAGGCCGACATTGAATTCCCGAACGATTTGTTACGCGAAATTGACCGCATGGAGTTCTATTGCTACGAGACGCGTCAACTGATCAAGGCGAAGCACCGCCCCTTGGTGTTCATAACGTCAAACAATGAAAAAGAATTACCAGACGCATTTTTGCGGCGTTGCTTTTTTCACTACATCAAGTTTCCCGACGCAGCCACCATGCAAAGTATTGTGGATGTGCACTTCCCAGGACTGAAAAAAGACCTGCTGAGCGCTGCAATGGAAACGTTTTACGATGTGCGCAACTTGCCTGGTTTGAAGAAGAAGCCCTCCACCAGCGAGTTGCTGGACTGGCTCAAACTCCTGATGGCTGAAGACATATCGCCAGAAGCCTTGCACTCCAAGGATGACAAGATGACAGTGCCGCCGCTGGTGGGTGCACTACTGAAAAACGAACAGGACTCAACACTGTTCGAAAAGTTGATGTTCATGCAACGTCACAACCGCTAAGTAACACCACTAACTACGATGAACAACAAACTGTTTCTCGAAGGTCTGTCTGACGCAATGGGTTTTGTCGGCGGTGCGCTGCTGGGCTACTGGGTTGGACTGCTCCTGGGTCTGGACATATTTGCCCCAGGCTATGGCAATGCCAGCATCGGGGCGATCGCACTGGTGGGGCTGGGTGGCGGGCTGGGTCTGCAAGTCGCCCGGCGCTGGCGCGCCGCACAGGCAACCAAAGGCAAGGACTGAACGCAGTGGCATTTGTCCAACCCATTACCCTGAGCGCTCGCGGCGTCGATTTGGTTCCACTGGGTTTGAACCACGAAGGCGGGCTGCGCGCCGCCGCCGCCGATGGCGAATTGTGGAACATCCGGGTGACCTCGGTGCCAGAACCCGAACAAACTCGCAGCTACATCGAGAGCGCCCTGTCGATGCGCGAGGCGGGCAACCGCTTTGCATTCGCCGTGCTTGAATCGGCGACTGGCGAGTTACTCGGCTGCACCAGTTACCACGACATCGTTCCGGCGATCAAACGCATCGAAATCGGCTACACATGGTACCGAAAAAGCAGTCAGCGCAGCCATGTCAACACTACTTCCAAGTTGCTGCTGTTGACGCATGCCTTTGAGTCGCTGGGCTGCCACGTTGTGGGTTGGCGCACCGACAATTTCAATTTTATTTCGCAGGTAGCGATTGAGCGCCTTGGCGCGAAGAAAGACGGCGTGATCCGTGGCCACGCTCTACGCCGTGATGGCACCATTCGCGACACCGTGATGTACAGCATGCGATCGGGTGAGTGGCCCGAAGCCAAGTCGCAATTGCTGTACCTGCTGGATAAACCCCGCTAGGAGCACGCCATGCTGCTGGACTTTTTTTACACCCTGCGGTCGGCAAAATTGCCGGTATCCGTCAAGGAATATTTGACGCTGCTGGAAGCCCTCCAAAAAGGCGTGGTCGGGCCTGCTACGCCTGTTCCCGAAGACGATGCCGAGCCCTCGGGTTACAAAATCGACGATTTTTACTTTTTGAGTCGCACGGCGCTGGTCAAGGACGAGAAGCATTACGACAAATTTGACCGCGCTTTTGCCGCCTACTTCAAGGGGGTGGAAATGCTTGCAGACTTCACCAAGGAAATCCCTTTGGAGTGGCTGCGCAAGAATTTGGAGCTCAACCTCAGCCCTGAAGAGTTAGCCAAAATCCAAAAAATGGGCTGGGACGAACTGATGGAAACCATCAAAAAGCGTCTTGAAGAACAGAAGGAGCGCCACGAAGGCGGCAGCAAGTGGATTGGGACGGGTGGCACCTCACCCTTTGGCGCTTATGGCCAAAACCCCCAAGGCATCCGCATTGGGCAGGACAAAGGCCGCAACAAAAGCGCAGTGAAGGTCTGGGACCAACGCGCATACAAGGACTACGACGACACCCAGGAACTGGGTACGCGCAACATCAAGATTGCCCTGCGCCGCTTGCGCAAGTTCGCCCGCGAGGGGCATGAAGATGAGCTTGATCTGGACGAAACGATCAGCAGGACCGCGGCCAACGCGGGTTATCTGGATATCAAAATGCGGCCCGAACGGCACAACAACGTCAAGGTACTGCTGCTGATGGACGTCGGCGGCACGATGGACGAACACATTCAACGCGTGGAAGAACTATTCAGCGCGACCAAGACCGAGTTCAAGCACCTCGAGTTTTATTATTTTCACAACTGTGTCTATGACTTTATGTGGAAAAACAACCGCCGCCGTTTTGCGGAAAAATTTGAGACCTGGGACATCATCCGCAAGTACAACAAGGATTACAAGCTCATATTTGTTGGCGATGCCACCATGAGCCCGTATGAAATATTGCAACCGGGCGGCAGCGTGGAATACAACAATGAGGAACCAGGAGCTGAATGGTTGCAGCGGCTTATTCATGCTTTTCCCAAGTTCGCCTGGGTTAACCCGGAGCCGCAGGGTGTTTGGCAATACCGTCAGAGCATTTCCGTGGTCCAGCAAATCATGCACAACCGAATGTACCCGCTGACCCTCAAGGGGCTCGAAGATGCAATGCGGCACCTGACAAAATAATTCATCGGTAAGCTGCCCCTTACAATATCGGCCTGTCTCGCTGTAGTTCAATGGATAGAACGAGTGCCTCCTAAGTGCTAGATACAGGTTCGATTCCTGTCAGCGGGACCACCCGTTACCAACAAAGCGCCTCAATGGCACACACAGCCAACCATTGCTGAACTCCGTACCAACCAAACCCAGATGACCCTAGCCAGTTCAGCAAAAAAGAAGTTGGACTATTTCTAACTCGGACGCGCACCCGTCTTACAGCACCTGCAGCATGCGATAGCGCCCCTGGGCCAGCATCTCAGTATCACTGGTTCCGAAACCGATGTAGATTGCTGTTCCTGCAATTAACCGGCTATCGACCTGATCAAAAATGGTGACAAGATAGTCCCGCGAATCCACGACGCCGCTCAAATACTCGGGTAGCGGCGAACTCAGGGCTTGCCATTCCTTGTTGCGGTTCAGCACAAAACCAAGTGACTGGCCCGCTCCGCCGGGGGCAAGGGCCACGACATACATCTTGTATTCGCCACGCCCGGTGGCGTCAGGCGACACTGCATTGCGGCTTAAGGGTAGCGCGTTGACGGGCAGGCGCACCCACGCGGAGAGGCCATAGCGGTTGCGCGGACCCGTGGCCTCCACCTCAAGTTGCAAGGGCGAGGCAAACGCTGCCTGCCGCAATTGCATTTGAAACTCCGCAACGGTCGTGATGCCTGCCTCGGTAAAGCTGGCACTCACCAATACCGGCCCGTCCACTGTAAAACTACCCACGGTCAACACACCGCTTTGGGTGATTTGCACCGCTTCATGGTCAACCTGCCACACCGCTGCTACCGTTTTGAGTGACTGGTCCGCATACACAGCCAAGGCCTTCAATGCCAGCGAATCGCCGGCCAGCAGCACACTGGTCGAGCTAACAATGGTCAATGTTGTCAGCGTAGAGGCCTGCGGGGTGGCAAGCAGGTCCAGCCGCCCGGTGGCACTGATGCCGCCTTCGGAATAGGTGGCAGAGATGTCCAGCGGATATTGCCGCATGAGGGCAAGTATGGCACGGGATTTGGAGTCCAAAGCATGATTGACCTGAGCAGTTTGAGGCGTCGAAACCGCAGGACGGTGAGGTCGCAGGCAATTATTGAACTGTTGGTTCTACAACCTGTCCCGCTGTGAAACTGAGTCAGAAACACCTGACCTATCGGGCGAAAAAACGGTTTTGCTCGCAGCTACTGGTGACAATGCCGCCGAAGATGCACCGGCGATGGTTGTCAGAGCCTTTTGGGGAAGCTGAGTTGTGACCTGCAAAAAATGCATTGACCTGAAAGGTTCATACTTTTTGATTTTTCGCAAAGAAATTTCCACCGAAAAATTCATTATTTGCTCAGGCGATTGCCTGACGCAAAGCGTCCCCTGAACTCAGGGACACAACCCGGTCCAAGGCCGGGTTTTTTGTTTGTGGTTACCAACAATAACAATCTCGCCCCAGGCAGTGACACAATCTTGAATGATGGTGTGCCGGTCGACAAATTCAAAAATTAGTTTCCATGCGGGTTACAGCCTGATTTGCGACTCCCGTCAACCGCCAGGTTCAGTTTTGGCGGCACATTCAAGCGCACCGAATGCAACGGTGCCCGTCACATCGGTATGCAAGGACAACCCTGCCCGCTCAACGCGTTCGATGTGCATTGTCCCGAACAGACTGTCCGTGTTTTTTCGGGCCAAATAGGCGGGCGAAAAAGCCGGTCTGGTGCGCTTCTGGTTTGGCGGGAGGGGCAACTGGTGTCCCTTTGCTGGCAAACCATTTTCCAAAGCGCAAATCATGGGTCATGATGTGCCCGATCAGCCATTTGTTCAAAAATCGACGCAACTCTTGAATGCGATCTTCCGTCCAGACAGCACCACTTCCCAAAAAGTCGGCAACCTGGGATGCAAACTCTTCGTGTAATTTCAAATGCTGCTCAAACGCAGGGTATCCGCTCTTTTCCATCAGTTCTTGTTCATTGGAAAAATGTGTGACCACATAATCCAGAAGTTCCTCAACCGTCTGATCCACGGAATCGAGATTGAGAGCACGCACAAGCGTAAACAAGTGGCGATGCTCCTGATCTACCTGAGCTACGCCGATTTTGAATCCGTCTCGCCACTCGATCACAAATGGTGTTTTCCTGACCTCTGCTTCTGTAGTCACGGTGATTTCCTTGTTGTCATGGTGAATTTTGAAATAGGCCACCGCGTTTCATCACGGTGGCGGCTAGGTGACCGCGGGTGAACAAAACACAGCAACATCAACTAGCACTAACCATCAATGAAACTGTACGCTGCAACGCAACATAGGGCAAACCCTTATATTGAGTTTTTGAAGCTACCCTGATCTACATCAAGCGAACTTCAAACGCGCCTTGAGATGCTGAGATTCACCGAATTGCTACCCCGCAACGCACCAACAAGTTCCCAATCATTTGCTTAGGGCGCCGCTGCCAAAGCCGAGCGGGCCTATCGTCCACTACCACGCAAAGTACGACTCAACAGCATGACAGGAAACAAGCCGACCAGCACAAGCACCAAGCACGGCAGTGCGGCCTCCCCGAGGCGCTCGTCGCGTGCAAGTTGGTAGGCCACTACGGCCAAGGTATCACTGTTAAATGGACGCAAAACAAGTGTGGCCGGCAGTTCCTTCATGACATCGACAAAAACAAGCAAAGCCGCTGCTGCGACCGACCGCCGTAGCAATGGCCAGTGCACCCGCACCAGCGTCTGCAGTGGCGATGCGCCGAGCATGCGTGCAGATTCGTCCAGACTGATAGGCAATCTGGCATACCCGCTTTGCAAAGACTGCAGCGCAACAGCACAAAATCGCACGAGGTAGGCCCAAACAATACCAACCGAGGTTGCTGTAACAACATAGGCAATTTGCGCTTGTGGGACAAAGTCCTGCAGCCAGGCAACAGGTAGCAACAGGCCCACAACAACCACTGCACCCGGGATCGCGTAGCCAATGCCAGCGAGCTGTGCGGCCGCACGCACTGACCCGTGTGGACTGCGCCGCACGCTGAAGGAAAGCACAAGTGCAATGGCGACCGCCAACGCTGCCGTGATCGCTCCCAAGCGCACACTGTTGAATGCCCATTCGCCAAATCGTGCCCAGGGCACTTCAGCGGCCTCGGAGGCAAGCGGTCGCAGCATAAAAAGTATTGGAAGCACAAAACCCATCACAACCGGAATAACACAAAGAAACCATGCGCCTGCGGCTTGGCGCCAATCCAAGCGCACGGCCTGCGCATCGGACGACCCCGCGCGGGCGCCCTTGGTCACAGCAAAGCGCATTCTCCTTTGCGCCCGCCTTTCTAGCCCCAACAGGACGGCCACCAACAACAGCAACATCGTCGCCAACTGTGACGCCGCGATGCGATTGTCCATAGCCAACCATGCTTTGTAGATGCCTGCAGTGAAAGTTTGAATACCAAAATAACTCGACACACCAAAGTCGGCCAGCGTTTCCATCAGGGCCAGGGCAACGCCCGCTGCAACGGCCGGGCGCGCCAGCGGCAATGCCACCATGCGCAGACGCCGACCCAGTGGCGCTCCCATTAAGCGAGACGCCTCCATGAGGTGGACGGTTCGCTCGCCCAACGCCGTACGCGCGAGCAAATATACGTAGGGGTAGAGGGTGAATGTAAATACCCAGGCCGCGCCCACAACATTTCTCACTTCGGGAAAAACACGCCCTTGCAGTCCAAACATCGTGCGCACCATGGTTTGCAATGGGCCACCAAATTGCAGGTAATCAGTATATGCATAGGCAACGACATACGCGGGCATTGCCAGCGGCAACAAGAGCGCCCATTCAAATACGCGCCGCCCGGGAAAGTCAAAAAGTGTCACCACCACTGCGGTAGAGAGGCCTATGACAGACACGCCAAACGTTACCATCAGGCAAAGCTGGACGGTAGTCCACATATATTCGGGCAATACCGTGCTGCCCATTTCACGCAAAATGGCCATCGCCTGCCCCGATGCGTCGCTGAGCGGTAGCCACGATGCCAGCACGGCCAGCACAGGCGACATCAATACGCCGATCAACAGCAACAAAAACCAGCGGGACGGGGACTTGACGGTAGAGAGAAGAGGCATGGTGGCCAACGGCCCAAACTAAATGAGAATTGTAGTCATCTAAAATCGGCACCATGTTTCTCTCTGTTTCCCAACTCAAGGTGCGCTACACCGGATCCGAGCAAGCGGCTGTTCAAAATGTGTCGTTTGGACTTCGCGCCGGAGACATCGGCGTTTTGATCGGACCGTCGGGCTGTGGCAAAACCACTTTGCTGCGCGCCGTCGCTGGACTGGAGCCCGTCAGTAGTGGCGACATCAAGCTGGGTGGGCGCACGGTCAGCAGTGCGACAAGCCACGTACCTGCGGAGCAAAGGCGCATCGGCATGGTTTTTCAAGACTACGCGCTATTTCCGCACCTGAACGTTGAACGCAATGTTGCATTCGGAATTCACGACATGCCCAGTGCACTGCGCACTGAACGAGTTGCTGAAGTATTGGCGTGGGTCGGGCTGTCGGATACCTCCTTGCGTTATCCCCACGAACTGTCGGGGGGGCAACAACAACGCGTGGCGCTGGCTCGCGCTTTGGCACCCAAACCCCAGTTGCTGTTGCTAGATGAGCCTTTCTCCAATCTGGACGTCGACCTGCGCGAGCGATTGGCCCACGAAGTACGCGGCATTCTGAAAGCAGCGGGCGCGACTGCCTTGTTTGTAACGCATGACCAGCTCGAAGCATTTGCCATCGGTGACATGATCGGCGTCATGTCCGATGGCACTTTGCACCAGTGGGACGATGCCTATTCACTCTACCACCGTCCCGCGACTCGCTTTGTTGCTGAATTTATTGGGCATGGTGTTTTTGCGCCGGCCACACTGGTGGAAGTGGATGGCCAGACAGTCGTCCAAACCGCACTGGGTGAGCTAAGCAATATTGCGGAGTGTCCTTTGCCGTCTGCCTTTGAATCGGGCCATTGTGATGTATTGCTGCGTGCGGACGATATCGTGCACGACGACGACGCGCCAGTCAAAGCTGAAATCCTGCGTAAGGCTTTTCGAGGTGCCGAGTTTCTTTATACGCTGCGCCTGGCGGGTGGCCAGATTGTGCAAGCCCATGTGCCCAGCCACCATGACCACCGGCTAGGTGAGTGGATTGGAATTCGACCCCAAGTTGACCATGTGGTGACTTTCAAACGCCATACCGAGAGTGCAGCGGACCCAAGCTAGCCGCGTAATGTGTCAATGGCGACATGCAAATCGGCCGCCCAGGTCCGCCGGTCGCGGCCTTTTGGCAACTCCGGCGTTCCAAACTTGACCACTGCCTTGACATTGCTAGCGCACAGAGTGCGCCACAGTGATTGCCATAAGCTGTCGTCACCCACGTAGCAGGGTGCAAAACTGATTTGCCCCGTTTCTGCATCTGCAAATTGCAGCGCTACCGGCTGAACCGGCGCATTGGCTGCGATCGCGGCCTGAAGCAAGTTGGCATGAAAGGGCAGCAACTTCTGACCGTCCCCAGTCGTTCCTTCGGGAAATATCGCCAATACATCACCATCTCGCAGAGATTGCGCCATTTGATGCACCACCCGCATGGCGTCACGCCGTGACTCTCTTGTGATGTAGAGCGTGCCCGCTGCATTGGCCAAAGTAGACACCAGCGGCCATCGACCCACCTCGTCTTTGGAGACAAAACGGCAATGGCGCGTCGCATGTATGACCACTATGTCAGCCCATGAAATGTGGTTTGCGGCCAATAACATGGGACCGGTCAAGGGGGCCTGGCCCCTTATTTCGATCTTGATGCCCAGCTTGACAAGCATATTCAGCGCCCAGGCTTGCACCTGGACTTCCCGTTGCTCCTGAGACAGGCGAGGAAAGGCGGTCCAGATGGTCCAAATGCCACCCATAATATGCAGCACCACGCGCAGTAGCCGCCAACTTGCACGCATGCGGGTCATGCCTTAACTCAGGCCAGATAAGCGGGCTGTCCGCCAACAAAAGTTGCGCGCACGCGACCCAGCATCTCATAGCCGCTAAATGGTGTGTGGTGTCCCTGACTGCGCAATGCAGACGGTTTGACGATCCATGCAGCGGACGGATCAAAAACGCAGATGTCAGCCACACAACCTACATCAAGTCGGCCTGCGCTTGATGCCATCGGCCCAATTGCCGCTCCCAACACCGTAGCTGGACGACTACTGACCGCGCCAAGGGCCTGCCCCAAGGCAATTCCACTGTCACTTGCCCATTTCAAGGTCAGACTCAACAACAACTCCAAACCAGTGGCGCCCGGTTCGCTTTCGGCAAACGGCAAGGCTTTCGCGTCTTCGTCCACGGGCGTATGGTCGGACACCAGTGCATCGATGCTGCCGTCGGCCAAGGCAGCCTGCAACGCATCACGGTCGCGCTGCTGGCGCAGGGGTGGATTGAGGCGCATTCGACTGTCAAAGTAGCCCAAATCCACATCGGTCAGATGCAAGGAGTTGATGCTCACATCGCATGTGATGGGCAAACCTTCAGCCTTGGCTTGACGCACGAGCGCGACACCCGCGGCACTGCTAATTCGGCAGAGGTGGACACGTGCATGCGTAGCTCGCACTAATTCAAAGATGGTGTGCAGCGCAATTGTTTCTGCTGCAACGGGTACGCCGCTCAGGCCCATGCGTGTGGCCAAGGCACCGCTGGCCGCCACACCCTTGCCCAGATACAGCTCCTGTGGACGCAGCCACACGGTGTAACCGAAGGTGCTTGCGTATTGAAGGGCCCGCAGCATGACCTGCGTATTGGCCAATGGAACTTCCGCTTGACTAAAGCCTATGCAACCGGCCTGCGTCAGGTGCAACATTTCGGTCAGCACTTCACCTTCCAAATTGCGGGTCAATGCCCCGAGTGGATACAGGCGCGCCTGCTGCAATTGCAACGCGCGGTGGCGCAGCATTTCCACAAGACCCGCTTCATCCAGTACGGGGTCCGTGTCGGGCGGACAAACGACGCTGGTCACACCGCCGGCTACCGCGGCCGCCATTTCAGAGGCCAACATACCTTCATGTTCATGGCCCGGCTCACGCAGTCGCACCGCCAAATCGACCAAGCCAGGCATCACAATACAGTTTGACGCGTCGAAAGTGTTATTCGGTTCAAAATCAATTGCTATGCTTTTTATAGCTACAACTACACCATCCACGAGGGCTACATCCGCTTTTTCATCATAGCCACGGGCAGGATCGACTACCCGGCCACCTTTGATCAGAGTTTTCATAGTGGTTCTTTCACAAAAATCGCGCTGGCAAATCGCCCTGCATGGCAGTCACCCCTTCACGCCTCATTGCCAGCAACGATGCTCATCACGGCCATGCGCACGGCGATGCCGAACGTGACCTGCGGCAAGATTACGCTTTGAGCACCGTCAACCACAGCAGAATCAATTTCGACACCACGGTTGATAGGTCCTGGGTGCATGACGATGGCGTCCGGTTTGCCCAACCGCAGTTTTTCTGGGGTGAGTCCGTAGCTCTTGAAGAATTCGTGCATCGATGGTAGTAGCGCGCCGCTCATGCGCTCATTCTGCAGTCGCAGCATGATGATGACATCGCAATCCTTGATGCCCTCTTCCAGGGTGTGGCACACCCGCACCCCCATTTGCGCCATGTCTGACGGCACCAGTGTCTTGGGGCCAACCACACGCACTTCAGCACAACCCAGGGTCGTTAGCGCATGGATGTCGGAGCGTGCCACGCGGGAATGCAGCACATCGCCGACGATTGCCACTGTCAAATTGGAGAAGTCACTTTTGTAGTGCCGGATCGTGAACATGTCTAACAAACCCTGTGTGGGATGGGCATGGCGTCCGTCCCCGGCATTGATCACATGCACGTGCGGCGCCACATGTTGCGCGATCAGGTAGGGTGCACCCGACTCTCCGTGGCGCACCACGAACATGTCTGCCGCCATGGCTCTGAGTTTGGCAATGGTATCGAGCAAGGTCTCGCCCTTGGAGGCAGAAGAGCGCGCTATGTCCAAGTTCATCACGACTGCCGACAGTCGGTTGGCAGCGATCTCGAAAGTAGTACGGGT
>CAIQBN010000374.1 GCA_903870065.1 uncultured beta proteobacterium | reverse complement strand
CCATCACTCTTGTGCCCAATCACCAATCCACTCAATACCTCTGTGTTCTTCTGCATTGCATGTGTCCACGTTGATCTACATGGACACAAGCATCCCCAATTCAGACCCCCCTGAGAAGGGCGTAGTCAAATGAGCGCTTACGAATCTGCCCACCCCAGACCGGTCATTGGCGCTCAGGAATTGATGGGCAGCTTTGAGGTTGGCACTTTGTCAAAACGAGCACCCGCCATGGGCTGGTTCCGGTCGGTCACTGTGGAGGTTTCTAAGTCAAGTTCGGCGTAAGGAGACCACCGCCAGTGCCCGGTTCCGGGTAAGCCAGCTTCAAGATTTTCGAGACCGTTCAGCCGCCGTTCGTGGTGGTCGCCTACGTGCCCATGGCCGACGGCCACCAATGGCGGGTTCCGGGTAGGCCAGTTTAGAGTTCGGACTTGGATGTCAGCGGCCGTCGAAAGCGGCTTCAATGGTGTCACGCAGTTCATAGTCCTCAAACGGCTTCGACAGGTAACCTGCTGGTTTTGCCAGTTGGGCGCGTACGCTGTTGGACTCACCGGGGAATGCACTCAGAAAAACCGTTGGTAGGTCAAATTGCCCACGAATGACCTGGGCCGCCTCAATACCGTCCATGGCGCTACCTAGGTGCACGTCCATCAATACCAAGTCGGGAAGCAATTGACCGGCCACCTCGATAGCACGCTCGCCAGTGTGCACCGGGCCTAGCGGTTCATAGCCAAGAATATCAAGCTGCATTGCTATGTCTCGCGCGATAAGTCGCTCGTCCTCCACAACCAGTATTCGGCGTTTGGTCATATTGGCATTTCCAAGCCGGATGACGCTTGCACAGCAAACGCGACGCTTAAGCTAGCGCCTCTACCTTGTACCGATTCATTGACCAGGGTGCCGCCTAACTGACTACACAAATCGTCTACCAACTGCAGTCCTAGCGAGGTTTTTCGCTTGTTCTCAAAGTCAGGGAAAAGACCAACCCCAGTGTCGCTCACTCTCAAGCACCAGCGGTCACCTGGTGTTCCGCCTTGGCAATGCTCTGGTTTGAGCTGCACTCCAACCTCACCTGATTGGTCCTCGGGGAAACCGTGTTTCAGACAATTTGAGATCAATTCATTGAGCAGCAGCCCAGCCGATGTGGCCTGATCTATACCGACTTGCACTAAGTCCATGTTCATTTTCAGCAGCACTGAGGCGCGGTGTAGTTCCTGGGACTTGAAAGCCTGTGTTGCAACTTGACTCAAATACTCCCCTAAATTCACCGAGGCGAAGGTGCCAGAACGATACAAGGATTCATGCAGTTGTGCCATCGCTCGTATACGACCTCGCATGTACCCGAGTACCTCCTTGGTATCGGCTACCCCGCTACGGCCAGACTCAAGACGCAGCAAACTGGTGATCACCTGCAGGTTGTTCTTGACTCTGTGGTGAACCTCCTTGAGCAAAGCACTCTTCTCGCGAACTGAAGAATGTAGAAGCGCTTCATTGTGCTTCTGGGTAGTGATGTCCCAGTTGGTACCAACCATGCGGACCGCTATTCCATTTTCATCGCGTTGAACCATGCCAATGGCACGTATGTCCCTGATCGTTCCGTCGGGCCAAACCACGCGAAACTCGGTGTCGTAGTCCTTGTCACCGTTAACCGCCAATTTAATTTCAGCATTGCATCTTGCTTGATCGTCTGGATGAACGGTGGCACTCCAAGCCTCATAGAAGCCCCCATACTCTGCCTTGGTCATTCCGTAGAGGGCATACATAGCTTCATCCCAGGCAACAATGTTGCTCACGATGTCCCAATCCCAAATGCCCACACCGCCTGCACGCGCGGCAAGGGCTAGCCGGTCAGTGATTTGCCTTTGCGCCTGTTGCGTTGACTTTCTTTCGGTGATGTCTTGGCAGGTTCCCACAGCTCGTACAGGCTTTCCTTGCGAGTCTCGCTCTATACGCCACCCCTCTTGAACATGCTTGGTGACACCAATAGCACTCACAATCCGATGCTCGATGGAGTTAGCCTTCGTGTGTTCGAATGACTTCAAGAATGCCGCATCTACGTCAGCCCTGTCCTGCGGATGCACGAACTCTAAGAATGAAGGATGAGATGCCTGAAAGGTTCTGGAGTCAAGGTCAAAAATCTTGTAAGTCTGTTCGGACCAAATGACTTTTAGACATCATGTATTGACCTGCCAACCTCAAGCGACGCGGATTACGCTTGGGTTTTTCAACCGAAGGCGCAGAGCCGAAATTGAGGAGGCAGATCGTGAATGAGTTTATCAAGTACGTGGGAATGGATGTGCACAAAGAGACGATTGCGGTGGCGGTAGCATCATCAGGCGGTGGCGAAGTGCGCTTTGTTGGGGAGATTTCCAACACGCCACAGGCGATAGAAAAGCTGGTCAAGCAACTTCGCAAGGACAAAGCCGACCTGAAGTTCTGCTACGAAGCAGGTCCCTGCGGTTACGGCATTCATCGCCAGTTGTCTGACTTTGGCTGGGAATGCCAGGTTGTGGCACCCTCGCTGATTCCGAAGAAGGCAGGCGATCGAGTCAAGACCGACCGACGCGACAGCCTTTCGCTGGCAAGGCTGCATCGGGCTGGAGAACTGACTGCAGTATGGGTGCCCGATGGTGCACAGGAAGCACTGCGCGATTTGACCCGGGCGCGTGAAGACATGAAACACCTTCAGCGCCAGGCCAAGCAACGCCTGCTGGCATTCTTGCTCAGGCACGGCAGAAGCTATGGTGGCAAGAGCAACTGGACGCAGGCGCACTACCATTGGTTTGAAGGAGTGAAATTCGAACAGCCGGCGCAGCAAATCGTGTTCCAGGAATATGTCGACATGGTCAAGGCCATGGACAAACGCATTGATGCACTGGACAAACAGATTTCAACGACAGCGTCTGAATCGGTGTTCTGGGAGACGATCCAGGCACTCATGGCATTGCGCGGCGTGAGCTTGCTGACAGCAACAACGATCGTGGCTGAAATCGGGGACCTCAAACGCTTTGCCTCAGCACCCCAACTGATGGCCTATCTTGGAGTGGTGCCAAGTGAACACTCCAGCGGAGGCAAGAAATCGCGTGGTGGCATCACCAAGACCGGCAATGGTCATGTGCGCCGGGTGTTGGTGGAGGCGGCTTGGACGTATCGTCATCCCGCGCGAAAGACCGCCACGTTGCAGCGGCGTGCCGAGAATGCACCAGAGGCTGTTCAAGAGATCGCCTGGAATGCGCAAAAGCGTATGTGTGGCCGCTACAAACTGCTCGAAGGTCGAGGCAAGCTCAAGGTGCAGGTTTGCACAGCTATCGCACGCGAACTCACCGGCTTCATTTGGGCGATTGGACAAACCATGGCGCAACCT
>CAIQBN010000373.1 GCA_903870065.1 uncultured beta proteobacterium | reverse complement strand
CTGATTGCCGTGGCCATTGGCGCGAGCGTGGGTGTGCGGGCTTATTTGCGAACCACGGAGGGCAGATACCGATGGGATTCGCGCAAGCTCAAGTTGCCCATTGTCGGCCCCATCGTTCTCAAGGCCACGCTGGCGCGCTTTGCGCGCAGTTTTGCGCTGTCGAGCCAAAGCGGTGTGCCGCTGGTGCAGGCGCTCACGGTGGTGGCGCAAACCGTGGACAACGCCTTTATAGGCGCCCGCATCGAGCAAATGCGTGACGGCATCGAGCGCGGCGAGAGTATCGCCCGTTGCGCGGCCGCAACCGGTGTGTTCACGCCCGTGGTGCTGCAAATGATCAATGTGGGCGAAGAAACGGGTGAGCTTGATAACCTGCTGTTCGAGATCGCCGGCATGTATGAGCGCGATACCGACTATGCCATCAAGGGCCTGTCAGCGGCGATTGAGCCCATTCTGTTGGCGGTAATCGCTGCACTGGTCTTGCTGCTGGCGCTGGGCGTGTTTTTGCCCTTGTGGAATATGGGAAGTGCTGCCATGGGCAAAGGCGGTGGTTAAACGCGGTGCGCCTTCAAAGGGGCGGCGCATGGTCGAGTGGGGTATTTTGGCCATCGTGGTTTTCATCGTGGCTGGCATCTTTGGACGTTATGCGCACCGGGTGCAGGGCCAAGCCGAGCGGGCCGCCATTGTTTTCACTCTGGGCGCGCTGCGCACTGCGTTGGTGGTTGGGCACACCCGTCAACTTGTTGCAAATCAGCAACAGGTCATCGTGACGGCCGTTGTCAACCCGTTTGACTGGTTTGAGTCCCGTCCAGCCAATTACGCTGGTCCCGTACATTCACGCAATGTAGACGCTGTGGCGCCCGGCAAATGGGTGTTTGATGCCGAATGCCCGTGTGTGGGCTATGTCCCGCTGCAACCCGAATGGCTGGAGTACCCAGCGTACGCCCCGGCCCTGTGGTTTCGGGTCATCAGCGGCAAGGGCGTCCCCCAACTCGAAGCCTGGGACAGCTACCAATGGCAGGGAGCGGCGGTGAATTGACCCGCACCTTGCAGAAAACTGACCGCTCATAGGTGATGAATGTCACAAATATCCTGCTATTTCAGCCACTTAGGGGTAAATGTTGATGCACATCCTAATGTGAATGCTCTAAAATTTGCTAACAGGCAACTGCTTCCGGCATAGCGACCTGGCCCCGACAGCCGCATAGTGCCGAATTAAATCATTCAATAGGTGAACGACATGAAACAAATGCAACGCGGTTTTACATTGATCGAACTGGTGATGGTCATCGTCATTTTGGGAGTGCTGGCGGCCGTGGCGTTGCCAAAGTTTGTTGACTTGAAGGGGGATGCGGTGTCTGCGGCAACACAGGGCGTAGCTGGAGCGTTGTCATCTGCCGCAGCTATTAACTATGCTGCAAGGAGCATATCTACTTCCAAAGGTGCTGCCGTAACTGACTGCTCCAATATGTCCAGCAGCAACATTATTCAAGGTGGTTTGCCAACTGGTTATACGATTACTGCAGGCGCTGTTGCAGCGGGTGCATCGGTGTCATGTACTTTGACCAACGCGGGGCCTCCAAGTACGACAGCAAGTTTTACCGCCATTGGTATTCTCTGATCCTCCTCTCAATTCTTTTGTAACAATAGCCGCCCATTTGGCGGCTATTTTTATTCTAGGTGCGCCTGGTATGCCAGCGGTACTTGGCTGCGATAGTTTTCCATTTCCTCTGAGGGAACGATGTGAAATCCGGAACGGAAGGCTGAAATTGCTTTCGACGATGCATTGACCTGTGGCTCTGCGTAAAGTTTTCCCAATCGGAAATAGGCATCAGCGGCATGTTGTGGCCAATTGGCAAGGCGTAAATGCTGCGAGCGGATAGCTAGTTCCCAATTCTGTGTTTGATATCCAACGGCATAGGCAAGCTGAACCATGTCGTAGTTGAAAGTGCCTTGGTTGAATGAGTCGGTCAGTTTGTGCGTGGCTTGCGTTGTATGCCCGGCCCTACTAAGTAGGATGATCTCCATTGCGCGTGTAGCAACAGCGTCCGGCTTGAGCCTTTGAAGGTGCAACAACGCACTATTTGCTTGATCGTGCCGACCCAATTGCGAGTTCCCTAAAGCCAAGCCGCTCCAAAGCGCCGTCACGTTTGGCCTTGATACCACAAGGGACTCCAATATCCATACGGCGTGGTTCCAGTCTTCGCCAGCCGACAGCGGTTCGGCTAGTTCGGCAGTCAGCTTGCGGTAGTGGGGATTTGCGGCAACGCCATCACGAATGCTTTGCAGCATGTCCGACTTGCGACTGTTCCACAATGGGTCTGTGCCGGGCTGAGAAATTTTGAGCCTATTTGCAATTTGAATCGCGTGCACCAGTTTGTACTCGGCTAAGGTTGCACGCCAAGTCAAGTAAGACGCAAGCGAGAGCGCGCAAGTTGCCACTATGGTGGCCGCCGCGGAGTGGACGTGTCGCCAATTCAATTTGGATATGAAGAATGTCGACTGCCCACAAACCCGCCCGTCTGAAGCAGCCAAAATAGCCAATCCCAGCACAAATAGCGCACCCGTCGCGGCCAAATGCCAGGGAAAACCAGCGTTGCTGACCAGCAGCATCGCCAAAAGACTCGTCAGGGTGAGGGCACGCAGCGGTGCCTCGCTGCGATCGCTGCCCTGGAGTCGCCAGGTTGTCCCGGCTGAGTGAAGCAAATAAGCCATCAACACCGCCAGCGTCAGGCCGCCAACCACGGCACCATATTCGCTGAGTAACTGCAAAAACTCGTTGTGCGCGTAGTAATCGGTCTCCAGCATGGTGTCGTCGCGTTGGTGCAACGGAATCTGCACTTCCCAGGCGCCCGCGCCCACCCCAGACCATGGGTTGGCAATCATCATGCGTGCGGTGGATTTCCACATTGCCGAGCGAACGGAAAATGAGCCTTCTGTGTATTCCTTGGGGGTGGCCAGGGAGCTTGTGCGCACAAAGCTTCGTTCCAGCGCGGTGGTGCCAACCCCTTCACGGACGATCTGTGGGTTGTCGCTGGGTACTGATCCCATCAGGGCAACGCCTGCCAGAACAGTGATTAAAACCAGTAGCTGATTCGCTCTGCTCCACAATAAAAACGCAAATTGCTGGCGGTAGCGAATCAAAACAAAGACCAAAATGGGCGAGATCAAAACCAACGCAACCAGTGCTGAGCGGGTTCCAGTCATCATCAGCGCAACGATGTTGAAGGCCAATGACAGCGCCATTGGGCCAAGCAGACGTGAATTGCGATGGTTGGCGAGCAGCCACACCGAGAAAGGCAATACGCAGACGGCGTATTCAGCATAAAAATTGCGGTTAACAAAAGTGGATGCAGGAAATGCCCCCTGCGGAAACCACCCCAACCCAAACCAGAATTGCAACCCAACCCAAATCGATGCAACAACTGCCCCGGCGTGAACCCCCCATAAAACGGTGGGCAAATTCTCACGCGTCAGGGTGTTCAAACCCAACCACATCAGCAGTCCCAACAAAAACCACCGAATGGCCTCAACACCTGCCAGGTAGGTGTGCGACCAGACCATGCTGCCAAGGGCGTACAGCATGAGCACGATGGGCAGCCACACCATGCCGTGCCACAGCAGCGGTTCACTGTTGTTGCGCTTTTGCCAGAAGAACACCAGTGCGGCGATCAGTACCCCAAATGCCACGATGGCCGACTTGAGCGTGTCTTGCAGCACCAGCTCGCTGGGCACGCCGACCGCAGGGACGAGAAACATGGTCAGACTCAGCACGGCCACGGGCAGGCTTGAGCAAGTGGTGTGTTGTGCAGTCATGGAGTATGGGGAAACAATAACACGGCTCATAATGAAGGAAGTGGCCCGGGCTCCAGTTAACCTCGGAAACTACTTATATTTGTTATATTGTGCTCTAGCCCTCGTGTATATTAGGTTTATCGCTCCTAAATTGGTAGCTAATTTCGAAGCCCATGCAGAAAGACCGCCTTTGCCGCAGTACGCTCCGCAACCGTGCGCGCGGTTTTACACTCGTGGAATTGATTCTGGTGATTGTCATCTTGGGGGTGTTGGCGGTGTTTGCTGCTCCGCGCATCCTCAACACGGATGACTTCAAGGCCAGGGGTTTTCACGACGAAACGCTGTCTTTGCTGAGATACGCCCAGAAGACTGCAGTTGCTCAGCGACGTTCTGTGTGTGTGAACCTGAACGCAACGGGCGTCACCATGACCATTTTTGCGACGAACCCGGCAACTGGAACTTGTCCCACCCCTACTGCCTTAAACCCACCGAATACGCCGCGCGGTGGTACAGGTCTTGCCGCAACTGTAAATACCACATCAGATTGCGCGGCGTCGCCAACTGCCATCACCGCGTTCCAATACACGCCGCTTGGCAGCACTGATCAGCTGTGTAACCTCAACATCACAATAGCCAATAGCACCGGGATCACGGTTGAAGCAGCCACGGGTTTTGTCCATGACTAGCCCATGCGAGCGCAATGAAATTCCACTGAAATCAAGACACTCAGCGCGATCACTGAACTTGCAAT
>CAIQBN010000372.1 GCA_903870065.1 uncultured beta proteobacterium | reverse complement strand
TGATGAGATTGGACTTGCCACTCGCGTTTGCGCCATACACCACCGCACTGCGCAACAGTGTCGGGGCAGCGCTGATACCTGTTGCTTGTGTATGGGTGTCCAGCAGAGTCTTGTCCTTGGATGCAACAAGACTCAGCACCTGTTCGTCGCGCAGGCTCCGGAAGTTCTTAACGCGGAACTCTATCAGCATTGAATTCACCTTGAAACATAATAATAAATCAACATTTTGCAAATGTAACGCAAAATATCAAGTTATTAATGCACTAAAGTCATGTTTTTAGATGATAAGGAAGGCAACGTCGCACAGTGGGACTCATGGCCGCGTCCAAGCTCCGTTGCTTCAAGCGTGCCCGGACCGATACCGCCAGATTCCGACTCATGTTGTCACGCTTTCCAGATAAGGGCGCATGACATTGGCAACCCGGTCAACCGTCGCGAAGTGCCAGATCTCGTCCATCGTGAATTTTCGTTGTGCCCATCCATCACGCAGGGCTTCCATGGCAACGTCCAGACCGATCTTGTTACGGTATTTGAAGCAGTCGGCCACGGTTTTGGCAGCGTTAAACACCGGCACACGCACGCCATCGACCGACAGATGTTCGATGCCATCGGCGAATGCCGACCCAGACATGCGCACAGGGCGAATTTTGGGTTGGTCAAGCCGTGGAATCGGTGCGCGATGTTCAATGGCAAGCCAAACCTCAAACGGTGCCTGGGTGCCTATGCCATGCACGCGCAGTGCCGAAAGCAGACACGCCACCCCATGCGGTACTCGCAGCGCCACTTCCGCCAGTGATCGGTGTTCGCTGATGGCTTGACCTGGTAGGCCATAAACCCCTCGGGCAACTCTTTCGAGCTTTCCTGCGGCAACCAGTCGGCTGAGCACAATGGTTGGCAGTTCCTGTTGTGCAAGATCCCGGGCACGCAGCAGCGGTCTTGCCCTGGCGAGTTCCAGGACAGCCTGCTCATGCGTCGGATTGGGCCGAAAATTCATGGCGCAAGTATGTTGCAATATATAGGCATTTGTCAATTAATTGCGCGTATTAGCAACAAACAAACCCACTCAACCACCCATTTTCCTCGTCTGCGGCATTGTTTAAATTCACGCTATTTCGAGCGCCACTTGGCTAGCAACCGCGCCTGAATGGCTTTGCGCTCCGGGTTCAGCCTTGCGCGGCGGGCTGCGATGCGCACGGAAATCTCACGTTGGCGGCTTGGGTCAAACCACGCCTTGCCGTCCTTGGCCATATCCCAGGTGCTTGATATGGCAACCCCTTCCTGCAATGGCATGCCACACTCGCGTTCACCACTTGACTTCCCCCCACCCCAGCGCCTTCATGTCACTTCCACCACACCAGGAGACATGGCATGGACCCGGTCCTACTTACCACCCAACAACTGGCCCAGCGGCTTGGCTTGGCGCCCATCACATTGCAACTCTGGCGCTCCCAGGGTTTGGGCATACCGTTTGTCAAAGTGGGGCACCGGGTGTTTTACCGCTTGGCGGATGTGCAACGCTACGAGCGGCGCGAGATGCGGGCGTTGACCACCTGGCTTTTGGCCACCGACAACCCCTTGCCTGAAATGCGGGCCATGGTCCGTGCTGCTGGTTTGCCACTGCACGCCATTCGCCCGCGTTGCCGCAATCTGTACCAACTCCGCGGCGGCGACGACTTCACACCGCCCTTAGAGGACTTGGTTTGGCATCCATTTGACGGTGCATTCTCGATCGGTCCACAGTTAGAAATCGAAATCCCACCTGCAATAACTCAAGAATTGACTCGATAGCCTGTCCTCAGCCACTTTCCGCGCGCCCCCAATGCACCAGATACCGAGACCATCACCAACTCGCGACCATGCGTCAGTTGGTCGCCATTCAATGGGACGCTCCCAATTCATGTCGTGTCTACCCTTTCGAAGGCCACATATTTTCGTTCACCCAGTCGAACGCATTGAGTGCATTGGTCACTGTCTGAACAGGTACACGCCCAAGGGTGCGACCATGAAAAAGACCATTTCTCATACTGGCAATCACCTTGTAATGGTTTGTGAGCTTGTCGAGCGATGTCTTCATTTGCACCTTTTGATAAAGGAGCTTCAGTTTTCGAAAAATACTGACATGATGATCGCCGGTCGAAGGCCATTTCACTCTTCCTGATATTTCAGGAAATTGCTTTGAAACCGCCTCCTCTGCTTGATGCCAATAGTCCTTTGGACTACCCAATTCATTTGCGAGTCCCACAATCCCGGTCCGAGTTTCGATCTCATTAAACCGGTCGGTGATAAGGGCCTCGATCCCGACATTCAACCAAAAAAGAGCTTCATTGGTGTCACCGAGTTCTACGTACATCTTAGCCCTTGACCGGCATTCAACCGACCATGGAAGGAGCTTGAGTTCACCAAGGTCTATCGCAAATGGTTCCTTGGACGGACTAATGACTTCGATAAGACAGGCCGGTGATCCCTTGGTAATTTGTCCAAAAGAACCTTTGGCAGCCGTCTTGATGCAAAACTCAAGATCCGAAAGGTCACGCGGGGCGGGAACCCAGTCTTGTTCGCCGCCATAATTCACCCGCAGTTGCCAAGCAACTTGGCAGAAAAGTTCAAATGCCAACGTGAAACTTCTGGGCCACCCGTCTAAAGGAAATTGATGACCTCCTATTGCTTGAAGCCTTTCCGTATACGCACTCCCATCAACCAGTGCCGATAGCGACATAGTCACCTTCGACCTACCACTTTGCCATCTGGAAGCGCCTACAGATACCGCCGCTCCTACAACGTTGACAAAAGTCTCGTCTGATGGCTTGAACAGAGGTTCAATTTCCATTTTGACTGACATGTTGTTCCACGAGAGAGTCAAGTCAAGTCTTCGGCGATGGAGTATGTAGGGGACATCAAACTTGATCTGAGTTTGTAGGCTCCCGTCACGGAACCCATCAAGAATGGATTCAAGCTCCGCCTTCTGGGCCAGAAACTCGATCAGCTTTTCGCCGTTTTGGGGAGCTTGGATCTTAGATAAGCGTTGTCCAATGTCGTCAATTGTGGTTACTTCTATAGTGCCAGTCGATCGCCCGTCGAAGGTATGAAATAAGTCATCTTTGATGACATGAACCTCAAATACCGAACAGTTTGTTGGATTTCCTAGTTCGACCATTTTCAGAGCAGCAACGAATCTTGCAAATCGCCTTCTGTGCTCTCGGGGAACGACGTAAGGTGACGGCGCAAACCATCGATCAAAGCGCGTACAGCCGGCATACAAACACATGGCTAGTGATTGGTTTTGACTGGGCTTTCGAAATGGAATCGCGTCAGCAACGGCGTCGAGCAACTCTTCAAACTCTTCGTCAGATAAGCCAGCAGCACCAACCCTTGGATCAACCCCCAGCGGAAACTTCTCCGCAATATCCCGCTTGGCCCTTAATCTCTCAATGGAAGGAGTCATCGAACTTTCTTTATTGATTCAAGCAAGCGGAGAGGTCTATCGAGCAATCCGGAGCAATGCGCATCTACCCCGCCAGTCCGCCAGAAGCTGGCTGATAAGTCTGGCCCGACCATCTATGCGGGATAGTGCTTTTGAGGGCATAGCGCCTTGCGTCGTTCACTCGTGTTTGCCGACCTTTGACAGAAGCCTTCAACTCGGCCAAATCGCCTGCATCAAAACGCATTGTTGTCGGTACTTTTAGCGGTGCCTGCTGTGGACCAAGGGCACGGCGCAATTATGCCAGTGTGGCTTTGACACTGCAGCCGTGCGTCGCAACAGCTTTTACCCAGATCTCTTTGCCTGGCGCGTCGCGTTCGGGTGCCGCAGCCCAAGCCACGCGCATTTGCAGCTGACTAATTAGGGACTTTGAAGTAGCGCCTCGTTTCATACTTGTTGCTGGTCGATGGTCGATGGTCCAGTTTACGTCTTTGCGCCTGATCTGCGTAGGGCGTCCTAACACAAGCCTGCCTTGGTTGACTCCGGAGCAACAAGCCCCATCGCCGAAATCAGTCGCTGTTCAGCCACGTCTTCCCATATTTTGCCCGTAATTGACTTGATAGCCCCTACCTTGTAGAGCCAACATGCTCCAACCGCAAAGGAATGAGCGCACATGGTTTTGACAACGGATCCCACACCCTTTCGGGCTGCGCAGTATGTGCGCATGTCCACCGAGCACCAACAGTATTCCACCAACAACCAGGCCGACAAAATTTTGGAGTACGCCCGCCATCGCAACATCGCGATTGTGCGCACCTACGCCGATGAGGGCAAAAGTGGTCTTTCCATTGGCGGGCGGGTAGGGCTGCAGCAGCTGATCGCGGATGTTGAGTCTGGCGAAGCCGACTTCAACCTGATTCTGGTCTACGACGTCTGCCGCTGGGGGCGGTTTCAGGATGCTGACGAATCCGCCTACTACGAATACATCTGCAAACG
>CAIQBN010000371.1 GCA_903870065.1 uncultured beta proteobacterium | reverse complement strand
TGCACTCGGATTCCAGCCAAGTCTCCAACCTTCAGCTCACCAATTTCAGGATCATCGCAAACGACGTCCACTTCATCTTCAATTGCCAACTGCAAGGGCTTGTGTGCCTTTTTGACATACTGAGCAAATGGCCGTTTGAAGTTGGTCTCCATGCGTCAATTATGCATCAAAGTTGATCACATATCAACTCACATGCTACTTTGCACGCCACTTGGCCAGTAACCGCGCCTGAAGGGACTTGCGCTCGGGCAGCAGCCGGGTACGCCTGGCGGCGATGCGCTCTGAAATCTCACGTTGGCGACTCGGGTCAAACCACGCCTTGCCGTCTTTGGCCATGTCCCAGGTGCTGGATACGGCATTTCGATGGACCGTCACATGATCAGTATCAGACCCAACGGTGGCGAGCTGATCTCGTTCACTCGCGCGCCAGCGTTTGTGCCACAGGCGCTTGTCATCGGCTTCAGAGCCTGCGGTTGTGTGACCAAAAATCGGTGTCTTTCGACGACTACGGCTCATTGTCCATCCTGCCTGTGTATTGAATAGAAGCAGCACCTGTGATGCAAGCATGTTGCGATTCATAGGCATTTATCAAAAGCCCACTCGCATTCGCAGCAAGCCAGCCCACTCACCCCCACTTTTGCGCCGATGGTGACAAGGCTCAAATCCCAAGCGCCACGGTCATTTCGGGAAATGATTTTCACGCAGATTCCAGAGCTCCTTTTTTTGGAGAAATCTCATGGAAACAAAGATCTGCGCCGCTTGCGGTAAACCATTTACGCCACGCCCTCAAAAACCACGGCAAAAATACTGCTCGTCACCGAACTGCCAAAGTAAGCGCCGCCAAGTCTGGCAAAAGGAAAGGTTGCAAGACGACCAGTTCCATCAAGAGAACCAAGCCGACGCACAACAGGAGTGGCTTGATCGAAATCCCGGCTACTGGAAAAAATACCGCAGCGAGCACCCCGAGTATGTCGAGCAAAACCGCAAAAAGCAACGTGACAGAGACTCGAAAACCAAATCTGAAAATCTTGCAAAAAGTGACGTGTCAATTCAGCCCAACACGCTGCAAGCAGGTCTCTATTTTCTGCGGCCAGTGAAAATTCCTGGTCTTGCAAAGAAAGACGTATGGGTCGTTGAAATCACCCCGGTGGAGCCGTGATAGGCAACGCTGGCAATCTTGCAAAGAGAGTACGCATGCAGTTTTGACCTGGTCTGAGTTAACGTATTCCCCATGCGCTTTCGATTGCCAAACCAGGTGATGTCCCCGACGGCCTGCCAAACTTTGCCCCCGGTTGGGTGAATGATTGGCAGGCGGCATTGGAAGTATTTTCAAGGACCTTTTTTGATCTTCCAGTGCGAATGGCCACCAACGAAACAATCGATGCGACAGAAGAACACGCGCCATTGTTGCGTGCCGCTGAATACGTTCGCATGTCGACCGAGCACCAGCAGTACTCCACAGAAAATCAGGCTGACAAAATCCGTGAATATGCGGCGCACCGTGGCATTGAAATCGTCAAGACCTACGCCGATGCGGGCAAGAGCGGTCTGAACATCGGTGGCCGTCTGGCCTTGCAGCAGTTGATCAAGGATGTCGAGGCGGGCCCGGTCGACTTTCAGATGATTTTGGTTTATGACGTGAGCCGCTGGGGTCGGTTCCAGGATGCAGACGAGTCCGCTTATTACGAATACATCTGTCGCCGCGCTGGAATCGACGTAACCTATGTGGCCGAACAGTTTGAAAACGATGGGTCGCCCGTTTCCACCATCGTCAAAGGCGTCAAACGCGCCATGGCCGGAGAGTACAGCCGGGAACTCTCAGCCAAGGTCTTTGCCGGTCAGTGCCGACTGATTGAACTGGGTTACGGCGAGTCTTGCCAGGTGGCTGCCAACGACAGTGCCCAAGATCGACGGATGAACCGTCGGGTGGAAATTGTCCGGTCTCACGAAACCGGCCGGACCATGACGAGCTACTTGAAGCGCCGACGCTCGACTGCGGCGTCGATCAGCATGCCAAAGACCGAGTAAATCAACGATCCCAGCAGGGCTGCACCAAAGTCGCGAACCTGAAAGCCACCGAGCACGCCTGAGGCCGCCCAGAACATCAGCGCGTTAATGACAAACAGGAACAACCCCAGCGTGACCAGGGTGACTGGCAAAGTCAGCAGCACCAGCACCGGGCGCAACACCATATTGAATAGCCCAATCACCAAGGCCGCCAGCAGCGCCGTGAAAAAACTGCTGACCATCACCCCGTCGTACAGATAGGCCACACACAGCAGAGCGGCTGCACTGAGCAGCCATTTGAAGATAAGCTTCATGGCGTTCAGCTTAACATGCGTGCTCCATAGGACCAAATTCACCTCTGGACATAAAACTTCAAATTATTTTTTTGGGCTCTTTCCTTTCACTTTCCTCTGGAAGGCGGACAGGATCTTGGCTGTAATAAACATTGGGTTGACTGCATGAATGGCTTGGGCAACCGTAATCGCATCTGCCCCCTTAAGGTGCCC
>CAIQBN010000370.1 GCA_903870065.1 uncultured beta proteobacterium | reverse complement strand
CGCTGGTGCTGTAGGCCTCAGGATGGTAGTAGATGGCGGCGGCGGTCATGGCATCATATTTTTGCGGCATGCGTTTCTGTGATTTCCTGTGCGAACGCGAGCGTTTGGGCAGCTATTGCACTTATCACCCGGCGGGGCCGATAGGGTGGTCGCATTGCTCATGCATTTTTTACACGAATACCAGTCAGAGCGTAATACTCCTCGATACTCATGTGGCTTAAACTTGGCAAGCGCCCGCCAGCAGCCAACTCCGACGGCAAACGCTTGCGGATCACTATTTCAATGGCGCACTCCCCGATTGGAGTCATCGTTTGGTCAATGGATGCCAGACGGTACCGGTATCCAGCATCCAGCAGCTCGAGTTTTAATACCTGTGCCTGTGCGCCCAGCGTGGTAACTAGCTCGGTTACATTGATCGACTTCGGAGACCAACTTTTGGTTTTGTAAAGCGCGAAAGTCCATTTGTGGTCGGAGTTTAATTTTGACGGGAAATGCCCCATTTCATACAAGTCTTCATCTGGCACCAAGATCACTAGATGCCCACCAGGCTTGAGTACTCGGAACCAGTTTGCCATTGCCTGCATTGGGCTAGATAGATGTTCTAGACAGTGGCTCGAATGTACAAAGTCAAACTGTTCGTCTGTTACACCATTGAGTGTTTGTGCATCGCCATCCGGTAAGTCCCAGGGTCGTAAGCCCGTAATCGACGGAAAGAGTTCACCATAAAGCGACAAGGCGTCATCGCCACTGCCGATATCGATACCAGTACCCACAAAATACCGCGTGGCGAACCGACTATCGTGCAAGCGCCTCTGTATGGATTTACCCGTTTCTTTCATGCACGCCCCCCTGCGCCGAGACCGATTCCACTTTCGGTTGTTTCCGCACTGCAAGCCAAAAATCCGTCTCACGCACCACGTTATTTTGCTCACGCATAGCCCGGTTGACCTGGTCTGTCGTCACTTCCCCCCGGTCATAACGTCCTTGCCAAATTGGGTCAAGCGTCACTTTATAAGATTCGATTGCCAGGTCGACGCCGAGTTGCATGCCAAGAAGTGAATTTGCCCAATTTTGCTCAATGCAACGGGCGTTGAAGTTCAGGTCAAATAGTTTCAAACTTTCGTACGTGATGGGCCTTACATGGGTCGGGTCATTGATAAAGTCATCATGGCGTGGATGCGGCACGACTATTCGCACATGAGTGCCGTGCCGGCAAATGCGGTAGATCTCTCGAATGATGTTTAGGTAGACCGCTGTGGTTTGGCCTAAGTGCTCCAGCACGTGCCGTAATTCAATTTCGCCGACGGAGTCGTCTTCCCAAGGCCATGGGAAATGCTCTAGGTCACACACCATGTCTGGTGCCGTTACCGGCGAATGGTCCACATTGACCCATCCCGGGCGCTTCTTCGCACCGCAACCAAGGTTGAGCTTCATTTAACTTGCTCCAGCTTTATTTTCAACGATTCAAGTATTTCTTCCCACTTCACCTGTGCCCAAGCCGTCTGATAAGCCGGTTCCATTTCTAACCAGTCTTTGCCCGGTTTGTGCGCCCCCCACGCTGGTAATTTGCGCGCTCCTGGGATTAACAGCCCGGTCAAGGAGGGCGTGTACTTCACCCGCAACTCTGGGTCGATGGTTGTGAATAGCGCAACGCCTGGTTTACCGAGTGCGCCAGCGACGTGAATTGCCAGGGTATCAACACTGACGACAGCAGGGATTTCTGCGATGAGCGCAAAGCAATGGGCAATGGACTGGGCGGACCATTGTGAAAGATCGAGGACGCCGTGCCGCAAACTATCGGGGGTATTCTTTGGCAATGGATTCAGCACCACTGGGTGCCAGTGCCCCGCGTGTGCCGCCGCCCTCAAAAGTGCCAACATCGCGTCGTCGGGTATGGAGCGCAAAGGGTTGGATGCGGTGGCCTGTACCAACAAAAAGGGGCTTGTTCCCCGGTGGCTATTTAACACGTTGCAGGCATCTGCACGAAGAACCACATCAAGTGGCAATTGTGTGGTCTTGTCGGTGAAGGGGATGGCATTAGGACTGCTACCGAACTGCTCAATGTAGAAGTCGAACAAAGGCATCGTGTTGTATCCAGGCAGTGCTAGCAATGAAGAGAAGTCCCAATAGGCATCGTACTGACAAAACTGTCGCAGAGTTATGGTTTGGTGGTGCACGCTTGTTATGTGAACATTGCCAGATGCGATTTCAGAAACACCTGGGCGAGCATTCCAGGCCAGCAAAGCGTCCACTTCAATTGAGGGAAATTCCTTCTTGATGTGCGTCGCCACCAAATGGAAGGCTGAAAGGCCTATAAGCGTATCGCCAAGCATAGTGCCGGTGCCGTTAAACAGTGCCAATCGAATTGGCCGTGTAAGCGGGAGACGCCCTCGTTTGGACAGATGAAACTTCAGTTGAGCCACGACATCGCCAGCGTGTGACGGTGGTAGCAAACGCGGGGGCAACTCGTGAAGTGGTACGCGCCTGATGGGCAATGTGACCACATGCCCCTCACCAAAGTGGTGGCGCAACTGCCACATATCCCAAGGTAAGGGACCGGTGTATATGTGGTCCGAGTCGATCTGGACGCTTTGCAGGGCAGCTTCAGATGGCGCCAGGAAAACGGCCTGTTTTCCCGGCTGCTCTATCTTGCTGTCTTTCAACACGTAGAAAACACTTTGATTGGTAGGTAGGGCACCGTGTGTCGACAATTTCCTGGTGTTGGCTAGCTCGGCTACAACAGTTGATATCAAACCTAACCAATCACCCGGGTTTGGCTGAGTGAAAATCTTCATCGTGGGGTACCACGGCGAGTCGGTGCGGTCGCGCAGCCAGCGCCACTCGCCGTCATAGCGGTTTAACAGCCAGACTGGTATTGCCAGGGCCCCGGCCAAGTGCGCGACCGCCGTGTCAACACTGATGACTAAGTCTAGCCCCGCAATAATGGCCGCTGTGTCGGCAAAATCGCTGCAGTCAGACATCCAGTCTATCAGCACAGGCGTACCCGGATCAGTTGGCCACGGCGAGCCGCCGCGTTGGAGCGATATCCAGTTGATGTGCGGGAAATGCGCTGCCAACGCCGCCATCCAATTTGCACGGATACTTCTACGTCCGTCCTCGGTGAACTTTGTACCCCCAGCCCAGCACAGGCCGATCTTGATTCCCGAAAGCCCATCTAATCTCGCTGTCCATTTGGTCCGCCTCTCGGCAGATGGGGCCAAATAGGGAACCGATTTGGGAATCGATTGAAGGGTTGTATTCAAGCGATGCGGCGCAGACATGAGTGGCAGCAGTTTGAAAGGGCCACGGGGTAGCGCCTCGCCCGGGCTTAATATTTCAATAGGAACAGTGCTGCTGGTGCCGTGCCGTAACACTGCGTTGCTACTTTCCAAAAGGGCTTGCAACTCCAATGGACAAACAAATTGAATTCGGTCCGGCCCCAGATTCGCCAACAGGGGCATATATCGACAAAACTGAATCGTGTCACCCATGCCCTGTTCGCTCACGACACGAAGTGTTTGCCCCTGCAGTGACTCGCCATTCCATAAATGTGCAAGCCAGTCGGAACGCAAGCCCTGGTGCATTTGTGCGAATGAATTGGAATACCAGCGCTGCTCGGCAAGCGCAAATCCGGTTGCCAAGTCACCGCACTGCAACGTCTCAAGCGCCAGGTTATACGTCAGCGTCGGGTCACTGGGTGATGCACTATGGGCGCCCTGCAACACGTTCAACGCGTGCGGGTTCCTGAGGCGTCGTAACGCTTCACCCAGGTTTGACAATAGACCGGTGTGCGTTGGATATTGCGCCAACAGCGGCAACAGGAGTGGCCCCACCTCGGTGTAACGCTCCATCCCAATGAGTGCTGCGGAAATATTGGTTGCGGCTAGCACTCGGTGTTCCCCGCCCAACCCACTCAAAGAAAGAGCGTATGCCTCGGCGAAACGGCTCTGCCTTATGTAGATTGACGCCAAATGCAATAGCAGACCTTGGTGAACAGGTGCTTGTACTAGCGCGCGCATGGTGAGGGCCTCTGCTTCCTCCAACCGAAAGAGACTCTTCAACGCCTGTGCGCAGTGACCTAACAACACCAGATCGCTT
>CAIQBN010000369.1 GCA_903870065.1 uncultured beta proteobacterium | reverse complement strand
CCAAGCTGGGTACGCCTCCGGAAAGGCCGAGCATCGGCGAGTGGCATCTGAACAAAGCCGGCGTTCCGGCTACCGGCCCGAAGGCTGGATCAGGGGATGCAGCAGTATCTCCTGATAAGCCTGAGCGGCCTACAAAACCCTGAAACGCTGGTCGTCCGGCCGACCAACAGGGCATAAACCGGAAAGTAGCAGGAACAGCCGAACTTCAGTCGTCGGCCGCACCAATCTCCAAGCTGCCGAGACCATTTCCGGTTATGTAGCCGGGCGCGCGATCGCAGTAGCGACTTGCCGGGTTCTTCGTCACCATTGGATCACCGTGCAACCAGCCCTTGAAGTCCGGATCAATACCGCGATCCGCTTCCGCGCTCTCACCATCCGGCACTAGCGGCGTCGACAAAGCGGCGCGAATCGTGATGGTCAGACTCGCAACCCAGTCGGTCAGGTATTCACGGAAAATTTTTTGATCGATGCTCACAACACACTCACAATAGAATCAATTCCATGATGATACGCCTGTCATTTCTCTGGTCAACGCTGGGGAGTATTTGCTTGGAAATATTCGGTGCCTGGGCGACGAATCTTGCGGCTTGACCGGTTCCCATATGGAGGATTGATATCCATCTATCGACTCCGTGGCCTTCGCGAGTCATTAACCGAGCGACACTGAGAACTTACACTGAACGGCTGCTTGCAAAAATCCTAGCATGTTGGAAATAGACGCCAGAGGTCACTCATACAGGCAACAGACTCAGCGGTACGATGCCTGCTTTCCATCCCTGTGAGGAATGACACGACTTTATGTCGCCCAGCGGGCACATACTGCATTTACCGCAGCAATAGCCTTCCGGAAGCCGTCCAGTGTACCTACATTGAGATCCTCCGCTCTCTTAGTAGCCAACTCTTTCATGATGCGCTTAGCCACGCGCCCTTTGTTGAAGGGTATGCCGAGACTTTCAAAGTGCTCGGCCAGCTTATCAACAATCGATCCGCCATTCTTTGCTGGCAGCTGAACCGCATTTCCACCCAACTCCTTGGCATACGCGGCAGACGTCTGCTCCAAATAATACGCGGGGTCAAATAGATCCTCGATTGCGAAATTACCTTGGGCGCCGACAATTGTGCCGAGCGTGAGGACATCGCTTTCGGAGAGGAGCCAGTTATGGACCAGCTGTTTTTGCGCTTTCAACCCTTCTTCATCCGAGTCCAAAAGAGCAGCAACTTTCAGATCTTGCCCGGACAGCAATGTTGCCAAGTACGCCACCTTTGAAGCCCCTCCTGCTGGCGTTACCACCAGGTCGTCATCGAGACCTGCCTCGCCCGCCTCCTTTAGAACCGTAGACATGGCACTCAGGAACCAGAAATCGGTCACTCCTTCGACTACCAGATTTTTTTGCCCAATGAAGAGAGACTGCGCCCAGGAAAGGCCCAGCGCAGCCTGAAGGGTAAAACGTGCGTCCTTGTCGGCGGTTGCCCATTCGTCGTGAACTTTGGTACCTTCGCCCGTGCGCTCCTCCGCCACCCAGATGTTGTCGTGCCGATTCATGTCAATCATGAATGGCAAGTGCGTCGTATAAATGAGTTGGTTGTGTTCTGCGTAGGCCCTCAAACGCGCAAGCAGGTCACGCTGTGCTGAAGCATGTAGGTGCAGTCCTGGCTCATCAAGCAGGATAACGGCGTTCTCAAAGTCACCATCAGTCTCGTACATG
>CAIQBN010000368.1 GCA_903870065.1 uncultured beta proteobacterium | reverse complement strand
TGGCCCGTGACGACAGGCGCAGCTTCTTGACGACAACGCTTTCAATGCCGCTGCCCAGCTCGTAGGTGAATTCAAAATTTCGCTGCTTCTACGGCCCCAGGTCATACACGCGCGAGTCTTTGGGGTCGGGCGGCAGTTCGGGCAATTGCAAAATGGTTTCGGCAAACATGGCCTGCAGCGGCTCTATGGCCTTGTAGGAGCCGCGATAGTTCAGGTCCAGCGAACCTTCAGACTGCGAATAGACAAATATCACCTCAAACGCCGGGTTGTGTGGACGAATGCCAAACTGCCCGTTCACCCACTCGGGGCTTTGCTGGGAGTAGTCTTCGGGGTAGGCAAAGAAGTAATCGAGGTCGCCCCGGCGAAAGGGCTCCACCACGCAGTTGTTGCCCCGGCCCTCGGTGTGGTGAAAGTAGGTGCGGATACGGTTGGCCAAAGCCTGAATGCTAGCGGTGTCCACTTGCGCGGCATTGTGCGGTAGGTTCTTGCGCTTGCGCCAGTGCGACAGCGTGTCTGCATGGTAGAAGTGCGTAGCACCGCGCCAATACAGGTTGTAGTCCAGATGCGTGACCATGGCGCGCTCAAAGTGGTTGACCAGCGCGGCCAGCTTTTCAGTGAAGGCAATGGTGGCGTTGCGGTCTGCGTCTTGGTCCAGGTGCCATGTGGCTTCGTCCAAGATGGCGCGGCAACCCTTCTCGCAACTCATCTCAAAAATGTCGCGAAACTCCGCATCCATGGTGTTGCGCTGGCCTTCGGGCAAGGCCAGCCAGGCGGCAAACAACTCGTCGTGCCGGGTCTCGGACATGGCGACAAAGTCGAACTCACCAAATACTGCGCGCCCCGCAAAGTAGCGGGCCAGCAGCGCATTGGGCATGTGCCGGAAAAAGTCTCGGGTCGAGTAGTGACGGGCCATGCGCTTGCTCCTTGGGTTTACGTCTAAAACGCTCTTGAGCGGCGCTGAACATTAGAATACTGTAGTTCATTCGCGGCCATCTCCCACAAATTCATAACGGCCGCCGATACGATCCCAAATATTGCGCGCCAGGCCCTGTCACGCTTTCGGAATTTGCTAACGCTAAACCGGATTTCCTGCATGCTGTTTAACTCGTACGTCTTTATCTTCTGCTTTCTGCCGATCACCCTGATCGGCTTTTTCTTGTTGGGCAGGACTAGCCACCGTCTGGCGGCTCTATGGCTGGCAGCGGCATCGCTGTTTTTTTACGGTTGGTGGGACGAGCGCTATGTGGGGCTGCTTCTGGCATCAATCGCTTTCAACTTCGGAGCTGGTTTCCTCATTGGGCGCATCAAAGGGCAGCACAACGGCACGTCGGCCCACCGATCAAAAGTCTTGTTGGGTTCAGCCATAACAGTCAACTTGATTTTTCTGGTCTATTTCAAATACGCCAACTTCTTTGTTGACAACCTGAACCAGCTTACCGGTAGCGCCTGGACGCTGGCCAATGTGGTGTTGCCGCTGGGCATCTCGTTCTTCACCTTCACACAAATCGCTTTTCTAGTCGATACCTACCAGGGCAAGGTCAAAGAATTCAACCTTGTTCACTACGCCTTGTTCGTCACCTATTTCCCGCACCTGATCGCGGGGCCGGTACTGCACCATAAGCAAATGATGCCGCAGTTTCGGCACCCCGACACCTACCGAATCAGCCTGGAAAACTTCAATATTGGTCTGACCATTTTTATCATCGGACTGGCGAAGAAAGTGCTGCTGGCGGATCAGTTTGCGCTTTACGCCAATCCTGTTTTCAACGCGGTGGCCCTTGGTGGCGAACCCAAACTGTTTGAAGCCTGGATCGGTGCGTTGGCCTATGCGCTTCAGCTCTATTTCGATTTTTCCGGCTATTCAGACATGGCCATCGGTCTGTCGCGCATGTTCAACGTCAAACTGCCGCTCAATTTTGATTCGCCCTACAAGGCCCCAAACATCATTGAGTTCTGGCGGCGCTGGCACATGACGCTGTCCACTTTTCTGCGCGACTACCTTTATGTGCCATTAGGTGGCAGTCGCAAGGGAGTGCCGCGCCGCTATGCGAATCTGATGCTCACCATGTTGCTGGGCGGGCTTTGGCACGGTGCAGGCTGGACCTTCGTGCTGTGGGGCGGCCTGCATGGCGTGTACTTGGTCATTAACCACGGCTGGCGGAAGCTGACGGGTTCGGATGGCTCGGCCACGGGCTGGCGTGCCATTGCCGGTATTGGCTTGACCTTTGTGGTCGTGGTCGTTGCGTGGGTGCCTTTCAGGGCGCCTGATCTGGATGCGGCACTGCGAATGTGGGCTGGGATGGTTGGGGCAAATGGGGTGTCATTGCCCCCAGGCCTTGCGTCAAGGTTGCCTGAAATTTTCAGCATGAGGGCTGTATTTGAAGGACTCACACCATTGGCTGCGCTTGCCACAAGGGATGTACTCCTAGCAATCCCTGTGGGTTTGGCAGTGGTGTGGGGATTGCCGAACGCTCAACAATGGATGTCGCAGTATGACCCGGCATGGGACCCGGTGCCAGTCTCGCGGTTGACGTGGAGGTTATCCAAGGGACATGGCGTAGCAGCCGGAGTCCTGTTTGCTCTGAGCCTATTGATGCTCACCCGTGAAAGTGCATTTTTGTATTTTCAGTTTTAAGACTGACAAGACTTCCACATGACCTATCTCCTTTCCGCCCTGGGCACTGCCGCTTTGCTTGTCGCTTCCGTAGCCACCTTGAACTGGACCATTGACCCTGCTGGCCTATTCCACCAATCAACATTTGGTCAGCAATACGCAAAAGCACTCGTTACGTCAGAGCACGGTCTCACCCAGCCCGACTCAGTTGACGAACGGGAGTTCAAATCCGAGTTGACCAAGTATTCCGCCGATTTCGACTGCGTTGTCATCGGAAGCAGTCATGTGATGCAAATAGGCAGCGAAAGAAAACACCGCTCTTTCCCAGATTGCAAAAACATATTGAATCTCGGTGTGTCGGGTGCGGCGATTGAAGACCACATCACGCTTACTTGGCTAGCGCTATCAAGCGGCAAGCCACGTAAATTGATCCTTGGCATCGACCCATGGACGTTTGCATACGGGAAAGATGCGCGATGGAAAGTTCGCTTTGCAAATCCGTACATTGCAGCTCAATCCGTAATTGAAGGCACTCGACCGACAGAGACTGCGTCGTCAAATCGTTGGACCAGCTTGGTAAGTGCGGAATACACGACAAGATCAATCAGACTTCTTTTCAAAGGGGCGCTTAAGCCAAAAATTGAGCCGGTGCAAAGCGTGGATGAAGATGTTGGCGGACTTTTTCCGATCTTTTTGCAAGACGGGAGCTTGATTTATTCTTCGGAATACATCACGAGTGCAAAGGCCGAAAAAGTACCTATCGGTGGCGTTGACTATAAAACCACCGGTGTGGTTAACGACTTACGCGCAGTGGCTGCCTACAAGGGCTTAATCAAGTGGGTAAAGTCACAGGGCGTACAACCTGTGCTACTGATGACGCCATACCATCAAAATGTTTGGCTTCTTGATGCGTCGCCCAATGTAAAAGCCATGATTCCGACAGAGAAAATCATTCGCGAAATTGGTCTTGATTTGGCAGTGCCGGTGGTTGGCTCTTACCGCCCAGACGTTGTCAATTGCGCGTCTGACGCGTTTTATGACTTTATGCATCCAACGGCTTCCTGTATTGCCAAAATGACAGCATACCCACCTAATTGAATTTTGGCGCGTATTTGAGAAAGATGGCGATTGCTGACGCCATTAACCAACTTGGGTAGCTTGAATGACTGCAATCCTACGCAGCCTGTGCCACCCCAAACTGCCCCTGCACCACGTTCGTCGCCTCACCCGCAGCGCGCAAGGACAACAGGCTGAGCCGGTCACCCAGCAGCCGCCATGCGTCGCGCATGGGGCCTTCGTACTGGGCGCGTTGGTAGATGCGCTTGACCTTACCCACCTCGGTGTGGTTCAGGCACTTTTCAACCACATCGGGGAGGGCACCGAGTTCTGCCATGGTGGTGGCCGCTGTGCGGCGCAGGTCATGCGGTGTCCACTTACCGCCGGGCAGTACCAGTGCGTCCACGTCCTTAGAGCGGCCGGTCATGGGAGTATCACCGGGGCGCTGCCGGTCGCCCACTTGCTTAGTGACGGTTTTGACGCAAACATGGTCGGCAAAGTCGGGCTGATCTTTTTTGGCTTGCGTGGCTGGGAACAGCCAAGCCGTCAGGCCGGTGTTTTCATGCAGGCTCTTCAGTTGGCGCAGCGCAAAGTCACTCAGCCAAATTTCATGCCGCTTGCCGTTCTTGGTTTCGGGCAGGGTCAGATT
>CAIQBN010000367.1 GCA_903870065.1 uncultured beta proteobacterium | reverse complement strand
AGCGGCAGGGCCACGAATGCCAGGGGTAGACCCATCAGTCCGTAGCGCCACCCTTGTTGCCAGGGAAATGCAGCACCGGCAGGCATGCCGGTGTTCATGGCGCAGCGCCTGCCAACAGTGCACTACGCAAGCGCGGCTCACTGGTGGTTTCAGCCAGCCAGATGCCAAAAAACAGGCGGCTGAACTCCGGGTCGGTGATGGCGCCACGCGGTTTTCCATTGAACCAAAAACGTGCGCCGTTTGCAGGATGGTGCATACCGGTGATGCGGTCTCCTTGACGGACGTCAGGAAAGGCGTTTCGCATGGCGCTCAGCCACAATTGTTCCTGCGCGCTAGAGAGATCGCTGCCGCGGCGCATTTCCTGAACGGAACGCTCGGCAATAGCGTCTCCGCTGAGTGCGCGAAGGTAAGTCAGCTCCAGCGCCAGGGCGTGCTGCGCGTATTGGCTCGCCCGAAAGCCTGGCGCAGCCCACAGTTGAATGTCGTAGATGTCAAAGCCGAAAAATCGCATGCGTGACCGGCCGATCCACTGCGCATTTGGCAGGTCTGCAAGTTCTGCCGGCGGTGCCGGTGCAGCGCCGCCAGGCGCTGCTGATGACAACGCCTGCGTCCCCAATCCGGGAATTAGTGCGCTGCCAGCGAGTTGCAACAGGAGGCGACGTCCAGCCATGGTTGTTATGCCGCGGGTTTGCGCAGTGTGTACTGCACCACGTCGATGTTGTCTTCGCTGAATGCGGCCTCGCAATAGGCAAGGTAAAACTCCCAGATCAGGATAAAGCGTGTATCAAAGCCGTTCTCCAGCACCTCGGCACGCCGCGCCATGAACGCATCACGCCAGCGTTTGAGTGTTTCTGCGTAGTCATGGCCAAAGGCCAGTTCCTCCACCACCTCCAATCCTGCCGCTTGGGCCTGACGGCGAAATTCACGTGGGCAGGGCAGACAGCCGCCCGGGAAAATATATTGCTGGATAAAGTCTGTCGAATTCACATAGCGGTCAAACAGTCGGTCATCGATCACGATGCTCTGCACACAGGCGCGCCCGCCAGGTTTTAGCAAGCGTTCAACAGCAGCGAAGTAGGTGGGCCAGTATTCGCGCCCCACCGCCTCCACCATTTCTATTGAACAAATGGCATCGAAGGGAGCGTCGGTAATGTCGCGGTAGTCTTGCAGTCGCAAATCGGCCCGGTGCGCGATGCCGTGTTGTTGCATGCGTTGCTGTGCAAAGGCGAGTTGTTCGGTGCTCAGGGTCACACCGGTCACATGGGCATTCATTTCACTGGCCGCCATTTCCGCCAGCGCTCCCCAGCCGCACCCAATTTCCAGCACCCGGTCTCCCGGCCCAACCTTGGCTTGTTGCAGCGCTCGGCGAACCTTCGCCCTTTGCGCTTGTTCCATTGGCTGGCTGCAGTCGCCGTTGAAAAGGGCGCTGGAGTAGTTCATGGTCTGATCCAGCCAGAGCTGGTAAAACCGGTTGCCCAGGTCGTAATGGGCGTGGATATTCTTTTGGCTGTTGGCGCGGGTGTTTCGGTTGAGCAGGTGCTTGACCCGGTAGGCCAGGCGTCCGATCCAGGAGCCGAAAATCACGCTCTCCACTTCAGCACGGTTTCTCACCAGAACTCGCAGCAGGTCGACCAGGCTGGGGGTGCTCCAGTCGCCTGCAATATAGGTTTCGGCAAATCCTATGTCACCTGACTTCAAAGCGGCAGAAAATACGTTCCAGTTGTTCAGGCTGAGGGTGGCGTGAGGGCGCTCCTCTTTCCCAAATCGCTGCATGGAACCGTCGGGAAGTTGAAGGGTCAGGCTGCCATGGCGCAACGTGCTGAGCAGGCGCATGACTGTTTTGGCCGAAGCGGGTGTGCCTTGGGGCGCGATGAATCGTGTGGGTGCGGTTGTGCTGTTCATAGTGTGGGCGATGGGTCAGCGGGTGATAAATGTGGTGGGCGGTGATGGTTTGCGAAAGAATGGTGCCTTTTTCCAGTACAGCTTGAGGGCCTGCCAGTGGATGCGCAGCACGACACCCAAGGTCATGGCCGGGTAGGACCACAAGGCACGGCGGACAGTGGCCTGGGTGAGGGGTTCGAGTACGCCGCTGACACTGGTCTCGATCAGCGGACCGTTGGCATCGTCATAGTCAATGCGAGCGACGGCGCGCCGGCGATCTGCGGTGACCATGAAGCGAAATCGATAGCTGCCTTCGACTGGGCAAAATGGTGACACATGGAACACCTTGGTGGCATGCAAATCCACACCAAAGCGCGGCGCATTCAGGAAGTAGCAGTGGCGTTCGCCAAAAGTGTTGTTCACTTCGACCACAATCGCACGCAGGCTGCCATCCTTTCGGTGGCAATACCAAAAGCTCACCGGCTTGAAGGTGTGGCCCAGCACACGGGGATAACACTGCAGCCAGACTTCACCGTCAGCCGGGTCTGTGTGTTCAGTATCGCGTGTGGAGCCGATCCCTTCTTTTTCCAGCAAGTCGTCCAGCCAGGCCAGCGCGCCACCGCGCTGCGGACCACGGCCATCGCCATGGTCGACATCAAAAAAACTCAATGCAGCAAAACGGTTGCAGGCAAGTGCCCCGGTGCCATGTGCGCGCAGGCTGCGCATGGGCAGCATCAAAAAGTAGTTGGGGTAGGCAAAGGTGTTGCGCACTGGTGCCAGTCGTGCATGTCGGACTTGTCCAAATCCGATCAGGGGCATGGCAATGGGGATGGCTGGGGAGTCCATGGAGTAAGCGTCGCGTTAACGGGTTGCAGTGCGTGGAGCAAGCAGTTTTGCTGCAACGTCCAGACCTGACTTGAGCCCGTCTTCATGAAAGCCATAACCGGTCCAGGCACCACAAAAATAGGTGTTCTTGATGCCCTGCAGGGCGTCGACTTGTTGTTGCGCCTGAATAGCAGGTACGTCAAAAACCGGATGCGCGTAATCAAACTGCCCATGTATTTTTTCAGGGTTGATGCCTGCCACCGGGTTGAGCGACACCACAACCGGCTGGCTAAATGGCACTGGCTGCAGCATGTTGATCAGGTAATGCAGGCAGACCTGAGCCGCGTCTTGGCGCGCATCGGCAGACCGCTGGTAATTCCATGCCGCCCAGGCGCGCCGGTTTTGCGGCAAAACGCTGGCATCGGTGTGCAGAACTGCCCGGTTGGGCTGGTAGCGAATGGCACCCAGCGTGGTGCGCTCATGGTCGCTGGCGTCGCCCAGCATGGCAAGTGACTGGTCTGCATGGCAAGCCAGCAGCACTTTGTCAAAGTGTTCGGTCTGACCACCTGCATACAGGCTGACGCCCTGCGGTTCTCGAACAATGCGCTGAACTGGCGTGTTCAGGCGCTTGTCTGCAATTTGGGAAACAATTTTTGCCACATACTGGCGTGCGCCACCGTCCACCGTCCACCACTGGGGGCGATTGGTGACCTGAATCAGGCCGTGGTTGTGACAGAAACGGATCATCGTGGCTACCGGGAACTGCAGCATCTGGTCGGTTGGACAACTCCAAATGCACCCCAGCATCGGCAAAAGATACCAATCCCGAAAAGCATCTGATAGACCATGTTGTGACAAAAAACCGGACAGCGGCTGCATGAGTTCGGCGTTGATCCCCCGCTCGGCGATTTGGGTGGCCAGAGCATTGAAGCGCAACACGTCGCGCAGCATGCGAAGGAACCGGGGATTGAGCAAGTTGGAGCGTTGCGCAAAAACTGTGTTCAGGTTGGAGCCGCTCCATTCCAGGGCTTTTTCGCCAGTTCGACCAGGGACCTGCACGGAAAACGACATATCGGAGCGCGCGGTCGGGACGCCGAGTTCGGCAAACAACGCGATCAGCCGGGGGTAGGTGCGCTCGTTGAAGACCAGAAATCCGGTGTCAATGCCATGTGTCACCGGACCGTTGGGGCCGGGTAAGGTCAGATCAACCGTATGGGTGTGGCCGCCGAAATAGTCGCCGGCTTCGAACAGAGTGATCTCTGCCTGCCCACGCAGCGCGTGCGCAGCGCCCAGCCCGGCGATGCCTGAGCCGACAATGGCAACCTTCATGGATTTTCAACTCCGCAAGGCCGCGCGTCAGTCCGGTGGTCCGGCTGGGATGGGTGTGGGTGCTGTTTCACCGGTAGTCCTCATAAAATAAACTTAGCGGTAATTTTGCGACCGTTTAGTAATTTATCGACTGAGCCAGTTTTTAACCCTAATTTTTGAAGGGTTTTCAGGCACCTACGGAACAGCCGGTCTATTGGCGCGCGGTGCGGATGTTGCGCGGCAGTGCCATGGGATGGCTGGTGCGAAAAGGGTTGATGTCCAAGCCACCGCGGCGTGTGTAACGGGCATAGACGGCAAGTTTTAACGGGCTGCAGCGCCGCCAGATGTCCATGAAAATGCGTTCTACGCACTGTTCGTGAAACTCGTTGTGGTTGCGAAAGCTCACGAGATACTGCAGCAAACCGCCTTGATCAATTTGGTCGCCTGTATAGCGGATTTGCACACTACCCCAATCTGGCTGACCTGTCACCAGGCAGTTGCTTTTGAGCAAGTTGCTGACAAATACCTCGGACACTGGTTGTTCATCCGGTGTGACGCGCAACAGCTCGGGCGCTGGGGTGTATTGGGTGCATTCAATGTCCAGGCGGTCCAGGCTCAAACCATCAAGTTCATGCACCGGCTCCCTGTCAAACATATCGGGCCCCAGCAGTGTGAGACCAATTGAGGTGGGCACCCCGCCCGGCACATCGGACCCCCGCCAAACGGCTTCGGTGACGTCAGTGCGCAGGCGCAGCCGGACAGCATCCAGGTCAGCAAAGGCGGTATTGTTGAAGCTGTTGAGATAGAGTTTGAAGGACTTGCTCTCAATGATGTTTCGGGACTCGCAGGGAATACTGAAGTGGGCTAACGCGATTTGCGGTTTACCACGCAAGTTGAGCCAACTCACTTCAAAAGCGGTCCAGACGTCAGCCCCAAAAAATGGGGCGGCGCCCGTTATGCCAATCTCCGCGCGCTTGCCGGCCCGCGGAATCGGAAACAGCAAGGATGGGTCATAGTGGTCAATGTAGGCGCTGACTTTGCCCAGTTGGGAGGACTCGGGGTTGTTCATGGCGCAAGCTTGGGCGCAGTATTCAGACCGCTGTGATGGAGTGCCATAGCCGCAGCCTGCAAATGTGGAATGATCGCGTCAAGCATCATCGAGACCGGCTCGGGTGGCAGGTCGTGTCCCATGCCGTCAATGCCGACCAGCTGCGCACCGGCAATTCGCCGCGCAGTGTCTTCGCCGTGATCAAACGGCACCAGCGGGTCGCTGCGCCCATGCAATACGAGTGTGGGGCAGTTGATGCGCGCGAGCTGCTCGGCCCGAGTGGTGTCCGACACAATCGCCAGCATTTGACGCAAGGTGCCCACCGGGTGAAAACTGCGCTCCAATCCACGCAGGATGCGTTCGCGCATATCGGACTCGGGAATCGGAAAGCCAGGACTGCCAATTACTTTGAACAATTTCACATAATGGTCAACCACAGCCTCAGGCGCGCTGCTAGACGGCCGGCGCAACATTACACGCAACACCTCGGGCTGGGCCTTTTTCAGCCCCTTTGCGCCACTGCTGCTCATGATGCTGGTCAGGCTCAGACACCGGTGCGATGCCGCAATCGCCACCCGCTGGGCGATCATTCCGCCCATGCTGACACCAACAACATGCGCCCGCCCTATCCCAAGAGCGTCCAGTACACCGATGGCATCGTGTGCCATGTCGTCCACGCTGTAGGGCGCACGCACCGGCATGCCCAACTTGTATTTGATACCTGCAAGTAGCAAATTGGGTTTGCCCAAATGATCAAAATGCTGGGTCAGACCGATGTCGCGGTTATCCATGCGGATGACCCGAAAACCTGCATCGACCAAAGCCTGTACCCACTCCGGCGGCCAGGCAACAAGTTGCATGCCCAATCCCATGATCAGTAATACCGCAGGGCGCAAGTAGGAATCACCATCGCGCGGGTTGATTTCTGCAGTGTCCTCAATCTCGATATCGATTCCGTTTGCTCTTATTTTCATAGCTGCTTAAGCATGTTTCACGAGGGCTAGCCCCTGATTTCTCTATATATTGCGGCGAAATACCATGCGCTGCGCATTGGATGCAGCGTTATCGAATGCATAACCATCTGCATCGAATCCGCGCAACTGTTCGGGCTGTACCAATTGGTTGGTGATGGCGAAGCGCGCCATCATGCCACGTGCCCGTTTGGCCGAAAAGCTGACCACCTTGTACTCACCGTTGCGCAGTTCTTCAAACACACAGTGCACCACTCGCGCTTTTAATGCTTTGATGGCAACCGCCTTGAAATACTCTTGTGATGCCAGGTTGATGACCACCGGGCTAATATCCGTGCGCAAACGCTGGTTCAAGTAGTCCGCAATTTGTGTGCCCCAGAACTGGTACAGGTCGCTTCCCTGTGGATTGGCCAGTCGGGTACCCATCTCCAGTCGGTAGGGCTGCATCAGGTCCAGCGGGCGCAGTACGCCGTACAGTCCGCTCAGGATACACAGATGATTTTGCGCCCAGGCCAGGTCAGCTTCGGTCAAGCTGCGGGCGGCAAGGCCATCGTACACGTCCCCATCAAAGGCCAAAACGGCCTGGCGGGCATTCTTGCTTGTAGCGCGGCTTGACCAGGCTAGGTATCGCGCGACGTTGAGGGCGGCGAGCTTGTCGCTCAGGCTCATGAGCGTGGCAATGTCCTGTGGCGAACGCTGGCGCAGCAGTGCAATCAGAACCTGGGACTGTTTGACAAACAGCGGGGCGGTATGGGGTTGGGGCGGTAGGACGGTCTCGTAATCCAGAGACTTTGCGGGTGACAATAGTAAAAGCATGGTCTGATTATGCTGAAAGCGCAGCGCCCTGACACCGCGATGCTCGACTCAGACGCGACATGCGAGTGCAGCTTGGGTTGCTCCGTCGCTGAATGGCCCTCAAAACTCAGCGGTACCTGGTTAGTTAGAAGCAAAAAGTGCACCTGATTGGTTTTTTTTGCATCGGCCAAGACGATCGCTTCAAATCCACCCAGCGAGGGTACACGGTGGGAATCTTGCGAACTCCATTCACCGTGCCATGCTGATTGCGCGGTCGCTGCAACACCCAATTGATTAGCCCTCACTGGGGTTGAAGTCCTACAAGCACCCTGCTGTCGAAAACCAGTCGGTGGTGACGCCCAGGTCGAGAATGCTGTCGCCGGACGCTGGTCCGAGATATAAAAACCGCTCTGACGCGACTGCTAGGTACGCCTTGGTTTGGGAAAAGTAGCGGAAAAAGTACTGCCCGGAGCTGAGTGACTCAGCCCGCGGAGAAAACCAGTCTGAGAAATTCACTTCAGCCCAGTTGAACAGGCAGTTGACGGGCTCCATTACCGTGCTGATCGTTGCTGTTGTGCAACTCACGTTGATCGAATTTTTATCGTTAGGAATTGTCGCGACAGAGCGCATGCGGGCAGTTGTCGCCATGTCCGGGGCGCTTGCGCCATAGCCAATGCAAAACTCGGTGCCTTGCAGATTGGCGGTATTTGTTCTGTCCAGAATGGTGTGCGTTGCAAGTTGTTCGCCCAAGATACCAATTGCCAGAGGAATCAACTGTCCGTTTGTCACCGCTTGCCAGCCGGTCGCCGTGAGTTGCACCAGTACATAGTCAGAAGTTGCTGCGTTTCGAGGCGTGTTTGATCGCGGATCTGGCTGTCTGTGAGTTCCGCCCCTCGTAACCAAGGTTCCGACGGGAACAATGGCAGTTACAAACACGCCGCCAGGATTCCCTGTGTCCTGTTGATTGAATTTGACGGTTGCGGTGACGGAAGCAATCGTGTTGGTAGCAGTCGTCGACCCGCTCGGTTTTGGAATGCCTCCAGATGCGGTGACGAAGAATTTTGGAATCTTGCTTGCGGGTATGTTATTGGCGATGGCTGAATTCAGGTCTAGCGGACCATCCCCCGCTGTATTGACCACCAAAATCGGCGTTTGGTGCGCCACAAAGGTTCCGTCGCCTAGTTCACCCGAAAAATTGTCGCCCCAACTCCAAACTGTGCCGTCCGCTCTTTGAGCCAAGTTGACTCCTCGCAGCACAAATCCCTTTGCAGCACTAGCTAGCCTTTGTACAGTTGAAATATCGTTGACCTGCGTCCAGACGTAGCCGTCGTGCTCCCATACCGATCCATCTTTGCGGGTTGCCAGGTTCTTTGCGCCCGAAGCAACGTTTGTAATCTGATCAAGCCCTGAAAGTAATCGAGTGGGAGGCCACAAGTCAAGGAATTCATTGACTAGGCAATCCAGGGAGCCCCCCGGTGCCCCCCATGCCCAGGCCACGCCACTGGTGTCGAGTGCAATACCTCCACAAACCCCAGCTGAAATCGACGTGATATTGGCCAAGCCCGCTAGGCGGCCAGCCATATTTCGAAATGGCTTTGTATTTACGGCCAGTTGCCCTGCTGCGTTGTTGCCCCATACCCATACCGTACCGTCTCTTTTTAATGCAGCGACAAAGTCATTGCCGACGGAAATGGCGGTCACATCAGACAGATTGCTTACCTTGCCAGGGTTGCTGCGCATGGTCGCACTACTGCCATCACCCAATTGGCCAAGCTCATTTTTTCCCCAGGTACAGACCGTACCATCCGCCTTTAACGCAACTGAAAAGTCATACCCGGTACCAATGGAGATAACGTCGTTCAACGCGCACTCTGTTTGCCATACAACACGAGCAGGCGTGGCCGCGTTGTCTCCAAAAAGAGTTCCCAACTGGCCAAACTGGTTGTTACCCCAGGCCCAAACCAGGCGATTTGTATCCAATGCCAAGGTATGGTTGCCACCGGCACTGATGGACACAACATTCCCAAGTCCGGCAACGGGGGTTGGAATCGAACTGTTTATGGTCGAACCATTGCCCAATTTTCCTGAGAAATTGGATCCCCATGCCACAACGCTGCCATCATTTAGAACCGCGGCTGCATGTGATTCGCCTACGCTGATGGTTTCGGCCAGACTGTCAACAGCCACTGCGCAGCAAAAAATGCTGGCAAACGCTGTAGACAAGGCACCGGGCTTCAAGGACTGAAAACCTCGCATCAGAAGCCTGCGGCACGGGCCACGGCAAGGAAATCGCTGGAGCTACCTAGGTCATTGAGTTCCCCGGCTGGCGTTACCAGCAGAATGCGGCCTTGCCGCTCAGCCAGGCACAAGTTACCCGCATAGCATCGGTAGGCCGCGGTAGTGTATGTCCGGGAGGGAGTAGGATTTTTCAATACCTCGGGATAGGTCCTCTCCGCCCAGTTGAATATCCGTTCGGCAATTTGCAGGCCTGAGGCATCGGTGGACATGGGGGCCATCTGCATTAGTACTGTGTTGGAAGTAAACGAAAAATTAATGTTGTAGGCCAACACTGGTGCCCCAGCATAAACGCAGCCACTTTTTTCAAAGAGCTGCAGCTTTGACTGACCTCGGGTGTATTTAAAGTTGTCAACCAATTCCGCAACGTGCACATTCTGCGAAGATTTGGGCGCAGCGTTCGTGCAGGGTGAGGTGGGACAACTGATAGAAGTCTCGGTGTCCAAATTGCCGGACTCGTCGATTTGGCGAATGTCGTATCGCATGGAGCCATCGGTCTGAAAGGGTGCTGAAAAGCCCGAAATGGGTGAACCTGAACCACAAATGTCCTTTCCTTCATGCCGATATTTGGTGGGAAAGACAAAATTGACATATGGAAACGTATCGATACCCCCCACCGAATAGCCGACCTTTTGGACTGCAGCAATGGCGGCCTCTATATCGAGTATGTTGTCACCCGTGGACGAGATGGAGGTGCCAAACCGATCACCCATTCTGACTTCATCGTGTAACGATGCGTCAAAGAAAGGATTGTTTACAACCTTGGTACTCAGACCGGCGGTCGCAGAGTTGGATCCTGCCTCAAGAGCCACGAAATCAAGCGACTCTTTAGCTCCATTAATGGGGTTGGAATTTTCGACTTTTCCCTTCAATAAAATCATTTGCGGCGTAACCGATGAGACTCTATTAAGCGTATCCGTTGAGGGGATCAGATTCTGGCGGTTGGATGAGAAAATCTTGTGCAATTCCGTCTTGCTCATGCCGCTGACAACATTGACAACGCCCGTCGGCGTACCAATTTGCCCACGAACGGCATAGAGGCCTATGACTTCAATATAAGCGAGGCTCGAGTCAACGAACGAGCGGAACCGAATTGGGAAGGTCGATGCAAAATCTGGCGTACCGTTCGTAGTAGTGACAAGAAGTGAGTCGTCCACGCTGTCAAACTCAACTTTTTGGTCAAAGTCTTGGGAAACATTCCCAGTGAATGAATCAAGCGGCGTGAGGTAAGTCATAAAAGAGAACATAAGGT
>CAIQBN010000366.1 GCA_903870065.1 uncultured beta proteobacterium | reverse complement strand
GCTGCAGGCGCCGGTCATCGTTGACCAAGCGTTTATCGCACGGCTGGCCGCCATGGTGCGCACGCGCAGTGTGCACCGGGAGGGCACCGCCGACCTAGGTTTCTGGATCACCCTGGTCATCTCGCTGGTGGGGATTTTTGGCAGCCTGATCTGGGCCTGCTTCCTGGGTATTGGACTGTCGGCGCTAGCGGTGTTGCGCAGCTTGTCCAACAACCTGACCGCGCAGTGGGTGTATTTGAACCAATACCGCTCGCGTCGGGTCCGCAGCGAGGGCGAGATCGCCAGCCTGTCGCGCCTGGCGTTCCGGATTGGCGTTTTGCGTCTGACCGGGCACCTGTTTTTTGGCAACAGCGTGCGGCTGGCACAGCTGGTGGACGAGTTGCACGAAGAGTGCGTGGCGGTGGTTATCGACGTCAGCCAGGTTCGCGATGTAGATCCCAGCGGTGTCGGTGCCCTGGTCTGGCTGGTGCGCGCGCTGCAGGGGCAAGAGCATACGGTGATGGTGTGTGGCCTGCAGCGAACGGAGTCAGCCGAGCTGCGATGGGCGCTGCAAAGCCTCGCTGGAGTGGAAGTCCGAGTCGACCTGGACCACGGCCTGGAGGCGGCTGAAGATCGGGTGCTGCAAGCTGCCACGCTGCAGGCGGCTCTCCTACTGTCGGTTCCGCTAGCCAATAATGCGCTGCTGAAAGACCTGCCTGGGAGCGCCGCGGTCGAAGTGCTGGCGCTGGGCAAACATCGGCAGGTGTCCAAGGGGGAAGCCCTGTTCTACAAGGACGATGAGGCCGACGGCGTATGGCTGCTCGAAGAAGGAACCGTGAGCATCCTGTCGAGTGTGATGGATGCGCACCAGTCGTCGCGTCTGGCGACCTTCGGGCCGGGGCAATTCGTGGGTGAAATGGGCTATGTCGACGGCAAGGCACGTTCGGCCACGGCCAGGGCCGACTCACCAGTGCGCGCTCTGCTGCTGGACAAGCGGGCCATCGCCATGCTGGTGGAACATCAGCCGGCAACGGCCTTGACGATCACCCGCAACATCGCGCGTGAACTGTCACACCGGGTGCGAAGCGCCTCCGCACTTTTCGGCGGCGAATCCGCCGATGCTTCCACCGACTGGGCCAACAGCTCACTCATCATGCCGTTGCGGCTTTGAGGCTGGGCTGTGGCTGGCCTTCTGCTCGCAGTGTGCGGTGTCGCGCGCATGCGGTTTGTTGCATCGTTTGCCACCCCGCGCAACTTCCGTTAGCGGGCTTGCGCAACAAATGTTGAGAGCAGCCCCAGGTCCTGCAATGCATAGCGGCTCAAAGGGCCGATGTAAAAGAGATGGGGTTCACCTGTTTCGTTGACGCCGAGGTAGGTGTTGTCTGCGTAGCTGCGGTAGTGGTAGCCGGCGATGGATGCCGAGTCTGACGCGGATGCAAAGTAGTCCGAATAGGTGCGCTGCGCCCAATTGAACACGGTGTCGGCGTCGGTGCTGATGCGGCTGCGGGCCTGCACCAGACCGTCCACAAAACTCTTGGCCTGGGCCAGGCAAAAGGGTGGCTCCAGAGTGGAGTGGTAGGCAGCGTAGTAGGTGTCGGGGCTGAAGGCCAGCACCAGGGAAAATATCAGCTTGATGGTCGGGTCCACGTCCACGCTGCTGACGTGGGTCAGACCTTTGCTGTCAAAGGCCGCCTTCATCACCTTCAAGTGCAGGCCTGTCTGAACTGTGGGGTCGCCCGCGCCACCGCAAAGCAGCACGCTTGCGCGCGGTGTCCAGTCCAGCAAGTCGTTCTTTTTGGCGGCAAGCAACACCGGGTTGTTCGGGTTGCCTTGAATATCAGCGCGATAGGCCGGTTTGAGCAGCAAATTGAGGGCCTGATCGGGGGTTTCGTTGTTGGCGCCCGGCAGTTTGCCGGTCGATGTCAATGCGCTAACGCTCAGCGTGGGGCTGGGTAGCAAGGATTCGATATAGCTCGCATAGGGCATTTCGAAAACCTCATTGACGTCGCGGTAGATGTTCCCGTAGACCTTTTGCCAGGATGTAATCGCGTAGGGTACAAAAAGTTGGGCCCCCAGGTTGGCATTGGCACTTTGCAATGCGCCCGACAGGTTATAGGGGCCCGCCAGGTGCGCGCCGCCCAACAGGCTGAACTCTGCTGCGTGGTCCCGCTCGACTGCACGCTGCGCCGCCATCGACGCGTGACCACCCTGTGAATAGCCGGTCAACGCCACAGTGCCCGACAAGGTCAGCCCTAAAACGCCGGCCGCGTTACGCGCGGCGCGCACCGAGTCCACCACGCTGGTGGCCTCGGATTCAGCGTGCAAATAGGGGTGGTACGGGTAGGAGGATTTGGCAAAACCCAGGTAGTCTGTTGCCACCACGGCATAACCCTGTGCGGCAAAAAAGGCGGCCAGGACCATGGTTTGGCTGTCAGCCGGGTTGGCCAGAGTGTGTAGTTTTTCGACATCCGTCCCTTTGGCATAGGCCACCAGTGCGGCCGGCGTCTGGTTGCAGTTGCCGCCTGGCGCCAGCAACACGCCGGAGGCGTTGGTGTCTTCATTCGCCACGCCAACCGTGCGGTAGTTGATGGCCACCACCGTGACGTCGCATTTGGCTTTTCCGGTGAGAAGTTGCACATTGGCCGATGCGGTGGCGGAGTCGATGGCAGAAACGGTCAAAGTCGCCAAAACCTCGGGTGGCTCCAACAATTCGCCGCGTACCGACGCAGCCAATCCCAGGCCGGGCAGTGCCGCCGCCCACGCTGTCACGCCGATGAAAATGCAAGCTCGTATGCCCATTGTGATCCCTCCAACAAAAACCCAATCTCTGCGCATTGCCCTGCAAGTATCAGGGCAAACCCGAGTGCCATGTCGGCGCAGGGGCGTTCATTCCTCGCAGATTTACTCGCTGGTCCGATAATCCACCGCATGCGTATTTCTTTTACAAAAATGCAGGGTGCTGGCAACGACTTTGTCGTGCTCGATGAAACCCGTGGCAGTCTCGGGCTCACCGCTGCCCACTATCGGTTTCTGGGGGACCGCCACTTTGGGGTGGGTGCCGATCAGATTCTGACCGTGCGCCCCGCGCCCGCGCCCGGAATTGACTTCGAATACCTGATCCACAACGCCGACGGGGCCGAGGTGGAGCAATGTGGCAACGGCGCGCGCTGTTTTGCCCGTTTTGTGCACGACAAAGTCCTGACGACCAAAGACACGATCCGGGTGCAAACCATGAAAGGCGTGATCGAGCCGCACCTCACTGTCGACGGGCGGGTGACGGTCAACATGGGTGCGCCCGTATTAGCCGTGGACCAGATTCCGTTTGACGCCTCTGGCCTAGTCTTTCAGCCGCAGGGAGCCTGGGGTAATTGGCCGCTAGCCCTCATTGGTGAAGCGGATGATGCTGCGCTTTTGGTAGCGCCTGTTTCCATGGGGAACCCGCATGCGGTGGTGCAGGTCTCTCAGGTGCAAACCTATCCCGTGGCGGTGCGAGGCCCTCAGGTGCAGGCCAGTCCGCGTTTCCCGCAAGGGGTCAACGTGGGGTTTATGCAGGTGCAAGACCGCAGCCACATTCGGTTGCGGGTGTTTGAGCGTGGTGTGGGCGAGACACTCGCTTGCGGAACGGGTGCCTGTGCCGCGGTTGTAGCGGGCATTCGCTTGGGGCTTCTGGAGGCCACAGTCGATGTGCAGACACGCGGCGGCCTACTCACGATCTCCTGGGCAGGCGATACTGCGCCGGTGCTCATGACCGGTCCAGCGACCACAGTTTTTGAGGGCGAAATTGAAATTCCGGACAACCTATGAATCAACCTTTGACAAATCCCATTACCGAAGACGACATTGCCAATTACTTGGCCAATACGCCTGATTTCTTTTTGCGCCATGCCGAGTTGCTGGCTGCGGTGCAGTTCACCAGTCCGCACAGCAACCGTGCCGTAGGGCTGCAAGAGCGTCAGGCAGAAATGTTGCGTGAAAAAATCAAGTCGCTCGAGCAGCGCATCATGGAAATGATTCGCCATGGCAGCGACAACGTGATGCTGTCGGACAAGATTCTGCGCTGGGCGCGCAGTCTGCTGATGGTATCTGACCTGCACGCAATGCCTGCCTCGATCGAGCAGGACATCAAGGACCGGTTCGCTGTGCCTCAAGTCGGCATTCGCTTGTGGGGCGTGGCCCCCGAATACGCCGGTTTGACGGCAGCCCGGGAGGTGAGTGATGACGCCCGCGTATTCGCCTCCTCGCTGACCGAGCCATTCTGTGGTCTGAACACTGGCTTTGAGGCCGTGAGCTGGCTAGAAGACCCTGCCGCTGTCACTTCATTGGCGCTGATCCCGTTGCGCGGCGGTGCTGCTGCGGGCTCTGCCACGCCAGCCTTTGGCCTCTTGGTGCTGGCCTCACCCGACCCGCACCGCTTCCACAGTGGCATGGGTACCGACTTTCTGGCCCGCATAGGCGAACTGGTCAGCGCCGCGCTGTCGCGTTTGAAGTAAGACGTGGCAGCTGATGCAGAGCCAACTCCTTGTAGAACGCTATCTCGAATACGTTCGCGTCGAAAAGCGGCTGGCTAGCCGCACGGTCGAGCTGTATGCGCTGGACCTGGCCAAACTGAAAGAGTTTTCCGCTCAGGTGCCGGTGGAGCTGGCTGCCGTGCGCAACGCCCACGTCCGCCGTTGGGTGGCCCAGATGCACAGCGGTGGGCGCAGCGGGCGCGGTATCGCCCTCATCATGTCGGGCTGGCGAGGCTTCTACGTCTGGTTGGGCCGCCAGGGATTGGTAAGCAGCAATCCGGTGCAGGATGTACGCGCTCCCAAGGCACCCAAACCGCTGCCCAAGGCACTGGGCGTCGATGCTGCCATGCAGCTTGCGGAGTTCAAAAATGATAGCGGCCTACGCAATCAGGACGAGGGCCACGACCAGATTTCATCACACGTTATGACGCCGCAGGCTCGCATGGAAGCCGCATTTTTAGATGTGCGCGACGCAGCCATGGTCGAGTTGCTGTACTCCAGCGGTTTGCGGGTGGGTGAGTTGATTGGGCTGGATTTGCAGCCCAGTACCGCAGGGAATGCCGCCAGTCATGGCTGGATCGACTTGCAGGCTGCGCAGGCCCATGTATGCGGCAAGGGACGTAAATGGCGCGCTGTACCGGTGGGGCGCATGGCGATTGCTGCCATCGAGGCCTGGCTCCCGGTGCGCACGGAATGGGTTAGCCGACTCAACGGACCAACATCCGCGGGGCCTGGCCAGGTCAGTACTGCATTATTTTTGGGACGCAACGGTACGCGCCTGACAGCACAGTCGGTATGGCAACGCTTGCGCAGTCGCAGCGCGCGGGCGGGATTGGCCACACCGGTGCATCCGCACATGTTGCGCCATTCGTTTGCCAGCCACATGTTGCAGTCCAGCGGTGACTTGCGCGCCGTGCAGGAGTTGCTGGGGCACGCCAATATCAGCACCACCCAGGTTTACACGCGCCTGGACTTCCACCATCTGGCCAAGGTCTATGACGCAGCGCACCCGCGGGCCCGACTCAAGGGCGGTCCCAAGGACTGAGCATCCCTGGGGCGTCGGATGCCAGTCAGAGTCACGTTGCGGGCCGGTCAAGCGACAATAAGGCCATGAAAACCATTCGCTTGCGTGCCGGAAAAGAGCGCTCCTTGCAGCGCCGCCACCCCTGGATATTTGAGTCGGCTATTGCCAAGGGCAGCGCTGACAGTGGCGAGACGGTGCGCGTAGAGGCTGCGGATGGCGCATTTTTAGGTTGGGCCGCGTTCAGTCCGACCTCCAAGATTCGGGCGCGAATGTGGAGTTTTGACGAAAGTCAGCGTATAGACGCTCCTTTTTTTGCAGCAGCTGTAGCTGATTCCACGAGGGCTAGAGCCAGATTTGACATTAATAGTGATGGTTTGCGCCTGATTCATGGCGAGTCGGACGGATTGCCTGGTTTGATTGTTGACCGGTACGGTGACACCTTGGTGGCACAGTTCACATCCGCTGGAGTGGAGCGCTGGAAGGCAGTTATTGCCGATGCCCTGCTGGCCGCCACCGGGTTGACCCGTCTTTATGAGCGATCCGACGCCAGCAGCCGCGCGCTGGAGGGCTTGCAACCCGTGACCGGTTGGTTGCGGGGTTTGGGTGAGGTTGATCTGGTGTTGCGCGAGCACCAATGGAAGCTGGGTTTGAGTATTGCAGATGGGCACAAGACGGGCTTCTATTTGGATCAGCGCGACAGCCGCAAGAAATTTGCAGACTACACCGCACGCCTGGGTTTCAAGCGTGTACTCAATTGCTTTTGCTACACCGGCGGCTTTTCAGTTGCAGCATTGGCCGGAATGCGCGCGGCCGGTGTTTCCGACGGGCAGGTTACCTCAATCGACTCCTCCGGGTCGGCGTTGGCACAGGCGCGTGCCAATGTGGCTTTGAATGGATTTGATGCCGACATGACCACCTTTCTGGACGCCGATGTCAACGCGTCGCTGCGCATGTTTTTAGAGCAGGGCCGTCACTTTGATGCGATTGTTCTGGATCCGCCCAAGTTCGCGCCGACGGTGGCGCATGCCGAGCGTGCGGCGCGTGCCTACAAGGACATCAACCGGCTGGCCCTCAAATTATTGGAGCCGGGAGGTGTGCTGTTCACGTATTCATGCTCAGGGGGAATCAGCACCGACCTATTTCACAAGATTGTGGCTGGCGCTGGATCGGATGCCGGTGTGGACGGCTTTATTGCCGAGCGCATGGGCGGCGCGCCCGACCATCCCATGACGATTACCTTCCCGGAAGGTGAGTATCTGAAGGGTTTGGTGGTGATGCGCAAGTGAGCGCTGACAATTGTCAGGATTTTCGGCATCAAGGCCCAGTACACTCCCCACCTGCTAAATTTGGATTGCGACATGAGTTTGATTCCCGCCACCATATTGACCGGCTTTCTGGGCTCGGGCAAAACCACGCTGCTCAAACGCGTGCTGGCTGAGGCGCATGGACAAAAAATCGCGGTCATCGAAAATGAATTCGGTGAAGAAAACATCGACAGCGATATTTTGGTCAGCGACACCAAGGAGCAGATCATCCAGATGAGCAATGGCTGCATCTGCTGCACCATCCGCGAAGACCTGCGTGAGACCTTGCAGATGCTGGCGGCCAAAAAGCGCAAAGGATTGCTGGAGTTTGACCGGGTGGTCATCGAGACCACCGGTCTGGCCGACCCTGGCCCAGTCGCACAAACCTTTTTCATGGACGACGAGATTGCAGAATCCTTCTTGTTGGACTCGATTTTGACCCTGGTCGATGCCAAACATGCGGCCCGGCAACTTGACGACCGACAGGAAGCACGACGTCAGGTCGGGTTTGCTGACCAAATTTTCATTAGCAAATCAGACCTGGTTTCCAAGGACGAGACCGATGCCTTGATGCATCGACTCAAACACATGAACCCCCGGGCCCCGCAAAGGGCGGTGCATTTTGGTGACGTGGCGCTGTCTGAGGTGTTTGACCTGCGTGGCTTCAACCTGAATGCCAAACTGGACATTGATCCGGATTTTCTCAAAGATGACGCCCATGACCATGGACAGGATCACACCGGACACGCGCACGCGCCGGGTGAAGCGTGTGACCATCCTTCGCATGCGCACGGCGGTGGTCGCCATCACCACCATGATGACGATGTCAAGAGTTTTGTGTTCAAGTCCGACCGCGCATTTGATCCCGCCAAACTGGAGGATTTTTTAGGTGCCATTGTCAACATCTACGGTCCGCGCATGTTGCGTTACAAGGGGGTCCTCTTTATGAAGGGCACAGAACGCAAAGTGATTTTTCAGGGTGTGCACCAGCTGATGGGCAGCGACCTCGGGCCGCAATGGGCACAAGACGAGCTGCGTTGCAGCAAAATGGTGTTCATTGGAATTGATCTGCCAAAGGATATTTTGCTGCAAGGTCTGGAACAGTCGTTGGTGTAACTGCCAGATCGGTGCCGCAAATGACAGACTGACTGGATTCGCCGGGTTTTTGATTTTTTTTCGGATTGATAGCCAAATGATTGTCTCGATTTTGCAACTGATGGGTTTTCCGGTGGCGAAGCCTGTAAACTCGCGCGCCGGAGAACCCCCGCCACAAAAGCCAGCCAAGGGCCGCGGGGGGGCAGTAAGCGACACCGACGTTGTGCAGGAGAGTTCTGCCAGGAGACCAGAAGTGAAAGCTAAATCGGGGAAAGACAGCAAAGCTGTACCGCCCAAAGGCAAAGACACCAGTGCGACTCGGCCATCGGCCAGTCCAGTTGCCTCTGCCGCTCCCAAAGGGAGTAAGCCCGCAGCAAAGGCCGCTGTCAAAACGGCAGCCAAGCCTGTAGGCAAAGCGAGTGCACCTGCAGCCGGTGCTGGCACGGTTTTGCCCAAGCCAGCGTCCAAGGTGGTTGCAGCAAAAGCCGTCAAGCCGGCAGCCAAAACTGTGTCGCCTGCGTCGGTCAAACCGGTGCCTGCACCGAAAGTCGCCGCCGCCACCCAATCCACCGCTTCTTCAGACCGAGCGACTGCACGGTCCGTATCTCAACCCGTTTCCAAACTCAAGGCTTCCGTTAGCCCCGCTCCCATGCCCGTTTCTCCCAAGTCTGCCAAACCCGCGCCGACCGTTGCTCCGCTCAAGTTAAAAACCCCGGTCGCTGCGTCACCTGCCGTGGCAAAACCTGCTCCCGTTGCCGTAGCCCCAGCACCACTTGCACAACCTGTCGTCGCCAAGGCGGGTCGACCGTCTTCCCGATTGGCGCAATTGACGGTTCCGTCCATTGCCCAGACGATTGCATCTACTGCAGCCAAAGCCAGTTACACCCAGTCGACGCCGTCGCCAGTGATCGTTCCGGTGTTGCCTTCATCGATCAAGAAGGACCCCAAGCTCGCAAACAACTGGAAGACAACCGCCGCCGCCGATATGACTGATGCCGAACTCATGGCCATGCCGGATTCTGAGTACATGAGCGCATTGCAGTTGGCCGTTTTCCGTTTGAAGTTGACCAAGCTCAAAATGGAGATCTTGAACAGCGCTGGCGAAACGACTGAGCATTTGCGGGAAGATACTTCGGTAGTCCCAGACCCCGCCGACCGCGCCACGATTGAGGAAGAGCATGCCCTGGAGTTGCGAACCCGGGATCGTGAGCGCAAATTGCTGAAGAAAATCGAACAATCCATCGGACGCATTGATGCGGGTGACTATGGGTATTGCGATGAGACCGGCGAGCCCATTGGGGTCGGACGGCTCCTGGCTCGCCCGACTGCGACACTGTCACTGGAAGCGCAACAGCGACGTGAGCTCAAACAAAAGATGTTTGGCGACTGACCCTGCACGGCTGAGCCACTCGTCAGTCCGGTAAACTGCGCTTATGGCCACCAAAAGCGATCGCCCTGGGCTCTTGTCCAAGATGGCGATGTTCGTTCGCAATCCGACCAAAGATTGGTCTGAGTTGGAGCGCCCCCAAATCGATCAGGACAGTGGCTTTGACAAGCAGGTCCTCAAGCAAATGATCGAGCGCAAGCGTCAAAACGATTTCATACGCAAGAGGGAATTCGATCAGTTGCGTAAATTGCGTAGCCGCGGCGTCACTGCATTGGCTGGTATGGGCAGACCATCTGTTTTTCAGTCGAGCATGGCAACTGACCCGGATGGCCGCGCCGTAACGCTGAAGAAGATCGATGAAATCGAAGCCCAGATGTCCAAGCAGTGGTGGAAGGGCAAGCAGGACGCTGCGGCGATTCAGGCCACTGGATTTCCTGTTGCCAAGGCGGAGCCGGCTGCCGCCAAGCCGCCCGATCAGACACCGGCTGCTGCCCTGTCGACGTCCGAGCAGTTTGGATTGACAGAGTCAGCAAACCTGGGGTCAGAGTCGGTTGGGCCCCATTCGGCTGAATTTGAACCCACCGAGATGGGCCACGGGATGGAGCCCAGCCGGCCCGTGTCTGCGCAGCCCAAAGGGCATTCGACGCCCATGAGGCCACCCGTCATGGGTGCGCTGGCCCAAAGCTACGATGGGGCAGATGTCGGCTTTTCCACTTCCAAGTTGTTTGCAATCGACGTGGAAGACATGGCGACCGACCCCGAACTCGAAGAAGCTGCCATCCGTTTTGCCAATGGCGATGACGAGGGAGCGGAAGCCGGTTTGCTGGATGCATTGCGTGGTGCGGCACTGCCTACCGAGACGGCAAGTTCCTGGATGTCGGCTTTACTTGACCTGTACAGGGCGACGAACAACAAGCTGCGATTTGATGAAGTTGTTGGAGAGTTTTCCAATTACTTTTCTTACGCAAACCCTTTGTGGTACGCCATCACGGATAACGAACCCGGTGAGTTATCACCTGCGCAGTCGACGGTGCCCATGGCGTCACCGGAGCCTGAAACAGTCGACTACTCGATAGGGGCAATCTGGTGCAGCCCGCACGAGTTGACCGAGTTAGCAATGGAAGAATTGCGTGATGCGATGGCTTCAAATGCGACTCCCTGGCATTTGGATTGGTCGCGCTTGTCACATATTTCACCCGACGCGATGCCCCTGATGGCAGGACTGTTCAGCAGTCTATGCAATGAGCCGGTGGCCCTGCGGTTCAGTGGCGCGATTCGCCTAGTCGATACCCTGCGCTCGATGATGCCCGCCGGTGATCATCAAGTGAGTCCGGACTGGTGGGCGATGCGGCTCAATGCGCTGCGCACCGTGCAGCTACTCGATGATTTTGAATTGGCCGCACTGGATTACTGTGTGACATACGAAGTTTCTCCACCGGCTTGGCAAGAGGCGCGCTGTCAGTACACGAACGTCGAGAGTGAAAACGCGGCGGAAAAGCCGGTCGAGCCGGCGGAATGGAGCACAGGCAATAGCCAGATTCCCACTCTTCCGATGGAAATTGACAGCGTGTCGGCTGTGCAGCTGCGACTCAGTGGCAGTGTGTTGGGCGATGCGACGCACGCACTGTCGGGCCTGACAAAAACCGAGTGGTCCGGAGAAAATATTGTTATTTCATGCAGAGGGCTCATTCGCGTTGATTTTTCGGCCGCTGGCAGCATCTTGAATTGGGTGGCCTTGCGGCAGTCGGAGGGTTGTCAGGTACAGTTCCGCGATGTTCACCGTTTGGTCGCTGCATTTTTCAACGTGATTGGTATTAACGAACATGCCCGCGTTGTTCCCCGGCCGGCTTAACTACTTGTTTGCCGGGACCGGCATCCCCACCTGACTGCACTATGGAACCATTTCACGGCACAACCATCATTAGTGTGCGGCGTAAGACGCCGCAGGGCTACAGCGTCGCCATCGGTGGCGATGGGCAGGTTACTCTGGGCAACATTATTGTCAAGGGCACGGCGCGCAAGGTCCGCAAGCTTCACCATGGCAAGGTCTTAGCCGGTTTTGCTGGCGCCACCGCCGACGCCTTCACCCTGTTTGAGCGATTTGAAGCCAAACTTGAAAAACACCAGGGGCACTTGGCGCGGGCGGCTATTGAATTGACCAAGGACTGGCGGACCGATCGCGTGTTGCGCAGGCTTGAAGCCATGCTCGCCGTGGCCGACAAGGACGCGTCACTCATTATCACGGGCAACGGCGACGTGTTGGAGCCAGAAAATGGCATCGTCACAATTGGCTCCGGCGGCGCTTACGCGCAAGCCGCGGCCATTGCGCTGTTGAACCATACCGAGCTGTCGGCTGCCGACATTGTCAAGCGTTCACTTGAAATTGCCGGTGAACTGTGTATTTACACCAATATGCAGCACACGATTGAGACCTTGTGACATGAAGCCCCAAGACATTGTTTCCGAACTTGACAAACACATTGTGGGCCAGTCCCAGGCCAAACGAGCGGTCGCCATTGCATTGCGCAATCGCTGGCGCCGCCAACAGGTCGACAGTGAGTTGCGTGGTGAAATTACGCCAAAAAATATTTTGATGATTGGCCCCACCGGCGTCGGTAAAACTGAAATTGCGCGCCGCCTGGCGCGCTTGGCAGATGCTCCTTTTATCAAGGTCGAGGCGACCAAGTTCACCGAAGTGGGCTATGTTGGCAAAGACGTTGATTCGATTATTCGTGATCTGGCCGATATTGCGGTCAAGCAAACCCGAGAAGCAGAGAAGCGCAAGGTGCGGGCCCGCGCCGAAGATGCTGCAGAAGAGCGCATCCTGGACATTTTGATTCCACCGGCACGGGGTGAGTTCGGGGTTTTGAACTCCAGCGAATTGCCTCAGGGCGCAGCACGGCAGACCTTTCGCAAGAAATTGCGTGAGGGTCAGTTGGCTGATCGGGAAATCGAGTTAGATGTGGCGCAGCCGGTGCAGCAACTTGAAGTGATGGGTCCGCCGGGCATGGAGGAGATGACTGAGCAGTTGCGCGGCATGTTTGGTCAACTGGGACAGACCAAGCGTCAGACGCGCAAGCTCAAGATCAGTGAAGCGCAGAAAATTCTGGTGGATGAAGAGGCGGCAAAGCTTGTCAATGAAGACGACATCAAGTCACAGGCCGTGCACATGCTGGAGCAAAACGGCATTGTCTTTATTGATGAAATTGATAAAGTCACGTCGCGCAGTGAGGGCAGTGGTGCCGAGGTGTCGCGCCAGGGTGTACAGCGCGACTTACTGCCCTTGGTAGAGGGTACTTCTGTTTCCACCAAGTACGGTGTGGTTAAAACCGATCACATTTTGTTCGTGGCTTCCGGTGCATTTCATTTGAGCAAGCCCAGCGACCTGATACCCGAGTTGCAGGGGCGTTTCCCGATTCGGGTTGAGTTGCAGTCGCTTTCGGTCAAGGATTTCGAAGCCATATTGGTGCAAACCCATGCCTCGTTGGTTAAACAATACCAGGCATTGCTGGCCACTGAGGGGGTTACGCTGGACTTTACCGGGGAAGGCATTACCCGTTTGGCGCAAATCGCGTTCGATGTGAACGAACGCACTGAAAACATTGGGGCGCGCCGTTTGTCCACCGTGATGGAACGCCTGCTCGACGAAGTGAGCTTTGATGCCGCCTCATTGGCCGGTCAGACTGTGCGCATCGACGCCGAATATGTTGACACGCGCCTGGGTGAACTGAGTCAGGACGAAGATCTGTCGCGTTACATTTTGTAAGTGTTTTCCCTCGGGGATTGCCACTGCGCTTCAAGCGTTACTTTCATTGCGCGCGCTAAGTCCTTAATTTAGAACGAATTTTGCCCTTAGACAGGGTTTGAAATCGCTTCTAAGTCCTTGATTTCATTGAAAAAATTTCTTACAAGCACTCTTGTTTCCGTGTCGTTTGCTGATAAAGTGCAAAAAAGTGCAATTTAGTGGTGGAAAGTGCCTTTAAACAGGTCTTTTGCGCTGTCCAGCAAAAAAAAGGTGATTTAGGGTGTTTCAAGGGGCTTCGTCTCTCAGTCTGGATGCAAAAGGCAGGTTGTCGGTTCCAACCCGACACCGTGACGTTTTGAGCGCGACTGCGGGCTGTCAGCTCACCATCACCAAGCATCCCCATGGTTGCCTCATGGTGTTTCCGCGTCCCGAGTGGGAAAAATTCCGGGATCGTATCGCTGCATTACCCATGTCGGCCCAGTGGTGGAAGCGCATATTTTTGGGTAACGCCATGGATGTCGAAATGGACACAACCGGTCGCGTGCTGGTGTCGCCTGAATTGCGAGAAGCTGCGGGAATTGCAAAAGACACTATCTTGCTGGGGATGGGAAATCACTTCGAGTTGTGGGACAAGGCAAGCTACGATGCGCAGGAATCCCTGGCCATGCAGGGCGAAATGCCGGATGTCTTCAAGGACTTTTCCTTTTAAGGCCCGCCCGTGCAAGCTTCCTGGAATCACACCACGGTCTTGCTGAACGAGGCGGTGGATGCCTTGTTCAACCGTGACTTGGATCCCTCGGCGGGGGATCCGACGGGCATCTATGTCGATGCCACATTTGGTCGTGGCGGGCATTCGCGCCTCATTCTGACCCGACTGGCACCAACTGGGAAGCTGATTGCTTTCGACCGGGACCCCGACGCGGTGGCGCAGGCCAGCGCGATTTCAGACGCCCGGTTTTCTATTCGGCACGAAGGTTTCTCTCGCCTGGCAGATCTGCCTGCTGGAAGCATTTCCGGGGTGTTGATGGATCTGGGGGTGAGCTCTCCCCAGATTGACAATCCACAGCGGGGCTTTAGTTTTCGCTTCGATGGTCCGCTGGACATGCGAATGGACACCACGCGCGGACAGAGCGTGGCGCAATGGCTGGAGACAGCCGAAACCAACCGAATAGCGGAGGTGATACGTGAATATGGTGAAGAACGGTTTGCTGGCCCCATTGCAAAGGCGATTGTTGCTCGCCGACAGGAACGGGGCCCAATTTCAACCACCACCGAGCTGGCCCAACTCGTGGCTGACACGGTCAAAACCCGCGAGCCGGGCCAGAACCCTGCAACGCGCACATTTCAGGCTTTTCGGATTTTCATCAACGCCGAGCTTGAGGAGCTGCAACACGCGCTAACCGCCTGCCTGAACGTGCTGGCACCCGGAGGTCGCCTGGCAGTTATCAGTTTTCACTCGCTGGAAGATCGGATCGTTAAGCAATTCATCGCAACGCACTCACGCGATGCCTACGATCGACGCGCTCCATTTGCGGCGCCCAAGGTCATGCAGCTTAAAGCGCTGGGTCGCGTCAAGCCATCGACGGCCGAGGTCAGCGGCAACGCACGTTCGCGCAGTGCCATCATGCGGGTTGCGCAAAGGTTGCCATCATGATCCGCCTGAATTTGGTGCTCCTGATGGCCGTTGTCGCCAGTGCGATGTATTTGGTCAGTGTTCAATATGATTCTCGTCGCTTGTTTTTCGAGCTGGATCGGGCAAACAGCGAGGCAACCCGCCTGGAAACTGAACGCGAACGCCTGCAGGTTGAAAAGCGCGCGCAGGCCACGCCAGCGCGGGTTGAACGTATCGCCCGCGAAAAGCTGCAGATGCGTCTGGCTTCACCCGCTATCACGACCTATGTGAGTTATTCAAACGCTGCGGCGGACCCCGGTGAGCAGGCTGCAGGCGGTGTTGCTTCATCTGTGAGGAAGGCAAACCGGTGAGTCGCAGCATTCAATACACGTCCAGTCCACTGCTGGCGAGTCGCACGCCGGTTTGGCGCGGCAAATTGGTGGTGGGCGCCATGGCCTTGGCATTTTTTGGTCTGGCTGCGCGTGCCGCATATATTCAGGTGGTCGCAAACGACTTTTTCCAGCGCCAGGGTGAGGTGCGGTTTGCCCGCACACTGGAGCTTGCTGCCAATCGTGGCCGAATTTTGGACCGCAACGGACTGATCCTGGCCTCCAGCGTGCCTGCGCCCAGCATCTGGGCCATTCCGGAAGACGTCGATATCAGCAAGGACCAACTGCAGCAGTTGTCAAAACTGCTGGAAATGCCGGTTGCTGAATTGACCAAAAAGTTTGAAGACGAGGACAAGACGTTTGTCTGGGTCAAGCGCCAGCTCGATGAGACAACCGCCAAGCAAATCGCCGCACTGAACATCAAGGGAATTTACCAGCGCAAGGAATACCGCCGTGAATATCCGGAGGGTGAGTCCGCGGTGCACGTGGTCGGATTTACCAATGTAGAGGACAAGGGCCAGGAAGGAGTTGAGTTGACATTCAACCAAGAACTGTCTGGCCGAAACGGCTCCCGCCGTGTGATCAAGGATCGTATGGGGCGCGCCGTGGAAGATGTTGGCGACCAGATTCCGCCGGTAGACGGACGTGACCTGCAGCTCAGTATTGACAGCAAAATTCAGTTTTTTGCCTACCAGAAGTTGCGTGACGCGGTGCTGGAGCACAAGGCCAAAGCGGGTAGCGTGGTGGTTCTTGATGTGCTCAGTGGCGAAGTGCTTGCACTGGCCAATTTCCCCAGCTACTCGCCTGCAAAACGTGCCAATTTGACGGGCGCGCAGCTAAGAAACCGAGCGCTGACCGATACCTTTGAGCCAGGCTCCACAATGAAGCCCTTTGTCATTGCACTGGCTCTCGAAAAAGGAATGGTTCGCCCGGAGACCGTCATTCAGACAGCCCCTGGAAAATTGATGGTGGCAGGGTCAACTATCAGTGATGCCCACCCCCATGGTGCGCTGACGGTCAACGAGGTTATCCAGAAGTCGAGCAATGTGGGCACGGTCAAGATGGCCATGCAAATGAAACCACACGAAATGTGGGAAATGTTCAGTCAGGTCGGGTTCGGGCAAAAGCCGCAGGTTCCTTTTCCGGGGGTTGTCAGTGGGCGTCTGCGCGCCTATAAGACCTGGCGCCCCATTGAACAGGCGACCATGAGTTATGGATACGGCTTGTCCAGCAGTTTGTTTCAACTGGCCCGTGCTTACAGCGTCTTTGCGCGCGACGGGGAATTGGCGCCCGTTACTATGCTTAAATCGACGCAACCCGCACCAGGAGTGCGTGTCATGGGCGCCGGTCATGCGCATGAAGTGCTCAACATGTTGCACATGGTCACTGGCCCGGGTGGTACTGCGCCCAAGGCTCAAACCATGGGCTATTCAGTCGGGGGAAAAACCGGCACAGCGCACAAGCAGGAGGGCCGCGGCTACGCCGACAAAAAATACCGGGGTTTTTTTGTTGGCATTGCGCCGATTGACAACCCCCGCATTGTGGTGGCGGTGATGATCGATGAACCGAGTGGCGGCAAGTATTTCGGTGGTGACGTAGCGGCGCCGGTGTTCAGCGAAACCGTCCAGCAGACCTTGCGCATGTTGGGAGTGCAACCCGACATGGCAGTGCGCCCACAGATCGTCGCACACGCAGTGGAAGAGAGCTTTTAATGCGGGCGCTTCATACTTCTGCTGAGGCCGCGCAGTGGTTACGCCGGCGTGTTACCGGAACTTTGCACTGTGACAGCCGCAAGGTTGGCACGGGAGATGGATTTATCGCCTGGCCGGGAGCTGCTGTGGACGGGCGTCAATTTGTGCCCGACGCGTTGCAGCATGGCGCGTCAGCCTGCCTGGTCGAGCGCGACGGCGTTGATCAGTTTGCAAGCAATGGTGATGCTGTCGCCAGCTTCGCGGGCTTGAAGGAAAGTGCCGCATCGATAGCTGCTGAATTCTTCAACTGGCCTTCGCACGACCTTGCCGTGGTGGCTGTAACCGGCACTAATGGCAAAACCTCGACTGTCTGGTGGCTGGCGCAAGCGTTGTCGGTACTTCCAGAACCTTACACATTGCCCTGCGCGATGGTTGGCACTTTGGGTGTCGGGTGTCCGCCGGCAAGGGCTCCGAGTGCATTGGAGCCTACGCAGGTCAACCCAAGCCTCCTGTCCACTGGATTGACAACCCCGGACCCCGTACTGCTGCAAAGTACCCTGCGTCAATTCGTAAGCAATGGAATGAAAGCCTGCGCGATAGAGGCGTCCTCCATTGGAATTGATGAACATCGCCTCGACGCAACCCTGGTCAGAGTCGCCATCTTTACCAACTTGACGCAGGACCACCTGGACTACCACGGCAACATGTCGGCCTATTGGCAGGCCAAACGCAAGTTGTTTTCGTGGCCGGAATTGGCCGCCGCGGTCATCAATGTGGATGACATTCAAGGCGCGCAGTTGGCCGAATCCTTGGCACAGAGCGGTTTGTCGATATGGACGGTTTCTTGTTCCCAAGCGGCTCGCCTGCAGGCACGGGGGATTGGCTACGACGGAAGTGGACTGTACTTTGATGTTGTAGAAGGCGATCAGGCACACCGCATGCAAACGCGCACGATCGGCGCATTCAACGTCTCGAACTTGCTCGGTGTGGTTGCGGCAATGCGGGCGCTGGGTGTTCCTTTGCACCGTGCCGTCGAGGCCTGCGGGTCCCTGCAGCCTGTACCGGGTCGTATGGAATGCCTGGGATCAGTGGGGGAGCCCCTGGTGGTGATCGACTACGCGCATACTCCCGACGCACTGTTACAAGCGCTGGTCGCGTTGCGGCCAGTGGCTGCCCGCCGTGGGGGGCGTCTGTGGTGCGTGTTTGGCTGCGGTGGTGATCGGGATCCGTCGAAGCGACCCCTGATGGGCGCTATTGCATCGCAACACGCCGATCAAATTGTGGTGACCAGTGACAATCCACGCAGTGAAAAGCCCGAAGCCATCGTCGCACAAATCCTATTGGGGCTGGTGCAGAGCAGATCTGTCCATGTGCAGACAGATCGCGCACTGGCCATAGAGGAAGCGATTGGTCAGGCGGCCGGCGCAGATGTGGTTTTGGTGGCGGGCAAGGGGCATGAGGCAGTGCAGGAAATCGCGGGTGTCAAACTCGTTTTCTCTGATATTGACCATGGGCTGCGCGCTTTGCGCAGTCGGCTCAGCAAACCCATGGCGGGGGTTGCATGAGCGCGCTTTTTCGGCTTGATGACGTTGCAAACTGGGTTGCTGGCGCCCAACTCGACCAAGATGATGCGGCAGTCGCATGCCGACGCGTCCACACCGACACGCGCTCAATCGAGCCGGGTGACTTGTTCGTCGCCTTGAAAGGCGAGCGCTATGACGCCAATGATTTTTTGAACGAAGCCTGGCAGCGCGGCGCAGCGGCTGCAATCTGCCATGCCAGCGCGGACCGCAGCACCGCGAAAGGGATGCCCTGCGTTGTGGTCCCTGACACGCGCGTGGCTTTGGGTCAACTGGCGCGCGCCTGGCGTTCCCGGTTTACGTTGCCTGTCATCGCAGTGGCGGGAAGCAACGGCAAGACAACAGTGACCCAGATGCTGGCGGCTATTCTTTCAGCATTTAAACCCGACGGCCAGGCACTGGCCACGCGCGGCAATTTGAACAACGACATTGGCGTGCCGAATACCTTGCTGCGCCTGCGCGAACAGCACCGGATCGCAGTGATCGAGTTGGGAATGAATCACCCCGGCGAGATCGCGGTGCTGGCAGACATGGTGCAGCCCAGCGTGGCACTGGTGAATAACGCGCAACGCGAACACTTGGAATTTATGCGGACGGTGGCTGCTGTGGCTGCGGAAAATGGTTCAGTGATTTCGTCATTGGGACCACAGGGCGTGGTTGTCATCCCACAGGATGATGCCTACACACCGCTTTGGCAAACGCTGGCCGGGACACGACGCATTGTGATGTTTGCATTGACGGGTACCGCTGCACAGGACACCCTGGTGTGCACGCAGGCCCGTTGGGTTGGCGGTGCCTGGCACATCCATGCAAGTGGCATGGGTCTGGAACTGCAGTACCGCCTGGAGATTGCGGGGCGCCACAATATCAAAAATTCGCTGGCAGCCGCAGCGGCTGCGTTGGCTGCAGGCGTGCCGCTCACTGCGGTGGTGCAGGGATTGCAGGCATTTGTGCCCGTCAAGGGGCGATCCAGGGCCGTGGTGTTATCGGTGCAGGGACGTTTGGTGACTCTGGTGGACGATACCTACAACGCCAACCCGGACTCGGTGCAAGCCGCAACCGAGGTTCTGGCCGATTTGCCGGGCCCTCGTTTGTTGGTGCTCGCCGACATGGGAGAGGTGGGTGAGCAAGGTCCGCAGCTTCACGCTGAGGCGGGTCGCTACGCCAAAGCCAGAGGCATCGACCAGCTCTGGACCTTGGGTGAGTTGGGCCAGGTGGCTGCCATTGCTCACGGCGAGGCGCAACACTTTGACACGATAGACAAGCTGATCGATGCATTGCCCCGCACGCTGCCTCACGTCTGCAGTGTGCTGGTCAAGGGCTCGCGCTTCATGCATATGGAGCGGGTGGTTGATGCCCTGATCGAACTAGCAGGTACTGCACCCGGCGGTCAACCGGCCGCACCCTTTGCCGTTGGAGTGAGCCAATGCTGAGGGATATATTGATTGGAGTGCAACCATGTTGTTGAGTCTGGCCCAATGGTTGCAAACGCAGTCACCGGAGTTTGGTTACTTCCGGGTGTTTCAGTATTTGACCTTTCGTGCGGTCATGGCGGCAGTCACCGCATTGTTGATCGGATTGGCGGCAGGTCCCTTTGTCATTGTGCGGTTGCGCGAGTTAAAAATCGGGCAACCCATTCGTGGTTATGGACTGGAAACCCATTTTCATAAAAGTGGTACGCCTACCATGGGCGGTGTGCTGATCCTGTTGGCAATCGCCATTTCAACGCTATTGTGGGTGGACCTGAGCAACCGGTTTGTCTGGATCGTGTTGATAGTCACCTTGGCGTTTGGCTCTATTGGTTGGGTTGATGACTGGCGCAAGGTGGTGAACAAGGATCCCGAGGGTATGCGCTCGCGTGAGAAGTATTTTTGGCAATCGGTGATTGGACTGTTGGCTGCCTTGTACCTGGTGTTCAGCATTTCTGAAAACTCCAACCTGCGCGTGCTTGAACTTTTCTTCAACTGGGTGCGCTCTGGTTTCGACGTCAATTTGCCGCCCAAGGCTGGCCTGTTGCTTCCCTTTATCAAGGAAGTGAGCTATCCGCTGGGCGTACTGGGTTTTGTGGTGCTGACCTACCTCGTGATTGTGGGGTCGAGCAATGCAGTCAATTTGACCGATGGTCTGGATGGCCTGGCCATCATGCCCGTGGTCCTGGTGGGTTCCGCATTGGGCATATTTGCCTACGTTACGGGCAGCGCCGTGTATTCCAAATACTTGTTCTTTCCACACATACCGGGTTCGGGTGAATTGATGGTGTTTTGCGCCGCTATGGCTGGCGCCGGCTTGGCATTCCTGTGGTTTAACACCCACCCGGCCCAGGTATTCATGGGTGATGTTGGCGCACTGGCGCTGGGCGCTGCCCTGGGGACCATCGCGGTGATCGTGCGCCAGGAAATCGTGCTGGCCATCATGGGGGGCATTTTTGTTGCCGAGGCGCTCTCCGTGATGCTGCAGGTGAGTTACTTCAAGTACACAAAAAAGAAATTCGGACAAGGTCGCAGACTGCTGAAGATGGCCCCCTTGCACCACCACTTCGAAAAGAGCGGCTGGAAGGAAACCCAGGTCGTGGTGCGTTTCTGGATCATCACCATGCTCTTGTGCCTGGTGGGTCTCTCCACCTTGAAGCTGAGGTGAGCGTGTTAAAAGACCAAAAAGTCATGATTCTGGGCCTGGGCACCTCGGGCTTGTCCATGGCCCGGTGGTGCGTGCGCCAGGGTGCGCATGTCACCGTTGTCGACACCCGCGAGGAACCACCCCAACTGCCGATGCTGCGCGAGACGCTGGCACAAGTCCGTTTCATGCATTCTGCAATGGTCGCAGAATTGGTGGAGGGGGCTGGTTTTCATGCAGTCTTCAAGAGCCCGGGGCTGTCACCTGATGCGACCCGCGCAGTCGTTGATGCCGCCCTGGCAATGGGTTTGTGGGTGGGCAGCGAGCTCAGCCTGTTTGCACGCGCCTTGGTCGAATTGGGCGCTTCAATGCAATACAGCCCCAAGGTGCTGGCCATCACCGGAACCAACGGCAAGACCACCGTCACGTCCCTGACGAACCATTTGGTCAATTGGGCGGGCAGGAAGTCAGTCATGGCGGGCAATATTGGACCGGCACTGCTGGACACCCTGGCCCAGGCGCTCGATGCCCAGGACCTGCCCGAAGTCTGGGTGCTTGAGCTCTCGAGCTTCCAACTTGATGTTCGCTGTGACTTTCAGCCCACGGCCGCGACAGTGCTCAATTTGACGCAAGACCATCTCGACTGGCATGGCAGCATGCACGACTATGCACAGGCCAAATCCCGTGTCTTTGGGCAAGTGGGTTTGATGGCTCTAAATCGCGATGATCCATTGGTCATGGCAATGGTGCCAGCGCCGGTCAAGGGCAATCCGGCACGCACAGTCCTTACGTTTGGCACCGGCATGCCGCAACGTCCGGGTGACTTTGGGATTGAAGAGATTAACGGAATGGTTTGGCTTGTGCGCGCGCTAGAGGCGGACGAGACACGGCGCAAGAAAAAAGAAGCCGCCCAGGAATTGCATTTTCAGCGGCTGATGCCTGCAGACGCATTGCGCATCCGGGGGCGCCACAACGCAAGCAATGCACTGGCTGCCTTGGCATTGTGCTCCGCAGCGGGATGTGCGCTGGCGCCCATCCTGTTTGGGTTGCGCGAGTACCGTGGTGAACCCCATCGGGTGGAATCAGTGGGTGTCATCGGTGGAGTGGAGTTCTTTGACGACAGCAAAGGCACCAACGTCGGCGCAACGGTCGCAGCCTTGCAGGGTTTGGGCGTGGATCGCCAAGTCATTGCTATCTTGGGTGGTGAGGGCAAGGGGCAGGATTTCTCGCCACTGGCTGGGCCAGTCGCCCGGTTCGCGCGAGCGGTCGTACTGATCGGGCGTGACGCACCTTTGATCCGTGCTGCCATCGAACCAACGGGTGTGCCGGTAATTGACGCGCAGACCATGGAAAAGGCGGTGACGCTGGCCCATCAGCATGCCCAGGCAGGAGATGCCGTGTTGATGTCGCCGGCCTGTGCCAGCTTTGACATGTTTGCCAATTACGAACACCGTGCCCGCGTCTTTTGCGAAGCAGTCAAGGACTTGGCGTTGGCAACCGGTGTGGATATGGAGGGGGCGGCGTGAGCGTGTTGGGCCAAACCCTGTCAGGCTGGTTCGCATCCCGCGGCACGGAACGCTCGGGTGTGTTGCCGGTGCGCCTTGGAGGCCGCGGCAGTTTCGCAGCAACGACCGGCGCACCGCAAACACGTGGTTTTGACCAGCCGCTTGCGTGGGTCGTTGTGGCGCTCTTGTTGTGGGGTATGGTCATGGTGTACTCGGCGTCGATCGCGATGCCCGACAACCCCAAGTTTGCCAAGTACACCAACACCTATTTTTTGGTGCGCCACGCTTTTTGGGTTGCCACGGCGTTTGTCTGTGCACTGATTGCCTTCCAGGTTCCGATTGCCACATGGGAGAAGGCCGCCCCGTGGCTGTTTATCGCATCTCTTGTGCTGCTGATTGCCGTATTGATTCCTGGCATCGGCAAAGTGGTCTATGGCGCGCGACGCTGGATCGCGGTCGGGCCTTTCAGCTTTCAGCCATCCGAGCTGGCCAAATTTGCCGTGCTGTTGTATGCCGCAGACTACATGGTGCGCAAAATGGACGTGAAAGAACGTTTTTTCCGTGCCGTTTTGCCCATGGCGGTCGCCGTCGCTGTGGTCGGCTTGCTGCTGTTGGCGGAGCCCGATATGGGTGGGTTCATGGTGATCGCGGTCATTGCCATGGGCATTTTGTTTTTGGGTGGCGTAAATGCCCGGATGTTCTTCCTGATTGCGACCATTCTGGTTGTTGCCTTTGGTCTGATGATTGCATTGAGCGAATGGCGTCGCGAGCGCATCTTTGCCTACTTGGATCCGTGGGCTGAAAAACACGCGCTGGGCAAGGGATACCAGTTGTCCCATTCGCTGATAGCAATCGGTCGGGGAGAGGTCTTTGGCGTGGGACTCGGTGGCAGCGTCGAGAAGTTGCACTGGCTGCCCGAGGCCCACACCGACTTTCTGCTCGCTGTCATCGGCGAAGAGTTTGGTTTGGTTGGCGTTGTGCTGGTGATTGGTCTGTTCCTGTGGTTGACCCGTCGCATCATGCATATTGGCCGTCAGGCCATTGCGCTGGATCGGGTTTTTGCCGGTTTGGTCGCGCAAGGGGTTGGCATCTGGATGGGGTTTCAGTCGTTCATCAATATGGGCGTTAACTTGGGTGCGTTGCCCACCAAAGGCCTGACTTTGCCGCTGATGAGTTACGGCGGCTCAGCGATCTTGATCAATATGATTGCCATCGCAGTCGTATTGCGAATCGACCATGAGAACCGCCAACTCATGCACGGAGGCCGGATATGAGCGGCCAAAAAAAATGTGCACTGATTATGGCGGGGGGTACCGGCGGCCATATTTTCCCCGGTCTGGCGGTGGCGACGGCGCTGCGCGAGCGGGGGTGGCGCGTGCATTGGCTTGGAGCTCCGAATGGCATGGAAGGCCGGGTGGTTCCGCCCAAAGGATTTCCACTTGAGTTGGTGGAATTCTCAGGCGTGCGGGGCAAGGGGTTGCGCTCGCTTTTTGGGCTGCCGTTGCGATTGATGCGGGCCCTGTGGCAAAGCGCACAGGTCATGCGCCGGGTCAAGCCAGACGTTCTGGTTGGCTTGGGTGGCTACATCACGCTCCCCGCAGGACTGGTTGGGTCGCTCATGGGCAAGCCATTGGTGCTACACGAGCAAAATTCCATTGCCGGCATGGCCAATAGGGTGTTGGCCCGCGTGGCGCGTCAGGTGTACACCGCATTTCCAAATGTGTTCGCCAAGGGGCGTTGGGTGGGTAATCCCTTGCGCGCCGAATTCCTGGTGCAGGATGCGCCGATGGAGCGATTTCAAGGCCGTAGCGGTGCGCTTCGGTTGCTGGTGGTTGGCGGCAGCCTGGGCGCCCGGGCGCTCAACACGGTGGTGCCGCAGGCGCTCGCTTTGATTCCAGAGGAGCAGCGCCCGGTGGTGCTTCACCAAAGCGGCGAGACCCAAATTGATGAACTGCGCCGCAATTACGCTGCTGCCGGCGTGCAGGCGCAGTTGGTGCCTTTTATTGAAAACACGGCTCAGGCATTTGCCGACGCCGATTGGGTGATCTGCCGGGCGGGCGCCAGCACGGTCACTGAAATTGCCGCGGTGGGTGCTGCCGCGCTGTTCGTTCCTTTTCCTTACGCGGTGGACGACCATCAGACCCGTAACGCCCGCTTTCTGGTGGATCAGGGTGCCGGCTGGCTTGTTTCGCAAGCCGACCTGTCGCCCCAGGTGTTGGCCGATTTGCTACAAAAAACAGAGCGGTCGGAGCTTCTGCGACGAGGGCTTGAAGCGAAAAAACTCGAACAAATACATGCCACCCACGCCATGGTCGCTGCCTGCGAGGAGCTCTGCACATGAAGCATGCCGTCCAGCGCATTCACTTCGTCGGAATCGGCGGCTCGGGCATGTCCGGTATTGCCGAGGTAATGAACAGCCTGGGCTACACCGTTTCGGGCTCCGATGCGTCAGACAGCACCACACTTCAACGTTTGGCCACACTTGGCATCCGCACCCATGTCGGCCACGCAGCAGAACATCTGGGCAGCGCGGATGTGGTCGTCACTTCTTCTGCTGTGCAGGCCGATAACCCTGAGGTGCAAGCGGCGCGGCAAGGTCAGATTCCTGTCGTGCCCCGTGCACTGATGCTGGCGGAGTTGATGCGTTCGCGCCAGGGTATTGCCATCGCAGGAACCCACGGCAAGACAACCACCACCAGTCTGGTTGCCAGCGTGTTGGCCGAAGCCGGACTCGATCCGTCGTTTGTGATTGGCGGGCTCCTGGCGAGCGCAGGTGCCAATGCCCGCCTGGGTGGTGGTGACTTCATCGTGGTTGAAGCGGATGAGTCCGATGCCTCGTTCCTGCACTTATCACCGGTCATGGCGGTGGTCACCAATATTGACTCCGATCACATGGAGACATACGGTCACGACTTTGAGCGATTACAGCGCGCATTTGTCGACTTTTTGAATCGTATGCCGTTTTATGGGGTGGCCGTGCTGTGCATCGATGATCCGACGGTGCGCCAGGTGATGGACCAAGTGAACTGTCGCGTCGTCAGCTATGGCCTTGACGAGCAGGCGCAGGTGCGAGGCCTTGATATCCGTGCGGTGGGTGCGCAGATGCATTTCACAGTGCTGCGCCACGGTCCCAGGCCGATGCCCGACCTCGATGTGGTTTTAAACCTGCCGGGCAGACACAACGTACTCAATGCACTCGCAGTCATCGCGGTTGCGGCTGAACTCCAGGTCGGCGATGCGGCCCTTCTTGCGGCACTTGGCCGCTTCCAGGGGGTGGGAAGGCGTTTTCAGCAGTATGGTGATCTGCCATTGCCCGGGGGCGGCGTGGTGACCGTAGTGGACGACTACGGCCACCATCCGGTGGAATTGCGGGCCACGCTGGCGGCGGCGCGCGGCGCCTACCTGGGGCGCAGGTTGGTCTTGGCCTTTCAGCCACACCGCTATACCCGGACACGGGATTGCTTTGAGGGTTTTGTCCAGACTCTGGGACAGGCAGACGCGGTTGTGCTGACCGAAATATATTCGGCCGGAGAACCGCCGATCGAGTCGGCCAACGGCACGGCGCTGGCCAGTGCATTGCGTAGCACCGGAGTGGTAACGCCCGTCTATGTGCCAGACGTTGCGGCGATGCCGCAGGCCATCGTCGACATGGCGCAATCGGGCGATGTAATTCTTTGCATGGGGGCCGGGTCCATCGCGGCGGTAGCGCCCAAATTGGTAGAAATGCTACCAAAATCAGAGCGACGTGCGCAGGAGGGACGAGGGCTATGAGTCAATTTGGCAAAGTTGCGGTGCTGATGGGAGGTGCCTCCGCCGAACGCGAGGTTTCATTGATGTCGGGTGCCGGCGTTCTAAAGGCCCTGTTGTCAAGAGGGGTGGATGCCCATGCGTTCGACCCGGCGCACCGCCACCTGTCCGACCTGAAGCGCGAGGGTTTTGATCGCTGTTTTATCGCGCTGCATGGACGCTTGGGAGAGGATGGAACGGTACAAGGTGCCCTGGAATTGTTAGGTATCCCCTACACCGGCTCTGGTGTCATGGCATCGGCCATTTCCATGGACAAGGTCATGACCAAACGGATTTGGCTGTCCGAGGGTATTGCGACACCGCGTTACGCGCTGCTGCGCCGGGGTGTGTACACGCGCGGCGCTGTGATGGAAATTCCGGATCTGTTGGGTTTGCCGGTGATAGTCAAGCCAGCCCGTGAAGGCTCGTCACTGGGAGTGACCAAAGTGGCGGGATATTCGGGCATGGCAGAGGCGGTCGACGCCGCCAGCCAGTTGAATGATGACATTCTCTGTGAGGAGTGCATCGAAGGCGACGAGGTGACGTGCCCGGTTCTGGGCCACGGAGACAACGCCTATGCGCTTCCGGTGATTCGAATCGTGGCGCCGTTGGGCCAATACGACTACCAGAACAAATACTTTACGGACACCACCCAATACCTGGTTCCGTGTGGACTGCCGGCGGGCGAGGAGGCGGCCATTCAGGAACTGGTGGTCCGGGCGTATCGCGTGTTAGGTTGCCGCGGCTGGGGTCGCATCGATGTCATGATTGACGGCCGCACTCGACAGCCCTATTTGCTGGAAATCAATACATCGCCTGGCATGACCGGGCATTCGCTGGTGCCGATGTCGGCAAGGGCTGCCGGCATTGGTTATGAAGACCTGTGTGTGAAATTGCTGGCTGACACAGCCCTGGACACCGGAGTTGCAGCATGAATCCTGCCCAGGAACAGCCGCTTGATGTGAAGTTGATGCACACGACGGCCACTTTCCTGTTTCTGGCCTTTGTTGTCATGGGCTTGGTGGCTGCGGCGCGGTGGGTGGTGCGGCTGCCGGCGTTTGACATCCAGAGCATCACGGTCAATGGGGAGGTTAGTCACAACAACGCCCTGACCCTGCGCGCAAACGTTGCGCCGCGCTTGTCGGGTACTTTTTTCAGCATGGATCTGGGGCGGGTCCGCGCTGCGTTCGAAGCGGTTCCATGGGTACGCCGTGCCGTGGTGCGGCGAGAGTTTCCAAACCGGCTGAGTGTCACTTTGCAGGAGCATCAGGCGGTCGGCTATTGGGGTGGTGAGGGCGAACTGCGCCTGATCAACAGCCAGGGCGAGGTTTTCGAGGCCAATGTTGGCGAAGTTGACCAAGAAACCCTGCCGCGCCTGAACGGCCCCGAGGGGCAGGGTGCTGAAGTGCTGGCTATGTTTCGCGCCTTGGCTCCCTTGTTTGGCCCTCTGGACTTGCCATTGGATCAGCTTGAACTCTCCAGCGGAGGAAGCTGGCGCGCCCGATTGGACACCGGCGCAAGCATTGAGTTGGGACGCGGCAGCGTGGCCGAGGTTATCGCGCGGGTGCACCGTTTTCTCAAGACGCTGACGCAAGTCACATCGCGCTATTCCCGGCACGCCAATGCGGTCGAGTCTGCGGATCTGCGGCACGAAAACGGGTATGCGATTCGATTGCGCGGTGTTACGACCAGCGTGGCAGCGCCCAATCCCAAGAAAAAATAGCGACAGACGAACACAGCAGGACTTCATATGGCAAAAGAATACAAAGACCTGGTCGTAGGACTGGACATCGGAACCGCCAAGGTCATGGTGGTGGTGGCCGAGGTCATGCCTGGCGGTGAACTTAAGCTGGCAGGTCTTGGCGTGGCACCCAGTACCGGCATCAAGCGCGGCGTAGTGGTCAATATTGATGCCACGGTCCAAAGCATCCAGCAGGCGCTTCGAGAAGCGGAGTTGATGGCGGACTGCAAAATCACCAGGGTCTACACCGGCATTACCGGAAGCCACATCCGTGGCATCAACTCCAGTGGCATGGTGGCCGTCAAAGACCGCGAAGTGACCGCGGCCGATGTCGCGCGCGTGGTGGAAACCGCAAAGGCGATCAATATTTCCACCGATCAGCGTTTGCTGCTGGTGGAGCCGCAGGAGTTCATCATTGACGGTCAGGATGTCAAAGAACCCATTGGTATGAGTGGCATTCGTCTGGAGGCCAAGGTACACATCGTGACCGGGGCGCAAAGTGCGGCGGAACATATCATCAAGTGTGTGCGCCGCTGCGGATTGGAAGTCGAGCAGTTGATGCTCAACCCGCTGGCCTCCAGCCTATCGGTATTAACAGAGGATGAGCGCGAACTCGGCGTTGCGCTGGTCGACATTGGTGCCGGCACCACGGACATCGCCATCTTCACCAACGGAGCCATTCGCCACACGGCAGTGATCCCGATCGCAGGCGACTTGATCACCAGCGACATTGCCATGGCGCTGCGCACGCCCACCAAGGATGCCGAAGACATCAAGGTGGAAAACGGCCATGCAAAGCAGCTTCTGGTGGATCCCGAGACCCAAGTGGAGGTGCCAGGGCTGGGTGACCGCGGCCCGCGCATGCTGAGTCGCCAGGCTCTCGCGGGGGTTATCGAGCCGCGCATCGAAGAAATATTCTCTCTGGTCAACCAGGTCATGCGTGAGTCAGGTTATGAGGAGGTGCTCTCTTCAGGCATTGTGCTCACGGGCGGCAGTTGTGTCATGCCGGGCATGGTCGAATTAGGTGAAGATATTTTTCTCAAACCGGTGCGCCGGGGCATGCCCAAGTATTCCAGTGTGCTGGCTGATATGGTTGCCCAACCGCGTGCCGCAACCGTGATGGGGTTGTTGGAAGAAGCCCGGCTGGCCCGCTTGCGAGGCTATAAGGTGTCCCAAAAAAATGGATCCGTGAAGACGGCCTTTGGTTCGGTCAAAGACTGGTTTATCGGGAATTTCTGACCATGAAAAGCAACCAAATCACAAAAACGTCGCCACAGGGTGCGGAGCATCATGCAGGCGGCTCTACAAGTCCAACGGCCCTTGCGCAAGTGGCGTTCAGTCCGCATTGGCGATGGCGGTGCATTGACCCGCCAAATGGCAGTATCCCCGCACACACTGTCAGTAACCGCATTCACAACTGTATTGAAACCCAAGGAGCATGAGATGGCCATCGAAATGATTGAAGAAGAAACGTTTAACCAGGGCACCCAGATCAAGGTAATCGGAGTGGGTGGCGGCGGCGGCAACGCCGTAGAGCACATGATTTGCTCTGCTGTCGGTGGCGTCGAGTTCATTGCCGCCAATACCGATTCGCAAGCCCTGAGTCGCAGCTCTGCGCACAAAACAATCCAGCTCGGGGCCGGCGGCCTTGGCGCTGGCAGCAAACCGGACAAAGGGCGTGAAGCCGCAGTTTTGGCAGAAGCTGAAATCCGCACGGCCATTGATGGTGCGCACATGCTGTTTATTACAGCGGGCATGGGTGGCGGAACGGGGACAGGCGCCGCACCCGTGATTGCGCGTGTGGCCAAGGAGATGGGCATTCTGACTGTAGGCGTCGTCACCAAGCCGTTCGACTTCGAAGGCGGGCGGCGCATGAGTAACGCCGATGCGGGACTGGCCGAACTCGAAGCCAATGTCGACTCGTTGATTGTTGTGCTCAATGAAAAACTGCTCGAAGTGTTGGGCGACGAGGTGTCGCAGGACGAGGCTTTTGCGCACGCCAACGATGTGCTGAAAAACGCGGTGGGCGGGATCGCAGAAATTATCAATGTTCCGGGCCATGTCAACGTTGACTTTGAAGATGTGCGCACTGTCATGGGCGAGCCGGGCAAGGCCATGATGGGTACCGCCTTGGCGAGCGGTCCTGATCGTGCCCGCATCGCGGCCGAGCAGGCGGTCGCATGTCCTTTGCTTGAGGGTATCGATTTGTCGGGTGCCAAAGGGGTGCTGGTTCTGATTACGGCTGCCAAAGGGTCCCTCAAATTGAGCGAGTCCAAGTTGGCCATGAACACGATCCGCGCCTACGCATCGCCTGACGCACATGTCATTTATGGCACTGCTTACGACGACGTGTTGGGTGAAAACATCCGCGTAACCGTGGTTGCAACAGGATTGAGCCGTCAGGGCGTGCGCCGCACGGCACCGCCCCTGCAGGTCTTGCGCACCGGCACCGACAATGTTCCTTTCCATGTGCCAACACTCAATACACCCGTGGGTGGGGCCCAGGGCAATACATTGCCAGGGATTGGGATTACGCAACCGGATTACGCGGGCATGGGCACGCCGGCGGTCTGGCGCGGTCGCACATCGGCGGCTGCCAAGGTCGATGCATTGTCCAACGGCGGCATGGATGATTACGAGATTCCTGCGTTTTTGCGCAAACAGGCTGACTGACGGGCGCGTAAAATCGTTTGGTGATCAAACAACGAACGCTCAAATCCCTGACCCGCGCCGTTGGCGTGGGCTTGCACAGCGGGCAGCGCGTGGAAATCACGCTGCGACCTGCGCCACCCGATACGGGCATCGTCTTTCGGCGGATTGACTTGCCAGTGCCGGTGGACATTCCCGTGTCAGCCACTTCCGTGACCGACACCCGCTTGGCGTCAACCCTTTCCAGCGGCCCGGTCAAAGTGCATACCGTTGAGCATCTGATGTCAGCATGCGCCGGCCTTGGCGTCGACAATTTGTATGTGGACATTACCGCCGAAGAGGTTCCGATTTTGGACGGCTCGGCCGCCTCGTTCGTGTTTTTGCTGCAAAGTGCGGGCATTGTTTTTCAAAACGCGCCGCGTCGATTTATCCGTCTGCTCAAAGCTGTGGAAGTGCGTGAGGGTAGCGGCGCTGCTGAGAAGTGGGCACGACTGGAACCATTTCATGGCTACAAACTGCGATTCGAAATCGACTTCAAGCATCCTGCGGTGGACTCCACGGGGCAGTGTGTTGAATTTGACATGAGCGTGGATTCCTACTCCAAGGATATTGCGCGTGCCCGCACATTCGGTTTCACCAAGGATGTAGAAATGATGCGCGCCAACGGCTTGGCCTTGGGTGGCGGACTGGACAACGCAATCGTCATGGATGATTACAAAGTGCTCAACGCCGAGGGCCTACGCTACGATGATGAATTCGTCAAGCACAAGATTTTGGACGCTATGGGAGACCTCTATTTGGTGGGCAAACCATTGCTGGCGAATTACAGTGCGTTCCGGTCGGGGCATGCTTTGAACAACAAGCTGTTGCGCGAGTTGCTTGGCAACACCCAAGCCTGGGACGTTGTGACTTTTGACGATGAAGGCCTGGCTCCCATCGGTTTCGGGCAATTGGCCCGAGCCTGGTAGTTGGCGTTGATACCTTTCTGAGCAATGGGCTTCTTGCGCTGGTTCATTCTGTTGCTGTTACTGGTCTCGGCCGTCTCGTTTGGCTGCTTTGCGCTGACGGGGCAACAGCGTTTTAAGCGTTTCGGTCTGCTTGTTTTGCGGGGGACGCTTTTCGGTGCGTTCATCTTTTTTGGCGTGCTGGTGATCGAGCGCCTGCGCTAAGTCACATCAACACCAGCCGACGTCCCCGACGTCCGGGTAGAAACCCCAATCGGGCGGCATTGTCAACTGCGTAGCGGGATAGTAATATCGTTTTCAGGGCGGTTGTGCAAGCTACAACATCGAAATCTGAAAGGACCTTATGACGTTATCAAGCCGCTGGCTGGTTTGCCTGGTTGCTGCCCTCGGATGGGGCGCTGCGGGTGCTGCCGACAAACCTGCATCACTCAAGTTTTGCCATGAAGATGTGGATGTCTATCCCTGGGTTCTGAAAGATCGCGCGGGACTGAATATCGCTCATCTGAAGGCGGTCGAACAAAAGTTGGGGGTCAAAATAGAGACTCAGCCATTGCCTTGGAAGCGGTGCCAGGAGGACCTGCGCGAAGGCAAGGTCGATGGAATATTTGCCGCCAGTTTCAAGACCGAACGGCTGGAAATTGGTGTCTATCCCATGGCGGGCGATAAGCCCGATTCTGCACGCGCCATGATGTATGACGGCTATAGCCTCTACCGCATCAAAGGAGCCAATGCACAGTGGGATGGCAAGAAGCTGACAGTGAGTGGGTCCGTCGGTGCGCAGCCAGGGTACTCGATCGTTGACCAGTTGAAGCAACTGGGTGCCAAGGTCGATGAAGGCGCAAAGACAGCGGATGACAACCTCAAGAAGCTGATTGCCGGCAGGGTCGATGCGGTCGCTCTACAGACGCTCGAAGGTGATAACGCCATCAGCACAACACCGGAGTTTGCATCCAAGGTTGAAAAGGTGACCCCCCCGCTGGTTGACAAGCCATTTTTCCTGATGTTGTCCAAGCAATTTGTCGCCAAGTACGGTGATTTTTCCAAAGATGTCTGGAAGGCGCTTGCCGACGTGCGGGAGTCGCCGGACTACAAGGCGAAGATGAGCGCATTCAAGTAGCCTGGGTATGGTGCAGCAGTGTGCAGGGTTTCCCCTCTCGCTGCTGTGCTGCTGCAGGCGGATGCTCAGGCTCGTTGGAAGACCTGAATCCGAGCGAAAAGTCTTTAACGAGGAGTAACACCCATGAAAATGACCAGCATCAAATTTCGCTTGAACGTTCTGTTTGTTCTGATCATTTCCGTCTTATTGGGGGCCTTTGGAGTCATCAATTACGTTAATACACAGGCGGCACTCAAAGCGTCGGAGGACCTGCAGGTACAGGCCACTTTGAGTCGCCTCGCATCGGCACTGCCAAACTCGTTGTGGAACTTTGACAAGGCGCAAATCGAGCAAAGCCTGGCCTCGGAAATGTCGGCCACTTTTATTGTCGGTATCACCATTACCAACGGTGAAAAGATGCAAGCCGGCAGTGGCCGCGCAGCGGACGGAAAAGTTGTGCAAATCACCCAGGCACCGGCAGCCGACCTCACCCGGACCGTGGACCTTGTCTATGTTGACGGCGGCAAGTCCAATAGTGTTGGCAAGGCGACAGTTTTTGTATCCTACGATGGCATTAACAAGGTGCTGCGCACCGAGCTTATATGGGCGGTATTGCAAATACTGGTGCTCGACATCATCATTGTGCTGGTGCTGTCGAAGATTCTGAGCTCGGTGGTGCTCAATCCGCTGTCCGAAATTGGTAAGGCATTGAACGATATTGCGGTCGGCGACGCCGATTTGACCAAACGTCTGCGCCGGGGCAATACGGATGAGTTCAATGCGGTGACCGACGGCTTCAACACCTTTATTGAACGCTTGCAAAAAATCATCGAGCAAGTCAGTAGCGGCATCACCACGATTTCACAGGCGTCAGACGAAATTGCCAGTGGCAACATGGATTTGTCGTCGCGAACCGAATCCCAGGCGAGCTCGCTAGAAGAGACCGCTGCATCAATGGAAGAAATGACGGGCACTGTCAAGCAAAATGCCGAGAACGCGCAAATGGCCAATCGAATGGTTCAAAACGCGGCCACAGTTGCTTCCAAGGGAGGGGCGGTGGTGGCGCAGGTCGTCACCACCATGGGATCCATCAATCAGTCATCGCGGAAAATTGTGGACATCATCAGTGTCATCGACGGAATTGCCTTTCAAACCAATATTCTGGCCCTCAATGCTGCCGTGGAGGCAGCGCGGGCAGGCGAACAGGGCCGCGGCTTTGCCGTGGTGGCCAGCGAAGTGCGCAGTCTGGCTGGCCGCTCCGCTGCGGCGGCCAAGGAAATCAAGAGTTTGATCGATGAATCGGTAAGTAACGTTGGCATTGGCACCAAATTGGTCGACGAGGCCGGGGCAACCATGACCGAGATTGTCGAGAGCGTGAGCAAAGTCACGAGCATCATGGCCGAAATTCAGGCCGCCAGCGATGAGCAGACACTGGGTATCAGCCAAATCAATGAAGCGGTGCGTCAAATGGACAACACCACACAGCAAAATGCGGCGTTGGTGGAGCAGGCCGCCGCTGCGGCGGGTTCCATGCAGAATCAGGCGGCCAGCCTCACCAATGCCGTGAGTGTTTTCAAGTTGGGGCACCGAGCCGCTCAGCTGGCGTTGCGCTGAACACGCATTTGTCGCCGGCCGGCCTCACTGGCCGGTCGCAACAAGCCAGGTCGGGCGCCGGGTCTGCAAAATCACCATTAACGCATCAATAACGTCCGGGTCAAACTGTGTTCCTCGTCGCTCAGTGAGATAGGTGGTGACCGTTTCAAGCGGCCAAGCCTCCTTGTAGGGCCGGCTGTGCAATAACGCATCAAATACGTCCACCACAGCCACAATCCGCGCCGCCAAAGGAATAGCCTGTCCCTTTAGACCTCGTGGATAACCATGGCCGTCGAAGTGTTCATGATGGCCACCCGCAATCTGCGCACCCAGGCTCAGACTGCTGATGCCATCAACAAGGCATGATGCGCGCTCCAGAACGGTCTCACCAATGCTTGCATGCTGCTCCATGGTGGCGCGCTCCTCGGGCGTATGGCGTCCCGGTTTGAGCAGGACCGCATCCGGCGTTGCCACTTTGCCGACATCGTGCAGGATGCTGGCGATACCTACCAGAGACAGGAAGGTTGGCGTGGTGGTCTCCGCAAATTTTCCGGCCGCATGCAGTTCCGCGGCAATTGCCTCAGTCATCTCGCAGACCCGTCGCACATGGCCGCCGGTTGTTGGATCACGGGATTCAGCAAGGTCCGCCAAGGCGACCACGGTCGCTTCCTGGGTGCTGCGCAATTGGCCAAACATGTGAAGGTTGTCAAAGGCCGCAGCAATGCGATCGCAAAACACGCTCAACAGACTGCGCTCCAGGTCGCCCAACGGCCACGGCGGTGAAAAGGCGACGGCAAACTGGTGGCCGTGAGCGGCTGAAATGAACAGGACATCCAGATTCTCACCAAAGACGTTTTTCTTATCCCGAAACGCTTGGCTGATGCCCGGCGCCCAGGCATGGCCGATTGGCATACTGCCATGCAATTCCAGATCCGCGAGCGACCCGGTCGAGGCGATCACCATCGGGCTTTCCGATTCACCAGGTGCATTGTTCTTCATGACACACAGCACGCCATCGGTGCCGAAATTCAGAATCGCACCGATCTGGGTAAGAACACCGGAGGCCAACTCCTTGAGCGAATCAATCTGGTACAGGTTGCTGGCGGACTCGAGAATTTGCGCCAGACCCTTGCGGTTGGCATCAATTGTCAACAAACCTTCGTAGCTGCGCAGCGAAGCTATGACCGTTGTAAACAGCTTTTGGGCGGTTAATTCGGTCTTGGCCTTGTAGTCATTGATGTCGAAATCAACAATGACCTTTTGCTCCGGCGCTTGGCCCGGTTGGCCGGTGCGCAGTACGATGCGAACCAGCGTGTTGTCGAGTTCCTCGCGGATGCGTTTGGCCAGCTTGAGGCCGGCGTCATCGGATTCCATGACCACATCGAGCAGCACCAGCGCGATGTCGGGCTCGTTCGCCAGTAGCTCAAAGCCCTGATCTCCGGAAAAGGCAGACAAGATTTCAATTCCCCGACCCTTGAATGTGACGCTGTTGAGGGCCAGGCGGGTGACTGCATGGATGTCAGGCTCATCATCGACGACCAGAATACGCCAGGGTCTGGCGATGGCCAATCCTTCGGCTGGCGGATCATCTTCGGAGAGCCAGTCGTTGTCGTCAGTGAGTGTTGGGTCCATATTTATCTCCGCGAGCCAGCAGCATAACGAAAATATCAGTCAGTTGCGCTGTGGGGGGTAACCCGGGGAATGCAAATCGTGAAGCAGGCACCGGCGTTTGCCAGGTTGTGAATGGCAATGGTTCCGCCAAGCTGCTTGGTCACGATGTTGAACACAATATTGAGTCCCAGTCCGGTACCGCCGTTGCCTCTACGGGTTGTAAAAAAAGGATCAAATATTCTGCCGATGTGGTCCTCAGGGATGCCATGGCCGTTATCGCTGAATGCGATCGTCACAGATTGGGCTTGCGCAGCGACCTGTATCCGGATTTCTCCATCCGCACGCCCGTCAAACGCGTGGACCAGTGAATTGACCGTCAGATTGGTCAGCACCTGTGCCAGCAGGCCAGGATAGCTGTCCATGACCAGCGCATCATCACATTCCACTGTCACGACAGCGTGTGACTTGCGCAGGCTCGGAAGCAAGCTGGTAGTGACTTCGGACAAGTACTCACTCAATTTGAACTGCCGGCGCTGATCGCTGGTCTGGTCGACGGCCACTTGCTTGAAGCTCTGTATCAAGTGTGCGGCGCGCTCGGCATTGCTGGTAATCAGGCGTGCACTTTCGGCTGCCGTTTCCATGTACGAGACCACCTCTGACTTGCGCAGGCCACCGCCAGCCAACGATTGCTGGGTCTGCGCCGTTGCGGCGCCCAGCAAGGTGGCGCTGGTGAGCACGATTCCAATCGGTGTATTGATTTCATGGGCCACGCCAGCCACCAGACTACCGAGCCCGGCCAGTTTTTCCGCTTGGACCAGTGACTCTTGCGCCGATTGCAAATCGCGATAGGCCACGTCGGTTTTCACTGCCGCAACGCGGCTTGCCTCCTCGGCCAGGGTGCGCCGCGCGATGATATGGCGCAGCTTGCGCTGCGTCTGGTTAAACGCGCGAACCACTTCGCCAAACTCGTTGTCTGTAATTTCTGGTAACTCCCGGGCTTCGTCGCCTTCCTGTTCGGCCAGATCCCACAGTGCATCGCGCAACCGTTCGATCGGTCGGAACACCATGTTCAAGCTCACCGTCAGCGCAATGATCAGCAAGACGTCCAGTACGACAATTTCCACCAGGCGTGTTGTCAGTGCAGAACGCAGCCCCTGTGTAATGTGGTCACGCGCGAACGATACGGCCACCCGGCCGATGGCTGTCGCCTGGTCGCCGGGCGCGTGGACCGGCTCCGCCCCCGAGGGTGGCCACAAAGTGGCCTCGCTCTTGATCACGTCGGTTGAAATGGCTGTTGTGCGCTGTGTGGCCAAACGCCCCTTGCCCTTCAAGGACAAAAAGACGCTGCCCTTGGAGTCGAACACGGTGACCGACTCAACTTCATCCGCTTCGAGTTCGGCCAGGATGATGTGGCCGGATTGATCCTTGTCGTAATTCCAGAGGGCGGCCGGAAGTGAAGTCTGCAGTCGAAACAGCGTCTCCTTTTGCCGATCCGCAAATTGCTGTTCGAGTTGCTGTGACAAGCGTGCCTGCCCATAAACGCCGAAACCTGTCAGCGTGACCGTCACCAAAAATACGAACAGCGTGATGAGCCGGAATCGAATGGTCACCATGAAGTGATGCGGTGGTTTGCAAACGTGAGATCACCTCAGTGTACCCACCATGCCCTGATTTGTGGCGCGGTCAGTGCCACAATTTGCCTATCTGCTGCGACCCGCCTTGTAGTTTCCACCAATACGTCCACCCAAGCCTCCCGCCAGGGCCAAGCGCGCCATTGCAGCTCCAGCATGGGCATGGGTGATCGCCAGTCCGAGCGCATCGGCAGCATCGGGCCCCGGCAAACCTGGCAAGGCCAGCAGACGCTGCACCATCGCTTGCACTTGTCCCTTGTCGGCCCGGCCATAACCCACCACGGCTTGCTTCATTTGCAGTGCCGTGTATTCAGCGACCGGCATATCCTTGGACACCAGTGCCGTAATGCATGCACCCCTGGCCTGCCCGAGCAGCAGGGTGGACTGTGGGTTGACATTGACAAAAACAATTTCAACGCAGGCGCAGTCTGGTGCGTAACGTTGGGTCACTTCGCCGATTCCATCAAAAAGAACCTTGAGTCGCAGCGGCAAAGCACCTACCGCAAGGTGCTGCGTGCTGATGGTTCCGCTGGCAACGTAGCACAGGTCCGAGCCCTGCGCGTCGATCACTCCAAAGCCGGTGGTGCGCAATCCCGGATCTATGCCCAGTATTCTCATGCTATAAAAATACTAGCGCACTGCGTATGTTCGACGAGGGCTACAGGCATTAAATGTCAAAATACCAACGTGCAGAATGGAAAAAAACCGGTGCTGCAAAACACAGGGCATCAACCCGATCCAGCAAACCGCCGGCGCCAGTCACGGACTTGCCCTGCGCGCCCCAGCTCGGAATGCCCCGGTCCCGCTTGAGCGCTTTCATGACGAAGTGCCCCAGCGAACCTGCCACACAGGCAATGAAGGCCGCAGCGAACGCAGTGCCGGGCACCCAGGGTGTGATGCCTGCCAATAACCCACCCAGCAGGCTGCCAACCGCAACGCCGGTGCCCCAGCTGCGCCAAGTGAAGCTGGTGCTTATGGCCGGCGCCACCGGACGCTGTGCGAGTTGCCGGGATGCGATGTGCTGGGTCACCATGCAGACCTGCACCACGATTACCAGGAAAAAGACCAGAAACGCGTTGCGGTTTTCATAGCCTGGAAATTTCAACAGCAATAAGGCGGGTACATGGCTCATGCCGTAAATGCACACCATGATGCCCCATTGCAGTTTGGCATTGCGTTCGAGAAAGCGCAGCGGGTCATTGGCCAGTGCGCTGGCCAGCGGCAGCGCCAGGAATACATACACCGGAATAAAGACAGCAAACATGTCAAAGTGGCCGCTGCCCGCCAGTCCGTATTGCACTGGCAGCACCACAAAGAACGCCAGCACCAGGCTGCGGTGGTCGCCCAAGCGCGTGGGCGACAGGGTCAGGAACTCGCGCAGGGAAAAAAATGACACCAGGGCAAACAGGGTGAGTGCAACCCAGTCGCCGGTTACCCAGCCAATCCAGAACACAAAGACCATGAGCCAGCTGGTGCGCAGGATGGCGTCGACATTTTTAAGCTCAATCCGGCGCAAATCTGCCTGCGGGCTATCACCATGCTCCCGCACGGAATACAGGAACGCGACCACGCTGGCCAGCAACAGCAGTCCGAACACTATCATGAACAGCGCACCGACCTGCTGCGTGGGGGTGAGGTTTTTTAAATAGAAATACGGGTCCATTGTTCAAACATCCCGCAAGGCCACGACGGCGGTGCGGGCCCGTTCCAAAAAGGCGCGCCGTTCCTCGCCGGGGTTCAAATGCATGGGCGCACCAAAGGTGACCGAACACAGCACCGGCACCGGCACCACTTCCCCTTTGGGCAGAACATGCTGCACATTGTTGATCCAGGCAGGCACCAGTACCACGCCGGGGTACTTCAGGGCCAGATTGTAGAGGCCTGCCTTGAAGGGCTGCGGCTCACCCGTGAAGCCGCGCGTGCCCTCCGGAAACAGGATGATGGAGTCGCCGTTATCAAGGGCCTCAAACAAGGGCTCCAACGGGTCTTCGTCGGCAGACCGATCACGCGACACGTAAATGACGTTAAAGACGGCGGTGGTCAGCCACTGCTTGAATGGGGTTTTGGTCCAGTAGTCTTTTGCGGCGATGGCCCGGGTGACGCTACGCAATTCCTTGGGTAGCGCCGCCCAGATCATGACCAGATCGGCATGACTTTGGTGGTTGGCAAAATAAATGCGCTGCTCTGCCTTGGGTGGACAACCGTGCCAGCGCGCCTGCGATCCGGTCAGCACCCGAATCAGGCCCAGCAAAAACAGACTCATGATCTTGGCAAGCATGAGCGCGATGATAAGGGGTGTTTAAGGCAGCTGCGCATCGCCCATGCGTGCAACGATCACGCTGGCGCGGCTGGACAAGTAGCTGGAGTTGGGTTGTTTTTCGTAGTTGCGCGGGCGCGGCAGCATGACGGCCAGACGGGCAGCTTCATAGGCACTCAATTGCGCTGCCGACTTGCGGTAATAGTGCTGTGCCGCGGCCTCCGCGCCAAACACACCTTCTCCCCATTCCACACTGTTGAGGTAAATTTCCAGAATCCGCTGTTTGCTCAGCAAGTGTTCCAGCATCACGGTCAATATCAGCTCCTGGCCTTTGCGCAGCAGGGTGCGCTCGCCCGAGAGAAAAAGGTTCTTGGCGAGTTGCTGGGTGATCGTGGATCCACCAACGATTTTTGGTGGCTTGGCAGTCGGTTTGCCGGCGCCGTTGGGGCCGGCCTTGCTACCGGCAGCGCGCTGCTCGGCCTTGGCATTTTTTTCCCACGCCTTTTCCATGGCGTCCCAGTCGACTCCGTCATGGTGGGTGAATCCATCATCCTCGGATGCAATGACTGCGCGCTTGAGGTGGCTGGAGATTTGTGCATAGTCGACCCACTGCTGGCGCCAGCGCAGGGTGCCCCTTTCCTTACTGATGCGCCAGGCCTCGGACCGCTGGAAGCTGGTGGATTGCGGTGCCAGCCAGGCCATGCAGGCAATCCGGATGGCGAAGAACAGTTGCAGCGCGACCAGGGCAACGATCAGCAGTATCAAAGCGCGCGCCAGCACCTTCATTGGCGTGCTGAGACGGCCGCTTCCAGCGTTTCGTCGCGGGTGAATTTAAAACGCGATACCACCACGATTTGTTCGGCCTGGCGTCGCATCGCCGCACTGAAGTGACCGAATGGCCCGGCGGAGCGAACAATTGCGGCCGCGTGACGGTCCAGCGTGCGGCTGCCCGAGCTTTCCACCACCTCGGTCTCGACAACCTTGCCGTTGTGGTTGACCGTGACGATCATCGTCAGCTCACCATATAGTTTCTTGCCACCCGATTGCGGGAAATTTTCCGTGCCCTTGTCCTCAATGGCGTGGCGCAGCGCATCGTAGTACACAGCGTAAGCCTCTTCACGCACCGCCGGGCTGATGTAGCGTTTTTTGGGTTTGGCATTTTGGTGGTTGATCCGCCGCTCTATTTCTGCCAGGATCTTGACCAGTTGACGTCGTTTTTCTTCACGCTCTTTCTGCTCTGCCTTGCTGGCAACCTGATTGGGGTCGGGCGGTGGCATGGCGGCAAGCTGACTCTTGACCTGTGCCAGCAACAAGGTTTGCTGCTCTTGCAGGCTTTGCAGTTTTCGGGCCGTTTCTTCTTCCTCGGCATCACCATGATCGGTCAGCGCCGACGGTGGCAGGGGGCTGCTGGCACGCCCTTTCTCAGCGTCGCCACCACCCGCCAGTGATGCTTGCGCGATGGCGGTCGCCTTCTCCGGCTTTTCGTTGCTGCGCGCATTGACCAGAATGACTTCCAACGGCGTATCTTCAAACACGCGGTTAAATGCCTCGGGGTCAACAAAGCGCACTGTCAATAACACCGCATGCACCGCAATCGATGCAAATAGTGCAATTTGAAGGGTGCTGATGGACCGCAGGAAGTTCACGGAACAGGATTATCGCTGGGCTCGTGGGCCGGTTCGCTGATGTCTACCGCGATCGCGATCGGGCCCGCCACTTCGTCATCATCGCCGCTGTCCTCTTCGGTGGCTGTGTCACTGTCCATTAGTCCGGCCTGCGGTGTGTCAAGGCGCTCCAGCGCGGTACCGTGGATGTCGAGCGTAATCAGGTCGATCTCGCCTAGACGCACGCGCACGCGGGCATTGCGCGGCAGGTTTTGGGCGCCCATCAGCGGCAGCACCAGCGGCAGCGTTTCGGCGCGCGCCAGGTTGTCCTTGAAAACCATGGCATCGAGTTCGGTGATGCTGTTTTGCTGCAGGTATTGCAGGGTCCAAAAACGCTCCATGGCCCCCTGGTAGCCGTTGTACGCACTGTAGGCTTCGTCAAAGCTGGAGATGATGGAAAACAGGCTTGCATCCTTCGGCTTGAAGGGGGCTGCAAGTGCGGCTGTCTTGCCATGGCGCACGCAGGCGATGATTTGCCACTGATTGACCAGATCGGTGTAGCGGCGCAGGGGAGAGCTGCTCCAGGCATAACTTTTCACACCGATTCCGGCGTGTGGCAGGGCCTTGGTGCCCATGCGCACCTTCACACCGGGCGCAAGCGAAGCCTGGCTGCGGTAGATGCCGGGCACACCCAGCTCCGCCATCCAGCTGCCCCATGTGCTGTTGGCCAGAATCATTGCTTCGGCCACGATCAAATCCAGCGGTGCGCCGCGCTGACGGGTCGTGATCTGCACGGTCTCTGATCCCAGCGGTTCGGCGCCGTCATTGCCAACCAGCCTGAAGTTGTAGTCTGGCCGGTTGAAGGTCTCGGGCTTGCCCCTCACAAGCTCCCGCTTGGCTTTCAGGTCCTTTGCAAGACGGTATAAGAATGATAGCGTTTCACGCAGTTCCGGTAAGGGTTGCGGTTCATTTTCATGGTTGAAGTCTGAATTGAGCAACCAGGGCTCGGTCACCACCGTATCGAGCTGATCATGGCGCAAATTGTGGGCAATGCGCACCCGTTCAATTCGGGATTCATGGCTGCGAATGTCCAGTGTGGCTTCGTCCAGCGTGACGTAGAGCGACAGGGCAGGGCAGTCACGCCCGGCTTGCAAAGTATAGGTTTGTACCAGCGCATCGGGCAGCATAGTGACTTTGTAGCCTGGCATGTAGACCGTGGACAGCCGCGCGCGCCCCAGTTGATCCACTGCATCACCAGGCTGTATTGCCAAGCCGGGCGCCGCAATATGAATCCCCACGGTGACGGTGCCGCTGCCCATACCCTGCACCGACAACGCGTCGTCGATTTCCGTGGTGGCAGAGTCATCAATTGAAAACGCCTGCGCTGTGGCAAGCGGCAGTTCACGGTCGTTCACTGCAGTTGCGGCCACTGCGGGGAATCCGGTGCCCTTGGGAAAGTTTTCCAGTAAAAACCGCTTCCAGTGAAACAGGTAGGGCGAGGCAATTGCGCCAGAGCGTTGCAACAAGGTCAGGGGTGCAGTTTGCGTGGCGCGGGCAGCTTCCACCACAGCCTTGTATTCAGGCGCATTTTTGTCAGGCTTGAATAAAATTTTGTACAACTGCTCCCGAATGGAGTCAGGGCATTGCCCGGCCCCGAGTTCATCGGCCCATCGGCTAACCTGCTGTGCCAGCAGCTTCTTCTTTTCGATGGCGGCCAAAGCCTGCGCAATCACTTCGGCAGAGGCCTTGCGAAACCGCCCCTTGCCGGCCCGGCGAAAGTAATGCGGCGACTCAAACAGCCGAAACAGCATGGCTGCCTGGTCCGTCAACGCCACCTGGGTCGAGAAGTAGTCACGCGCCAAGTCGACAAAACCAAATTCCTCGTCGGGGGCGAATTCCCAGGCCATCTCCAGTTCGATGGTCTGGCTGGCGGCCTGCGCCGCAGACATGAAATCAGCCGGAGCGGGTTTCTCGAATTTCAGCATGACGTTGGCCGCCTTGACCTTGATCCGTTTGCCACTGTCGAGTTCTACCTGCGCCGAGGTATCGGTCTCGGAAAGCACCCTACCGGCCATAAATTTTCCGGCTTCGTCAAACAATAAGTACATAGTCGGGCATTGTCCCATGGTGTCTGGTGTTGCATTTATGCGGCGAACTACCATATTTATGGGAGGTTGCTTTCTGGGGGATCTCGATATGCTCTGCGGGTGGCCAAGCGGGCACCGACCTGGTGCTGCGGTCCATCGGGAGGTTCGGGGCGTGTGGCGTGTTTTAATTGTGGAAGACGACCCGCTCATGCGGTCCTTTTTTGGCGCCAGCGTGCAGCGCTCAGGCGCATTGACGCTGGTGTCGAGCGTAGGAAGTGTTGCCGAGGCAATGGCCTTTCTCAACGCCGAGGCGCCAACGGTCGATGTGTTGTTGACCGACTTGGGGCTGCCCGACGGCAGCGGGCTAGAAGTGATTCGCCATGCCCGGCAATGCAATCCGGCCTGCGAGGCCTTGGTGATTTCCATGTTCGGCGATGAGGACAATGTGCTCTCCAGCATTGAAGCAGGTGCTTTAGGCTATATCCACAAAGATGCAGCACCGGACGATATTGCCAAGACGATTCTCGAAATGAAGGACGGCGCGTCACCCATTTCACCGATGATTGCACGCAGGGTTCTTTCCAAGTACCGGTCGCTGAAGCAAAAACAGGTACCAGCCCCCGTGCCTGCTGAAAGGACTGCTACAAAAATTGATGAAGTG
>CAIQBN010000365.1 GCA_903870065.1 uncultured beta proteobacterium | reverse complement strand
CTTCAGCGCTATCAAGACCCAGATCAATGTTCTTGGCGGTGGCCGCATCCAGGTAGGTTTCGAGCATCACCTCGCACAATTCCTGCAAATCGATCCGCTGCATGGGTTGGGAGTGCGCGCTGCGGGCGTCTGCCCGGGACAACGCCAGCAACTGATTGGCCAACTGCGAGGTGCGCCGCACCGCATGGCGCAACTTGAACACCTGATCAGCTCCTAAATTAATAGTGGTTCCTGCAGTATCCACGGGGGCTGGCGGGCTATTTTGCATATAAACCCTGGTGGGATCGACTTGCGCCGCGGTGGCCTCCACCGCCAGCGCCCAGGCCTCTACCTGCGCTTGCAGACCCGCCAACGGGGTGCGCAACTGGTGCGCTGCATCCGCCACGAAGCGGCGCTGCCCCTCGGCCTGTGCATTGACCAGATCAAAAAGCCGGTTGAGCGACTCAACCAGCGGGCGCACTTCGTCAGGTGACCCGCTGGCATCCAGCGCGGAAAGGTCCTGTGGCGAACGCCGCTCAACCGCTTCCTTGAGTTCAATCAGGGGCCGCAACGCCCGGCGCACCGCCCAGTTGACACCGAAGAAGGCCGCAATCACCAGCATCAAATTGGGCAAGGCCACTTTGAACCATAGCAATCGCAGCCATTGCTGGCGCGGGTCCGATCCATCGGCTAAACGCAACACCAGTTCACCGGCAGGTGTGTTCATCCGCTGGCTGACAATGCGGTAGGTCACTCCCTCGAACTCCTGGCTGGAAAACTCCGCCTCGCCAGTGGCGGGCGGCATACCGCTCAACCAGTCCGCACCCACAATGACACTGCCGTCGCGCGCGACCAATGCGTAGGCAGACAAACCGTGCCGGTCATGCAAAAAATCCTCAATGGGTGGTGCCATCAGGAGCACCGGCGGATCCAGCTCGGTCTTCCCTTTGGCAATGACCGAGGCGGCGAGCAATGGGACGTAGCCCACCAGCTGACGATCCTGCTGCAGCGCGGCACTGTCGGCCGAGCGAAAGTCAAACCAGGTGTTCAGCATTGCCAGCAGCACCAAGGGTACCAGCAGCAGCAACAACAGGCGCCGCTGCAACCCATGCGCCATTCCGACCTGCACGCCCAGCGTCACGCTAGCGGCGCTTTCGGTTCAGTGTCAGTCCCGCCCGCTGACCCCAGAAGTTCCAGACGGTAGCCAAAACCGCGAATCGAGCGCAACACCAGACCATGGGGTTCGAGCTTGCCGCGTAACCTGGAAATATAGACCTCGACCGCATTGGGTGTGATCTCTTTGTCCCATCCGGTGAGTGCCTGCAGCAGCTTGTCCTTGTTGGCCGGCTTGGGCGCCTGCAGCATCAAATACTCCATCACGGTCCACTCGCGCGGGCCGAGCTCGATCGGGGTCACCGCGGCGCCGGGCGCTTGCGGGCGTATGCAGGCCTGGCGCATGGCGGTGTCGAGCTCCAGCGGCCCGAAGCTCAAGGTGGCTGATGTGGCGGCCTGTGAACGGCGCAACAGTGCACGCAGGCGCGCCAGCAGTTCAGGCAGCTCAAAGGGCTTGACCATGTAATCGTCACCGCCCATGTCCAGCCCCTGCACCCGGTCTTGCAATGCGTCACGCGCCGTGAGTATCAGAACCGGCATCGCATGTCCGGCACGGCGCAGGCTCTGCGTCAGCGCCAATCCGTCCATGCCGGGCAGCCCGATGTCAATCACCGCCAGGTCAAACGCTTCGCTGCGGGTGACTTCCAGCGCACGCTCGGCGCTGCCGACCCAGTCCACCGCATAACCGGCGCTGGTGAGCCCCAATTTGATGCCGCTGGCCACCATCACATCGTCTTCAACCAATAAAAGTCGCATGAAATCAGCCTCCAGCCCTCGTGCGAAGGGCGCATATAGCTATCAAAAACATAGCGCAGTCCTGGCGAACGCGGTTTCTGTTACCGGTTCAGTGAGATCGGATCATGGTGCCGAAGGCCTGGTCTGTCAAAATTTCCAGCAGCAGCACGTGGGGCACCCGCCCATCAATGATGTGCACCGCGTTCACCCCGCTCTTGGCTGCGTCGAGCGCACCGGCAATTTTGGGTAGCATGCCGCCAGAGATCGTGCCGTCGGCAAACAGCTCGTCGATGCGCCGGGCGGTAAGGTCGGTCAGCAGTTCGCCGTCTTTGTTGAGCACGCCGCTGATGTTGGTGAGCATCAGCAACTTCTCGGCCTTGAGAACAGTGGCCAGTTTGGCCGCCACCACATCGGCGTTGATGTTGTAACTCTCGTTGTGTTCGCCATAACCGATGGGGCTGATGACCGGAATGAACGCATCATCCTGCAAGGCCTTGACCACGCTGGGGTCCACGCTGATGATGTCGCCCACCTGCCCCACGTCGTGCTCGATGCTGGGGTCGGCGTTGTCGGTCATTTTGAGCTTCTGGGCGCGGATCATGCCGCCATCGCGCCCGGTCAAGCCCACAGCCTTGCCGCCGGCCTGGTTGATCAGGCCCACTATGTCTTGCTGCACCTCACCACCGAGCACCCACTCGACCACTTCCATGGTTTCGGCATCAGTTACACGCATGCCCTGAATGAACTCACCCTTCTTGCCAAGTCGCTTGAGCGCATTTTCAATTTGCGGCCCACCACCGTGCACCACCACCGGATTGATGCCCACCAGCTTGAGCAACACCACGTCTTCGGCAAAGTCGGCCTGCAGGGCGGGATCGGTCATGGCATTGCCACCGTATTTGATGACCATGGTCTTGCCGTGGAATTTGCGGATATAGGGCAGGGCCTGGGCCAGGATTTCGGCTTTGTCGCGGGGAGCAATGTGCGAAGTGTCGGACATGGTCAATTGGAAAAAGAGGGAGTAAAGGGAAGGTGAGCGGATTGTGCCGCATCAACTCTTCAACCGGCTGTCGGCAACATAGGGATTGCTGCGCCGCTCGCGGCCAAAAGTGCTCTCCGGGCCATGGCCCGCAATGAATACGGTGTCATCTCCCATGGGCCACAGGCGCTTGGTGATGCTGGCAACCAGGGTTGCCGCGTCGCCTTGCGGAAAGTCCGTGCGGCCAACGGAGCCGGCAAACAGCACGTCGCCCACAAAGGCGCGCTGTGCCTCGGCGCAATGGAACACCACGTGGCCCGGCGTGTGACCCGGGCAGTGGCGCACCGTGAGGCTGCTGTTGCCAATGCGCACGGTGTCCCCGTCTTCCAGCCAGCGGTCGGGCTGAAAGGTGTCGGAATGCGGGAAGCCAAACATCTTGCTTTGTTGTGGCAAACCGTCAATCCAGAACTGATCGGCCCGGTGCGGTCCGATGATCGGCAGGTGCAGACGCCGGGCCAGTTCGGCCGTACCCCCGGCATGGTCGATGTGGGCATGGGTCAGCCAAATTTGCTCCAGTTTCAGGTTCAGCCGCTGTACCTCGGCCAGGATGCGCTCCAGATCACCGCCTGGGTCGATGACGGCCGCCTTCAGGGTCTGGTCGCACCAGACAAGGGAACAATTTTGCTGAAACGGGGTAACAGGAATAGTCAGGTAGCGCAGCATAGTGTGGCAAGGATTGGGGATTACAGGAACACGGCGATTCTCCCACCGCGATGGGACCGGCAATACGCTCCCGTGGCCGGCAGACTTACATTTCGACAGTCAATTCCTTCGCGGATGCGCACATCTATCCATAATCAGCAATTAATAGATAACAACGGGAGTTTGCTATGCAATATGTCAGTTTAGGCCGCACCGGCTTGCAAGTGTCACGAATTTGCCTGGGAATGATGACCTACGGCACGCCCAAATGGCGGCCGTGGGTGTTGGACGAGTCCGCCTCGCGGCCGGTGGTCAAACATGCGATTGACCTGGGGATCAATTTCTTTGATACCGCCGATATGTATTCGGCGGGTGAGAGCGAAACGCTGACCGGCAAATTTTTGAAGGCTTACTGCAAACGGGACGAAGCTGTGGTGGCAACCAAGGTTTACTTCCCGGTGGAGCTCGATTTCGACGCCAGCGCGAAAGACAAGGCGACCATCCGCCCCAACACCGCAGGGCTTGGCCGCAAGCGCATCTTTCACGCCATTGACGCCAGCCTGAAACGTTTGGGCACGGACTATGTTGACCTGTACCAAATTCACCGCCTTGACGCAGCCACCCCGCTTGAAGAGACGATGGAGGCGCTGCACGATATCGTCAAGGCGGGCAAGGTGCGCTATTTGGGCGCCAGCAGCATGTGGGCGTGGCAATTTGCCAAGGCCCAGCAAATTGCAAAGGACAACGGCTGGACCCGCTTTTCCAGTATGCAAAACCACTACAACCTGGCCTACCGCGAGGAGGAGCG
>CAIQBN010000364.1 GCA_903870065.1 uncultured beta proteobacterium | reverse complement strand
TAACGTTTGAGCCCTGCGGCGTCCCGTCAGGTGCGCCTGCTGGAGCGAGCAGGTTTTCTTATCCGAGCCAAATCAATGTGCTATGGCTAGTTCACTGCAACGCTGCGTCGCGGCACCAATCACAGACCTGCCGTGTGTTTAGGTTCTGGATTTCAGAGCCGCCACGAGATCTTGCTCAGAGACAGTGATAGCCCAGCCATTAGCGAGATTTCCCGGCGAATGGATGTGTAAGTAGACTTTGTCGCCGTCGCAAGTTACTTCCATTTCTCTTGGTTTTCCGTCGTCGGCAGTTGCACGCTTTGGTGTCTCCCCCAGAATAATGGTCCGTACACCAGACTTACCAACTACTGTCGTCATTTCGCTTCTCCCATCACTTGGTTTCGACCTCAACTGACCGCTTCAAAAACGGCCACTTAAAACATACCGCAATTTTCGACACCGCTGCGTCAACGGCGCCAAAACTACACACGACCTCGGAGACGCCCAATCATGCACGGCTACAGCATGTTTTTGGCGGCCAATTGCAACCACTGTAACGGTGAAACCGAAGTGATTCATGCACGTTGCTGCCTTGATCGCTCTCTGCAATGCCAAGTTGGGAGCGAACGCGCCTTTAATGGCCTCGTCGACCGCCAGAAAATCGCGTTTTGAAAGAGTCACGCATGATTCCTGTTCCAGCAAAATGCGCGCTTTTTTTCATGGCTGCACTCCGAACAAAGTCGGCCATGGTCGTGCCCGTGAGGCTTGCAGATCGGCGCTATCCTGAATGCTCTGTTATTGATAGCTGCTTGCGCAATGGATACGAGGGCTAGCGGCCAATTTGACACTAAAACATTGCCCCAAAGCACCGTTGTGCTGAAGTGCGGCGCTGATCTCACGCCCGAGCCCGCGCAATGACTTTGGCCGGACTAGCTAGCTTCGCGGTCGATCGTCTTAGCTGTATAAAATAACAGTTTTGCTGATGGGCGTTACATGCGAAAAACATCCACTCGTATCGATTCGGTCAACCATATTGCCGTCTTTCAAGAAACCAGCATCCGCCGCGTTTGGCACAACGAGGAGTGGTGGTTTGCACTCAGTGATGTCATTGTGGTGCTCACCGATTCGGCAGACCCTCGGCAATACGTCAAAAAAATGCGCAGCCGTGATGCGGCTCTTGATGCCAACTGGGGTACAACTTGTACCCCCCTTGCGCTACGGGCGCCGGAGGGCAAGATGCGCGACACCAATTGCGCCAATACCGAAGGGCTATTCCGCAGCATCCAGTCCATTCCGTCGTCCAAGTCCGATCCGTTCAAACGCTGGCTGGCGCAGGTGGGCTACGAACGCGTGAAAGAGATCGAAAACCCCGAGTTGGCCAGCGCCCGCGCCCGCGAGTTGTACCAGGCCAAGGGCTACCCTCAGGCGTGGATCGAGAAGCGGCTGCGATCCATCTCCGTGCGCGGGGAGCTGACCGCCGAAATCGCCTGAGCCACCTTTGGCATCACCTCCAGCGAACATAGCCAGCTCAAGGAACTGGATCGGGTCAAGACCGGCAACAACCTGCGCGACCACATGACCGACTTGGAGTTGATCTTCACCATGCTGGGCGAAGCCAGTACCACCGAGATTGCCCGGCGCAGCGATGCCCTGGGTTTTGTGGAGAACCGCACATCCGCCAAACAAGGCGGCACCATTGCCGGTAACGCGCGCAAAGCGCTGAGGCCAAAACGGGCAAGAAGGTGGTGAGCAAAGGCAACTACCTGGTCACGCCCACCACACCCGATCTGCTTATAGACATTGCGCCAGCCCAGCCCGCCAAACCCAAAGCACGTAAATGACAACCAGCTTCACCGCCTACATTGACGAGTCCGGCGACGAAGGCTTTGTATTCCTGCCAGGCGAAAAAGGCAGCAGCCGTTGGCTGGTGCTGTCCGCCGTGGTGTTTCGCAAAGCTAACGACCTGGAGGCCGTGCGCGTGATGCGCGAAGTGCGCACGCTGTTGGGCAAAGACCCGAAGAAGGCGCTGCACTTTCGGGAAATGAAGCATGAACACCGGGTGCCGTATGTGCGGGCGCTGGCCACGGCCCCGATGCGCACGGTGAGTGTGCTCATTCACAAACCGTCCATCACCGAACCGGAAAAATTTCAGAACGAAGCGTTTCGCCTATACCGCTATGCAACCCGGTTGCTGGTAGAGCGCGTGTCATGGTTGTGCCGGGACACCCGCAAGGACAATGAAGGTGACGGTAGCTGTGAACTCATCTTCTCGAACCGCAGCGCCATGTCGTATGAAGACCTGCGCAACTACCTGCTGCACCTGAAAGACAAACCCGGTACCGATGCTCGGGTTGACTGGAATGCCATCCGACCGCAGCAGGTGCGTGCCGTCAATCACGATCAATTGGCGGGTCTGCAAATGGCGGATGCAGTTGCGTCAAGCCTGTTCTTCGCGGTGAACCTGACGCAATACAGTGAGGTGGAAGACCGTTATTTCAGGATGCTGCGGCCTACGATTTACCGCCACCCTAAAACGGGTGAGCTGGGCTACGGTTTGAAGTTTTGGCCGGGTAGCCTGGAGGCGCTGACCGAGAGCATGGCGCACTTGGTGTGCTTTGCACCGCCAAAGTGATGCTGATCTTGGCAATCAAACAGGCAAAAAAATGCAGGCCCCAAGTTCGAGTGTCCCACCCATTCGGGCTGCCAGTGTCGCCACTGGCCTCTACAAACCTTGCGCTTGCCTGCGCTGTCGATTTTAGCCAATAAAGTCCAAGAGGGGCGACAAAATGGTCAAAAGCGCAAAAATCACTGAGCCAGCAAACCACATCGCCGTTTTTCAAGAATCCAGCACCCGACGGGTCTGGCACAACGAGGAATGGTGGTTTTCCGTGGTGGATGTCTGCGCCATCCTGACTGCGAGCCCGGATGCCTGTGTGTATTGGCGCAAACATAAACAGCGGCTCAATGCAGAGGGCGGCCAACCCGTGACGTTTTGTCACGGGTTGAAACTGCAGGCCCCAGACGGCAAGCAGCGCGAGACGAATTTCGGATGGCTACAACTGGACCATGGACCGGCGCGTATATCTCAAGTCCGACAACGAACTGGAATATGTAGTGGGGCTGATTGAGCAGTATTACCAGAACGTTATCTAGTCAGGCTTTTCAAGATGAATTGCTACTCTATTGATAGCATGTTTCTCAATGGATACGAGGGCTATCGGCCTATTACTCATATAGACAGTGCCGTAAGAGGGTGATCGTCCATCTCGATGGCGGCGGCCCCAGTCCGGCTCTCGTCACAACAGTGAAAGATACAAAGTCATCGGAGAGTCAGAGCAGG
>CAIQBN010000363.1 GCA_903870065.1 uncultured beta proteobacterium | reverse complement strand
CTCCTGTTCCAGGAAAACTTCGTGGCGATCACCGCCGGCGATTGGCGCCCAAGCAGCGGTCGGCTGGGGCCCGGCTTGAGCGCCCGTCAGTTGGCCACGGCCTCACTGGCGGTAGCTTCCCCGGCGGCAACCTTCCATGGAAGCGTAGAGTTGATGCTGACCAAGCTCAAACTCAATGATCGCACGGTGCTGCGCGCCAGGCACTACGGCGCCTTGCCCGAGCTGGTGACCCGCAGTGACCTGATGGCCATCGTGCCGCTGATGTATGCCAAATCCCTGGCTCCGCGCTATGACGTGCGTATATGGGAACTGCCCGACCATGGGCCGCGTTACTAGGTGAGCATGGTCTGGCATCAGACTGCCACCTCCGATTTGGCGCACACCTGGTTGCGCTCCGTGGTTCGGGGCCTGTTTCAGCGCATGCAAGGCGCTTTGGACGCACGACAGGCCTGATGTAATTCCGTTTCCAAATCATTCGTGTCTAGGCGCAAATCCGCAGGCAGTGCTGCAGCACGACAAGGCGAAGCAACAACGACACGGATGATTTAGAAATGGAATAGCGCCCATGACGGCGCCACTTTCGGCGCATGTGTGAAACCGCTTTGAGCGTCCTTTTTGGCGAACGTCGATCACCGAGCTTTCTGCAAAAACCAAACGTCGGGCGGATTGTCGGATATCCTTACTGCGTTTCAGCCACAGCCAGTTGACAGGAAAAATTGAGTCGCGCAGGGCAGATCGCCTGGTGCGGCTTCACCGAAGAATCAAAATGAAAAATCCAATAAAAGTCGAGACAAATGGCACGGGTCACAACCCGGTCGCCGCAACCCTGTTCAGCCAGGCAACCGCAGCCGGACGGGACGCCCTATACGAGACCGAGCTGGGCACCCTGCTGTCCAGTGTGGACATGGTCTTTGCGCCTGCCCCATCCCAGGTCCAAGCGCCGCAGGCGGTGGAATTGCTGGTCAGCCTCAACAACACCCGGGAGTTCGGCATGGTCATCAGCGCCGGGCTGGGCGGGCCGGATGCCAACCTCCATGACGGCAATTTCAAGCAGGATCGTGCGACTGTCCATGCCGCCTGCGCGCTGACAGACGCGGCGGATTTTCTCGGTCTTTTCAAACGCACGTTCGCGTATCAAAAGCTTGCCAGCGCCGCGACTCGCAGCGGCGCTGGACTGCCCGACCAGGTGCTGCAGACCTGTTTTGAACAACTTCTTGTGCTAGCGCACCAGTTCTCCCTCGGTAACCCCGATGCTGCAGTTGCGCTGCGCAGGCTCTCGCTCAATCCGGTTCAGGTCGGCAGTCAACTGAGTGTTTACGCCGCGCATTGCACGTTCGATTTGCCAACGGCCGGGCGTCTGCCGCGCCCGATTCACAAAATCGACAAGCTGATCCACCCGACCTCGATCGGCATCATCGGGGTCTCGCCCAGCGCCATGAATTTTGGCCGCATCATCCTGAAAAACCTGATGGGAAGCGGTTATGACAAGGAGCGACTGACCATCATCCGGCCGGGCGAAACCGAGATCGATGGCGTCAGGTGCGTGGAAAACCTCCAGGCACTCGACCACAAGCTCGATCTGTTGATTGTCGCGGTGGCGGCCAGCGCGGTTTACGCCCTGGTCGATGAAATTCTTGAGACCGACTGTGTGGAGTCGGTCATGCTGATTCCCGGCAGCCTGGGGGAGACCCAGGCCAGCCGTGAGCCCGCTGCGGCCATGGCCGATCGCATCAACGCGGCCCACGGCAAGCCGGGCGGCGGACCGATCTTTCTCGGTGCCAACTGCCTGGGCGTGGTCTCGCATCCCGGCTCCTATGATTCCTGGTTCATCCCACTGGAGCGTCTGCCCAAGGCGGCCAAAAAGCCGCAGCGCAATTCGGTCATGTTGAGCCAGAGCGGTGCCTTCATGATCACGCGCCTGAGCCAGAACCCGTGGCTGGACCCGCGTTATATGCTGGCTCTGGGCAATCAGACCGATTTGACGCACGGAGACCTGCTGGACTATTTTTCCGACCTGCCAGAAATACAAACCCTGGGCATCTACATCGAGGGGTTCAAAGACCAGGACGGACTGGCCTTCGCCAAAGCCGTGCGCAAGGCGGTACTTGGGGGCAAACAGGTGGTGGTTTACAAAGCCGGCAAGACCGCTCCCGGCATGGGCGGCGTGTTGGGTCATACCGCATCCATTGCCGGTGACGCGAGCCTGTTTGACTCGGTGCTTCGCCAGGCCGGCGCCATCGTTGCGGAAGACTTCAACAGTTTCGACGATTTATTCTACATCGCCGGAGCGCTACACGACAAGAAGATCGGCGGGCGGCGGCTCGGCGCTATCAGCGGCGCGGGATTTGAGGCCGTCGGCATGGCCGATTCGATCGACGTGGGCAGCTTCTCCATGGACATGTGCGCGCTGGCCCCCGACACCGTCAGGCAGGTCGAAGAAGTCTTGCTGGCCAAGAAGCTCAACACGCTGGTCGAGGTGAGGAATCCGATCGACATCAACCCCGGCGCCGACGACGAAGCCCATCTGCAGATCGTGCAGGCGTTTCTGCAAGATCCCAACATCGACGCGGTCGTTGTTGGGCTGGACCCGACGGCGCCCTCCGTGCGCGCCTTGCAGGCAAGCCAACTACGCCCCGGCTTTGATATCAGCGACCCCAAAAGCACGGTCCACCTGATGCCGCCTCTGGTCCAGCGCAATGACAAACCCGTCATCGGCATCGTGGATGGCGGGCAACTCTACGACGCCATGTCGGCGGCATTGATGGACCAGGGCGTTTGCGTGTTCAGGAACTGTGCACGCGGCACCCGGGCACTGGTGCGCTACGTCGAGGCGCGCCTGTACGCCGACCTGCTCAGAAGTCGGCGCTGAAGCACACAGACACGCCAGACCGACCATCGGATTGGAATGTATTGAGACAACAACGCAAACCCTTTTTCAACGGAGAACCAGCATGAGTGAAACACTAAAACCCGGACTTGTCGCCACCCGTCGCATCGCCATTGATGCTGAACGAACCATCAGTTTCATGGGCGACGACTGCCGCGTCTACTCGACGCCCAAGTTGCTGTACGACATTGAAATGGCGTGCCGAGACCTGTTGCTCGAACATGTCGGTCCCGGCCGGGACTCGGTCGGCACCCGCGTCGAGCTCGACCACATCGGAGCGACTTTGCTCGGCATGTGGGTTGATATCACTGTCACTCTGGTCGAAATCAATGGCGCTGCAGTTTTCTTTGACTTCAGCGCCCGTGATGCAGTCGAGGAAGTTGCGCGCGGCAAGCACAACCGATTCATTGTTGATATTGAAAAGACGGTAAAAAGGCTCCAGTCAAAACTTGCCAAGGCAAATGCAGCAAGTCCAGGCTAATGACTTGATGGCATTGAATTCTTGGCTGCGTTGATCAAGAATGCGGGAAAGAATTATTCCCCTGCTGCAGGGATTGAGTCTTGAAGGTCTTGCACAAGAGATTTCCTAACCCATCTTTGTCACATGGCACAACTAATGGGCTACGCTGACCGAGTGAGGGGGTGATTGACGCGCTCAGTCAGACGACCGTGCGGTGGTTGCCACCGGGGTTGACAGACATCTCAGCTCCATCAATACGAGGACGCCTCAGGGCGAATGGCACTTACTTTGGCTCCCAGTCGTGACCATGCCGCTTGATTTTG
>CAIQBN010000362.1 GCA_903870065.1 uncultured beta proteobacterium | reverse complement strand
CGCCCAGTTGTCACCCTGCTCATACCGATTAAAAGCAAAGAGCGACGCCAGCGTAAATAGAAACACCACCCAGTGCGCCCTGCGTCCCGCGCCCCAAAGCAAGAGCGCCATCATTGCAATCAATTGAAAATCGATTGCGACATACCAAATTCCGGCAGAAAGCGGCTCAACTCCGAGCACTCCAAAAACGAGTAACACGTGAGCCAAAAATTGCCCTGCACTGGGAGCTAAAGGTATGAACTCCGCCTGAAGCAGAGCTCGCGCAATTGCACTTGCAGCGACCGTCAGAATCAGTGCAGCGACAAACGGAGGAACTAAACGCATCCAACGCTGCCCCAAACTGCGCCATGGCGAGCCGCGTTGCCAATTGCCGTGAGGCGCCAAAGCGCTCGCTGCAAAATAACCGCCAATCACCAAAAAGATCTGAACGGACATGCGCGCGTACTCATACAACCAGTCAGTCGTCAGGGGTGCAGCCAGGTCAAGCGCATCTGCCATTGGGCCATAGACTGAAAAATGGTGTAAGACGATCAATTGCGATGCCACCGCTTTGGCAGCATCAATATGAATTGAGCGCCTGATCATGTGCCGTCAATACGCCGGCAGCACAAGGTCTGTCGTTCCTGGACAAACCCAGCGCGCAAATTCGCGGGTGGTATCAATACACCCACCTGCTGCCGTGTAGATGCCGCGTGGTTCGCGGTAACGCCCCATCGTGGCAACGATACGCGCCACCTCAGGTGCGTCCATTCTTGAGGCCTGTACCAGTTGCGCCACTCTTTCCTCGTCAATACGCTCGTCGCCCTGCGCGTCCCTATAAAGACCATGTCTCCAGTGATAGATTTCGAGGCATTTTTCTGTCAATGTGTAGGGCGCGTCGCAATTCCAAAAGTTATTAAAAAGTCCGCCACCCAAATACATCACCCACGATCCTTCAAAACCGGACGCATCGGCAGATGCTTCGTCGGGATTGCGAAACCATGTTCGGTCACCTGGGACAAAATAATGGGGTGGCAGTGGTACTTCCATGGACCCCTGTTCATGCAAAAAAACGTCATGAAATTTTCCGGATTTGATAGGCTGCGTCGCCCACATCAATTGCAACTGCGCATACAACGTAGGATTGCAACGTTCCAACTCCTGGGCAATCCCTAACAAAATGACGTACTCCGACGCGCGGTAACACGAAAATGAATAAAGGGCACCAGAAGCGTCGGGTTGTGTTGCCTTGATCAGCGCATCAATCAAGGCCACGCCAGGCCGTGTGATGAACCCGACGTCTTCGTCGTAGACCCAGCAATCCGCAGGCCGTTCGGCCTCACTGGTGTGAAAGGCCAGACTGGTCTTGCGGGCAGCATGTACGATATTGATGCGGATGCGCACCGCACTGACAAATTCTTCCACGCTTGGAAACTCAAACGCGATAGGCCCCATCAGCATGGAAACCACTATTTCGCGGGTCAAATCCAGCACACTGCCCAGCGTATCAAGATTCAATACCTCAGACAAACGCAGCGTATTGAGGTCGGGCGCCAATAAAGCAATTTGATCGTCGCACAGCCGAAGAGACAAATAGCCTCCGCCTTCATCGCTTCCACTTCGCGCGTCCACCCAAGGCAATAAGTCCGGCAAGCCCAATCGCGATAACACATGTTGGCAAGCCGAATCAGGCGCGAAGTTGCCTACTCCACGCACCAGACAACCACGGCCACTGAGCGCACCTTGTATTTTCGCTCCACGCTCCATTGCGCCAGTCTCCTATTCACTTACTTTGAATTTTGACTGGCCAATATAACCTACCGACGACATACGACTTTGATCCGAGCCTGCCGCGTTCGGGCTGAACTACCGCCGCGGCACAGAATTCATCTTCAACTCTGCTGACTTCTTTGCAGCACGTCTGTTTTCCAGACCAGTTGCAACATCGATGGCCTCAAGTGCCTGAGTCATCAGTTCCACAATCTTGTCGGTAGTAGGCACTGGGTAGTCCCGTAATAGTGCGGCCGTAATGATTGCAGCTGCTTGAATTCTGTTTTCCATCGACGTCTCTCTTTATGTTTATATGGCAAAGTTCGGCATTCAACCCGTTTACGGGGAGTCAATTTCCCGATGACGCTTCAACGTAACCCACTGAGGTGCAAAACGCTCAGCCAAGCGCTCAACGAGATACACGGAGCGATGCTGGCCACCCGTGCAGCCAATTGCCACCGTCACGTAACTGCGATGATCACGCACCAACGCGTCGAGCCAATGCTCCAAGAAATTGGAAATATGTTGCAGCATCAAGCGAACATCGTCTTTTGCGTCAAGAAAATTCGCCACGGGCACGTCTCGACCTGTCAGATGTCGTAATGCTGGCTCGTAATGCGGATTGGGTAGCATGCGCACATCAAATACGTAATCTGCGTCGGTTGGAACGCCACGTTTGAAAGCAAAGGACTCAAACACCAATGTGAGCTGCTCCAAAGAGGATGAAACCAGTGCTTTGACATACCCCTGCAATTGCGACGCACGAATAATGCTGGAGTCGATCACATGCGCCTGATCGCGCAATACGGCCAATAGCTTGCGCTCCAACTCTATGGCATCGACCAGGGCCCGACGGGCATCCTGTGCGCCGCGTACAGTTACAGGTTGTGAGAGTGGGTGCTTGCGCCGGGTTTCCGAATAGCGACGGACCAAGGTTTCCGTATTGGCATCCAGAAACAACGATTTGATGCCGATGCCCCGTCGGCGCAGTGTTTCCAATTGTTGTGGCACCATGGGTAAGGACGTGGCACTACGGACATCCATTGCGATGGCGACCCGACTGGCTTCGTGTTTTTGTTCCAGTTCTACAAATGGAAGCAGCATCTCGGGCGGCAAGTTGTCTACACAATAGAAACCAGCGTCCTCCAACGCATTCAATGCCACTGATTTACCCGAACCCGACATTCCTGTGATCAGAACAATTTCCATTGGGTGGTTATTGAATTGCATTGCGTCATATTCCAGATTGCAACATTTCCCTTGCGTGTGCCAATGTAGTGCTCGACGGTTTCTCGCCGCCCAGCATGCGGGCTATTTCAGCAATCCGCAAATCGCCCGTTACAGGCAAAACCGTGCTTGTAGTCAT
>CAIQBN010000361.1 GCA_903870065.1 uncultured beta proteobacterium | reverse complement strand
CGGGTAAGGAAGAGTTTTATGAGACGCTGCGCTACTACAGCCGCCAGCTCAGCTTGCGCGGGGTCAAAGTTTCGCTCAGAACCCGGGTGAGCGCCGAGAGTTTGCAGTCCGGCGGTTACGACGAGATCGTGTTGGCGACCGGCGTTACGCCGCGCGTGCCTCCGATTGAGGGTATCCACCATCCCAAGGCTCTGGGCTACCTGGATGTGCTGCGTGACGGCAAGCCGGTGGGCAAGACCGTGGCGGTGATTGGAGCAGGTGGCATTGGCTTTGACGTATCCGAGTACCTGACTCATAGTGGCACAAGTGCGAGCGTGGATGCACCCAAGTTCTATGCAGAGTGGGGCATTGACACCAACTACACCGAACGCGGCGGTCTGCGTTCCCCGCAAGTAGAGTCTCCGCCGCGCCAGGTGCATCTGCTGCAACGCAAGGAGAGCAAGGTGGGCGACCAGTTGGGCAAGACCACAGGCTGGATTCACCGCACCGGGCTCAAGGCGCGCCGCGTCGCCATGTCACCCGGCGTGACCTACCGCAAAATTGATGATGAAGGCTTGCATGTGAGCGTGGGCGGCCAGGATCGTGTGCTCGCGGTTGACAATGTCATCGTGTGCGCAGGACAGGAGCCGCAGCGTGAGTTGCTTGCGGCCCTGCAGCAAGCAGGATGTTCAGTGCATTTGATTGGCGGTGCAGATGTGGCTGCTGAACTTGACGCCAAGCGTGCCATCAACCAGGGCACCCGGCTGGCTGCTGCAATCTGAACCTGTTGAGGTAGTGCACCGCGCCACGTTTTCGCCCATCCGTTTCACAGTTCTTATTTAAAGGTAATTCTCATGCAAGCAGCACCGGGCCAACTCAAACCCGCCGTAGTGGCATCGCTTGCCATTTGGCATGACATGGTGGCCCAACGCAATCTGGAGGCTTTGCCGTCCATCGTTCATCCGGATGCCGTATTTCGCTCGCCCATGGCGATTCATCCATACCAACCAGCCGCTGCGCTAATTCTGGCCTTGAACACGGTAATCCAGGTGTTTGAAGATTTCACCTACCATCGCCAACTCGCGTCCGATGACGGCTTGAACGTGGTGTTGGAGTTCAGTGCCCGCGTTGGCGACAAACAACTGAAAGGCATTGATCTAGTGCGCTTTGATGAAGCGGGCAAGATCGTGGAGTTTGAGGTGATGGTGCGCCCCTTGAGCGGGCTGCAGGCCCTGGGTGCAGAGATGGGCGCGCGCCTAGCGCAGCACATGCCGGCATTCAAGGTCAAGGGCTGACGGCCGGTTCCGGTTTGCGGGTTGCCTGCAGCAGATGGGCAATTTGTGCATCTTTCTCGCGCCAAAGCTGCTGCACCCACTGCGAGAATGCGTCACGAAAAGTAGCGTCCGTTGCGTAATCGCCATGTAGCAGATGGCTTGGAATGGGCAGCTTGCGCACTCGCACAACTACCCGTCGCAACTTGCCTTGCAGGAAGTCTGTAAAGCTGGGTGCGCCATCCGGGTACACAATGGTGACGTCCAAAATCGCTTGAAATTTGTCGCCCATGGCATTGAGCGCGAGCGCCATGCCGCCGGCCTTGGGTTTGAGCAAATGCGTATAGGGTGACTGTTGCCGGGCGTGCTTGGCGGCCGTGAATCGTGTACCTTCCAGAAAGTTCATCACACTGGTGGGAATCAATGCGTATTTGGCACATGCTTTGCGCGTCGTTTCTTGGTCTTTGCCGCGCATTTCCGGGTGCTTCTTGAGAAACTCCTCGGAGTGCCGGCGCATAAATGGGAACTCCAGAGCCCACCAGGCAAGTCCCATTACCGGCACCCAGATCAGTTGTTGTTTGAGAAAGAATTTCAACAAAGGGATCCGTCGGTTCAGCAAATGCTGGAGCACCAAAATGTCCACCCACGACTGGTGGTTGCTGTTGACCATATACCAGTTGTTCGGATCGAGCCCCTCGATGCCTTGCACATCCCACTGTGTGCGTTGGGTCAGGGTCATCCAGGCGCTGTTGCCAGAAATCCAGGCCTCTGCAATGGACAGCAGGATTGGATCGATGAATAGTCGAACCGCCTTGAACGGCAGCAGGAGCTTCAGCGACGAGAAGATCAGCAGAATTGGGACCCAGAACAGAGCGTTAATCACCATCAGCAGTGTGGCAACAACTGCGATCAGCGGCTTGGGTAAAAAATTGAGCATGGTCAGCGGTAGGGAGCCAGTTGCGGGATGGAAATGCTACCAATATTGGCGAATTAATCTGTCGGTCTACTTCAGACTACCCGCCAGAAACTGCCCGAGTCGCTCGCTCTTTGGCGCTGACAAAACTTGGGTGGGCGTGCCTTGTTCTTCAATGCGACCCTGGTGCAAAAAAATCAGATGGTTTGCAACTTCGCGCGCGAAACCCATCTCATGGGTGACGACAACCATGGTTCGCCCCTCGCTGGCCAAATTGCGCATGACCTTTAGAACTTCGACTACCAATTCAGGGTCAAGTGCGCTAGTGGGTTCGTCAAACAGCATGACCTCTGGCTCCATTGCCAGTGCCCGAGCAATTGCCACGCGCTGCTGCTGTCCGCCACTGAGGTGAGCGGGGTAGCTGTCTTCTTTGCCCGCCAAATCCACGCGGGTCAGATACTTGCGCCCAATTGCAATTGCCTCATCGCGCGGTACGCCCATGACGTGAATCGGGGCTTCAATGATGTTTTGCAACACAGTCATATGGGCCCATAGATTGAAGTGCTGGAACACCATGGCCAGTTTTGTACGCATGCGGGCGAGCTGCCTGGCATCGGCGGCTCCCAGTTCTCCATTGGGCTGGGCGACGAGCCTGAGCTCTTCGCCGGCCACGGTGATGCGACCTTCGTGCGGCCTTTCCAATAAGTTGATGCAACGCAAAAAAGTGCTCTTGCCCGACCCTGAACTGCCAATAATGCTGATCACATCGCCCGCATGGGCGGTCAGTGACACGCCTTTGAGCACTTCATTGGCGCCAAAGCGTTTGTGAATGTTGTCAACCTGGAGTTTGATTGGCGGCGCAGGCATGGCGTGAGTCGAAAGAATTTTTAATTGGTGTTGGGGTGTGTCTGGACCTATGCGCCCAGGAGTTCACCAGTCCTGAAGGCTAGCGGGCCGGCAATTTTTCCTAGCTCGGCTCCTGCCATGGCAAAGCGGTCTCGGATACGGGCGTAAAGTATGCCTTGTACACCAGCGACAACCTGATGGATTTCGTTTGCAATGGGGTCAATGATCTCGGCTACCAGGTCGCCTGCTGCAAGTGCCTGACCGACATCGGCGGCAAAGACTACCACCCCGGACGCCGGTGCATGCAATGTCTGCGAACCAGCTAGTGGCGTGGCTTGGCAAAGTGCTAGCGGTAACTGTGGTATCGGCGAGCCGCCAACGACATTGATGAACTGTAGGTAGGCAAAGATAGCACCTGCATCCTGCTGCGCCAGGGTATGGCTGACATCGGCTTCGCCTCGCAACTCGATCGTGTTGCTGTAGCAGCCTTGTGGCAATGGCGAGCGATTGCCATCAGCACCCAGCATGTCGGCAAGCCTCCACCAGACTCCGGAGAGGCATTCGTCTATGGGTCCGCTGCCTGAATTTCGCGCAAGCAAGATCGCCTTGCATTGCAAAAAACGCGTCAATGGTTCCAGTTGCGGCCAGCAGGGTTCCTCAGTATAGAAGTGCATGACGGCTTCGCAGTCGCAGTGCAGGTCCAGCATGTAGTCTGCGTCGTGTGCCAGCATGAGCAAAGATCGGCGCAGGCTTTGCAGTTCGCTGCTGGGCTTCCATTCGTCCAGATAAGTGCCGACTGCCTTGCGAACGATCGCTACGTTGGTGCGGGGGTTCGCGCCAAGAGCACCTTTCACCGTCGGCCAGACCGCTTTGGCGAGATCCGGGTAATGCCGATTGAAATTCTCTGATGTAGCCAATTCAAAACGCCCCATGGCCTTGTGGTCCACGCGCTGAGCTAAGCCAATGGGGTTGGCAACCGGCACCAAAATGACCTCACCGTCGATCATTCCCGCTGCTTCTGCCACTTCGAGCAGCGCGCGCAAATGGTGTGCAACAAGCATTCCGGGCAATTCTTCGGCATGCAAGCTGGCTTGTATAAAGACTTTCGGGGCATGGCCAGGTGTGCCAAAGTGAAAACTGGTGAGTGTTTTCTGGCTGCCCAGACTAGGAGAGAGCAGCAGGTGGTCTTTGCGTTGCATGGTTCCAGGGTATCAGTGTTTGCGTGGTGCCAAGTAGGCCAAAAGTCGCAGCTCGGTGAGCTTGAACAAACCGATCAGACAAAACGATGCACATAGGTAGATTGCAGCGGCGGCCAAATAGGCCTCAAATGGCAAATAGTATTCAGAGTAAATGCGACTGGCAGCCGCAGTTACGTCGAGCATGGACGGTACGGCACTGGCCAGACTGGTACTGTGCAACATCATCACGACTTCGTTGCTGTAGGCCGGCAGGCTGCGCCTCAGGGCGCTGGGAAGCACGATGCGCCACAGGACCTGAACACGGTTCATGCCAAAGGATTGGGCCGCTTCTATTTCACCGGCACTGGTTTCCCGGATGGCACCAGCCAGCATCTCGGCGGTATATCCTGCCGTGTTGAGGCTGAATGCCAACAGGGCGCAAAAAAATGGTTCCTTGAAATGGGTCCAGGGCCAAACGCTGTCCCAACGCATCTGAATCCACTCCAACTGTCCCAAACCGTAATAGATCAAGTAGACCTGGATTAGAAGCGGAGTGCCCCGAATGACATAGGTGTAGCCGCCAACCAACCATCGCAAAACCGCCCACGGACCGGTCAGCAACAGTGAAAATCCAAGGGCCAGGATGGCGCCTGTGAGCAGCGATGCGAACAACAGGCCCAGCGTGGTGGCAATACCGGTGCCAAACAAAGCCAGGTTCTGCGCCTCAAACAGGACGGCCCAGTTCACTTACATCATCCCTCGCTTGGTGCCAAGACTAAAGCGCTTGTGCAGCTTTTTTAGCACAATCAGCGACACGGTGGTGTAAACCAAAAAAAGTGCTGCAGTCAGCAGAAAATAAGTAAACGGAGACCGGGTGGCGGCACTGGCCTGTTTTGCTGCATACGTCATTTCCTGCAACCCGATCAGGCTGACCAAGGCAGTGGCCTTGATCAGGACCAGCCAGTTGTTGGTGAAGCCGGGCAGCGCGTAGCGAACCATTTGAGGCGCAGTGATGCGAATAAATGTTTGGCTGCGTCCCATTCCGAAGGCCCAGGCAGCCTCCGCCTGGCCCTTGGGTATCGACATAATCGCACCGCGAAAGGTTTCGGTCATATAGGCGCCATAAATGAAACCAATGGTCAATACACCCGCCACAAAGGGGTTGATGTCGACAGTCGCTTCGCTTCCCGCCCATTCAAGTAGGTTGTTAAGACCGATGGTTCCACCGTAAAAGATCAGCAGCATCAAGACCAGTTCAGGAATGCCCCGGATGATGGTGGTGTAGGCTGTGGCGACTGCGACCCAGACCGGTCTGCCTGAGAGCTTGGCGCCCGCACCGACCAACCCCACTACGACGGATACCAGAAGGGCAGCCAGCGAAACGCCAACGGTCAGCAATGCACCTTGGAGAATCGCGGCGACGTAGGCGTTCATGTCTCACTTACTTGCCGTAGACATCAAACTTGAAATACTTGTCGTTGATCTTTTTGTAAACGCCATTACCCCGAATCGCCTTGATCGCAGCGCTGAGTTCGACCTTGAGCGGGTCTTGCCCTTTTCGCAAGCCAATGCCCGCTCCGGTGCCAAAGTACTTTGTGATGTACAAGTCATCACCCTTGAGCTCAAAGTCCTTGCCTTCCGGTTTGCTGAGGAAGCCGCCCGTGACTTCCACATGGTCCGCCACGGTGCCATCCAGTCGGCCGGCCTTGATGTCAAGGTAAACCTGATCCTGGGCCTCATAAGACACCACATCGACGCCCATTGGTTTGAGCTCACCGATTGCATACTTTTCTTGTGTGCTGGCCTTGAGTACCCCGATCTTCTTGCCCTTGAGGGATGCTGGCCCGGCGTATTTCAGCTCTTTTTTGGTGACAACACGACTGGGCGTGTTGTAGTATTTTTCCGTGAAGTCGATCTGCTTCAGGCGGTCCTCAGTGATCGACATTGAACTGATGATGACATCGTATTTGCGAGCCATCAGGCCAGGAATCATGCTGTCCCATCCCTGCTCCACGAACACGCATCTGCGCTTGATCTGATCACACAAGGCGTTGGCGATGTCGACGTCAAAACCCACAGGTTTTCCCTCAAGTTTGTAGGTGAAGGGTTCGTAGGTTGGGTCTATTGCAACTCTGAGGTCCTTGACCTGCGCCAACGTGGCAGTGCCGACGGCGCAAAGCGCAAGGGTGAACAGCAGTTTTTTCATGGATGTATCCTTGGAGGGCCTGCACAACGCGTGTCAGGCTAGTGGTCGGTCAATTGTTCATTCTAGGGGTTTCAAGCGGGTTGGTTGCCTCTCGGCGGACGAGTATCCCTTTCCCGTGCGGAGTTCAGCCTGGCTCTTTAAAATCGCTCGCTACACGAAAACACCATGAACGCCCTTGTTGACGTCTCCTTCTTCCCGCGCGCCGCCAAGCCGCTGACCAGTTACCGCAAATACTGGGCCGCGCGCTTCGGCACGTCGCGCTTTTTGCCAATGAGCCGTGCCGAGATGGAGCGATTGGGTTGGGATAGCTGTGACATCGTGCTGGTCACCGGCGACGCGTATGTGGACCACCCCAGTTTTGGCATGGCCGTGATCGGACGCCTGCTCGAAGCCCAGGGTTTTCGGGTCGGCATCATCGCCCAGCCGGACTGGCAGAGCGCCGACCCGTTCAGAGTGCTGGGCAAACCCAACCTGTTCTGGGCTGTGACGGCGGGCAACATGGATTCCATGATCAACCGCTACACGGCGGACCGCAAAATACGCAGTGACGACGCTTACACGCCGGGTGCGGCTCCTGACCGGCGCCCGGATCACGCTGCCATCGTCTACAGCCAGCGCTGCCGCGAGGCATTCAAGGATGTGCCCATTGTGCTGGGCGGCATAGAAGGCTCGTTGCGTCGTATCTCCCACTACGACTACTGGAGCGACAAAGTACGTCGCTCCATCGTCGTGGACGCCAAGTGCGACCTGCTGCTGTATGGCAACGCAGATCGTGCCATTATTGAGATTGCCCACCGCTTAGCCGCGCGCGAGCCGGTGCAAAAGATCACTAATGTGCGGGGTACCGCTTTTGTACGTCGCCCGGATGATGATTCTGGCAAGGGCTGGTTTGAGATCGACTCCACCAGTGTGGATGAGCCCGGCCGCGTAGAGGCCCACGTGAACCCATACCAGACCACCAGCGAACAGGCGGCGGGGCAGGGTAGTAGTTGCGCCAAGGAAGATGAAGCCAAGGCCGTGCCCCAGGCTGTGAAGCAAGGCGACCTAGATGCTATTAATTCAGGAGCATCTCAAGCAAATTCTACGAGGGCTAGAGGCCAATTTTCTTCAAATTCTTCAGCCACGGCGGCCATCCAGCCCATCACCTTTTTCGCCAACCCGGCCCTGGCCGGTGGCCGCAAGGTGCCGCCGCGTGATCGCTCCGTTATCCGCCTGCCCAGCTACGAGCAGGTCAAGAGTGACGCCGTCCTGTATGCCCACGCCAGCCGCGTGCTGCATCTGGAAACCAACCCCGGCAACGCCCGCGCCCTGGTCCAGGCCCATGGCGAGGGCGTCACGGCACGTGACGTGTGGATCAACCCGCCGCCAATCCCGCTGACTACAGCCGAAATGGACTATGTATTCGATCTGCCCTATGCCCGCAGTCCGCACCCAGCCTACGCAGACGAGAACGGCAGCCACGACCATGCCACCAAGATCCCGGCGTGGGAGATGATTCGCTTCTCCATCAACATCATGCGCGGCTGCTTTGGCGGTTGCTCGTTTTGCTCCATCACCGAGCACGAGGGCCGCATCATCCAAAGCCGCTCGGAGGAGTCGGTGATCAAGGAGATCGAGGACATCCGTGACAAGGTGAAAGGCTTCACCGGCACCATCTCTGACCTGGGCGGCCCTACGGCCAATATGTACCGCCTGGGCTGCAAGACGCCCGAGATCGAGGCCGCCTGCCGCAAGCCGAGCTGCGTTTACCCCGGCATCTGCCAGAACCTGACCACCAACCACGACCCGCTGATCAAAATCTACCGCCGGGGCCGTGCCCTCAAAGGCATCAAGAAAATCCTGATTGGCTCAGGCCTGCGCTACGACCTGGCAGTCAAAAGCCCCGAGTACGTGAAAGAACTGGTGACCCACCACGTGGGTGGCTACCTGAAGATCGCGCCCGAGCACACCGAGAGTGGCCCGTTGACCAAAATGATGAAGCCTGGCATCGGCAGCTACGACAAGTTCAAGCAGATGTTTGACAAGTTCACGCTGGAAGCGGGCAAGAAGCAGTTTCTGGTGCCGTATTTCATCGCCGCCCACCCGGGCACCAGCGATGAAGACATGATGAACCTGGCGGTCTGGCTGAAGAAGAATAGCTTCCGTGCCGACCAGGTGCAGACCTTCTATCCCAGCCCCATGGCCAGCGCCACGGCCATGTACCACAGTGGGCGCAACCCCCTGCGCAAGATCCACCGCACGGTGGAGAGTGAAGACGAGAACGTGGACGTGGTGCGCGGTGAGAAGCGCAGGCGGCTACACAAGGCTTTCTTGCGCTACCACGATCCCGCCAACTGGCCGCTGCTGCGTGAGGCGCTGAAAGCAATGGGTCGCGCAGACCTGATTGGCAACGGCAAAAACCACCTGATTCCCACCTACCAACCATTGGGCGATGGCGGTTACCAGAGCGCGCGCAAGAAAAATTCTACCGTGACCAATTCGGGGCGCCGAACCCCGGGCGCGGGGTCGTCGAAATCGGCGAGTGAGACAGAAATTTCCCCAGAAATGGGCCATTTGCTTACGCAGCACACCGGTTTGCCTCCGCGTGACATCGGAGCTCCTCGATTGAAGCGCAAGCGGGGACGACAGTCGATCTAATTTCTGACGGCCAACGCGCTTGATGAGCAAAAATTGACAGCTAATGCGCATCAAAGCGGTGCATTAGTGCGCCCAGGTCAGGTGCACATTCACAAAGGCTCAGAAATATGACAAGTTGTCACACTCTGCGTGACTGCAACAATCAGCAAAATATTCATACATTTCAAGCACATAGCGTCGTTACCGAAAGTAGTGAATCTGGGTGTGCAAAACCCATTCGAACAAATTGTTTGGGAAAGACTTCAAACCCTATTTTTTGATCTATGATTGTT
>CAIQBN010000360.1 GCA_903870065.1 uncultured beta proteobacterium | reverse complement strand
ATCGCAAGGTCGGCTTGTTTCAGCAAGTTATCCTGGCTGATGCCTTTGCCGGAGAACATGGCAACACCAATACTGACGCTGGACTTGAAGTCTTTACCTTCCAGATGGTAGGGTTCACGCAGGCGAGCCAAAATTTTCTCGGCCACCTGCCGCGCTTGTTGGGCCGCCTGTTGCGGTTGCGCATCCAGACTCTGCAGCATGACAACAAATTCATCACCCCCCTGACGAGCCAGCGTATCCTGGGCTCGTGTGCAGCTGCCCAGGCGCAGCGCCAATTGCTGCAAATACATGTCGCCCACATGGTGGCCCAGGGTGTCGTTTAAATCTTTGAAGTTATCAACATCAATGAACAACAGTGCCCCAAAGTCCTCGTTGCGATCACTTGAACTGATGGCGGTATGCATGTTTTCAAGCAACAGGCGACGGTTGGGCAACTTTGTCAGCGGGTCAAAAAATGCCAGCTGATGGATTGCTTCCTCAGCCAGTTTGTGCGCGGTAATGTCGGTGGAAATGCCACACAAGGCGTAAATACGGCCATCGTCACTGCGCAGCGGCAGTTTCACAGACAGATAGGTCCGCGTAGCTGAACCGTCCGCACTGCGATTGACTTCCTCAGCCTCGACCCGAGCGCCGTCCTGAATGACACGACGGTCATTGAGGGCCAGCTTTTCCACCGTTTGCACATCAAAAAACTCAGCGTCCGTGCGGCCCACTATTTCATCGGTTTTCCTGCCGAAAAGCTCAGCGACCTTGCGATTGACATACTGGTATTTCAGCTCGCGATCCTTGATGTAAATATGGGCGTCTACGCTGTTCAGAATGGTCGCCAACTTGTCTTCACTGTCCTTGAGACTCTTGGTTTTTCTTGCCACTTCCCGCCGCAGCAAAAGCCCCATCATCACCGACGCCAAAAAAAGACAGGCCAGTGCTGCCAATGACCACCAGACAACGCGTGGCACAGAAAATTGGGGTGTCCCCTGCATCCAGCGCTTGAGAATTAAGTGGTAGGGTGAGTCCTTTTGTGACCCCCATCGGTCCAGATTGCTGTCGATCGATACCAGTAAATCTGCATTGCGGCCCTGTGCAGTTGCATAAAAGAGTTTTGCTGGCTGGAACAGAATCGGCGTGGACTCCAGCTGAAATTGCGGTGCTTGCAGGTCACCGTAAAACCGATTCGCTGCGGCTGCATCGGCAGCGCCAGATGCCACCAACTCAAAGCCTTCTTTAAAGGAAGCCACCGTAACAAACTCGGCTGCAATTCCAAAGCCCTTGACCAGATCGCTGAGGTAGGCTTGTTGTACCGAACCTCCCAGAACCGCTATGCGCTTGGCCTCCAGATCAAGTGCCGAGTTGATTGCTACGCCTTTGCGCTTGTAAATTTGTGACCAGCTCAACAAGGCCGGTATCTTGTGGAAGTCAAAGATCAGGTCTCTCTTGTCGTTCCACGCCACATCGGGCATCAAGTCGAGTTCACCCGCCTGTAGCGCATCCAGACAGGCCTGCCACGCACATTGAACGCTAACCAGCTTCCACTTTTCCTGCACCGCGATTTCAGACAGCAAATCGCCCAGGATGCCGCTGGGTTGTCCATCGGGTCCAGCAAAGATTTTGGGTTCATTTTCATAAACGCCAACCCGAACTTCACGGGGAGCCGCCTGAACCATGGATCCATACACGAACGGTGCCATCAGCAACAATGCAGCAAACCATTGACGCAAAGCAATTTTAAAAAAAACTCGCAGACGGCGCATGGTTCGTTTGATGGAGACAATGCTGACTATTGTGCTATACCTTTTCCATTCCAGCGAACTGGGACATATCGGGTGTGGCACCTATCTTGCTTGATACTGTCAACTGTTTATACCAACTGAAAGTCACTACATGCCTTCACTCAATCTCATCGGCGGCGAAAAAGGCGGCGTCGGCAAATCCGTCGCAGCACGTCTGTTGGCCCAATACTTCATTGATCGTGGTCAGCCCTTTACCGGCTTTGATACGGACCGCTCACACACCTCATTCACCCGTTTTTATGCCCACTACGCAGCTCCGGTGATTGTGGACACCTATGAGGGACTGGATCAGATTGCAGCGGTCTTCGAAGAGCCCGCTGTGGACGGAAAAAGCAAGAGCGTGATTGTGGACCTAGCAGCCCAGACCGCAGCACCCCTGTCGCGCTGGGTGCGTGACTCGGACCTGCTGTCTTTGCTGGCCGAGATGGGCGTCACCGTCAACTTCTGGCATTTGGCCGATGCGGGTAACGATTCGGTCGACCTGCTGGACCGGTTGCTCAATACCTATGGCGCCGGACCCAACTACATCATCGTCAAAAACCTGGGGCGCGGCAGCGACTTTGCGCAGCTCGAGCAATCCTCGGCACTCAAAAAGGCGCAAAGCCTGGGCGCCCAGGTGATCACCTTGGCACAGTTGCACGAAGGCAGCATGCGCAAGATCGATAGACAAAACGCGAGTTTCTGGGCTGCGACAAACACCACCGCGGGGCCCGATGCACTGGGCATGCTGGAGCGCCAACGCGTCAGGACCTGGCTCAAGAATGCCTATGCGACGCTGGATGGCTTGCCGCTGGCCTGACAGGCCAAACACCATCGCGCATGATGGCCTGAAGCCGGGCTTGCTGCATACTTCCCCACGTGACCAACGCCAACTCCCACCCCGTTGACAATGCCGCTGCGCCAAAGACGCCGCTGGAACTGGCTGGCGGCTCGCTGGCCGCCGTGCCAGGACATTTTGACGAACTGCGAGGCCAGACCGCAACCGGCGCCACCCGTGCGCAGGCTGCTACACAACCGATAGCGCAATACCAAGGAATGACGAGGGCTTGGGGCTCATTCTTTGCAAGCTGTTCATCCGATGGCCTGGGCACGATGGGTCAACGCTACAACAGTCTGGCACGCCAGATTCGAGACAATGGTGTGACCTATAACGTGTATGCCGATGAGGATGGGCCGCAACGCCCCTGGTCTCTGGGTTTGTTTCCGTTGATCCTTTCGGCATCAAGCTGGCAGCAAATCGAAGCCGGCGTATCCCAACGGGTGCGTTTGCTGGACCGGGTGATGGCTGATGTCTACGGCTCTCAGGATTTACTGGCTCGCGGCCTGCTGCCACCTGCGCTGGTGCAAGGCCACCCCGGTTATTTGCGCTCCATGCACGGCGTGCAGCCGGTGGGTGCAACCCATTTGCACGTCGCCGCCTTCGACTTGGCGCGGGGTCCGGACGGCAATTGGTGGGTGGTTTCACAAAGGACCCAGGCGCCCTCCGGATTGGGATACCTGCTGGAGAACCGATTGGCCGTTTCGCGCCTTTTTCCGCAGGCCTTTGAGGGGTTGCAGGTGCAGCGCCTGGCCGGCACCTACCGCGCACTCATCGACAGCATGAAAACCATGAGCTCGGCGGGACAGGACGCGCACATTGCGCTACTGACGCCTGGCCCTTACAACGAAACCTATTTCGAGCATGCCTACTTGGCGCGTTACCTTGGTATCACGCTGGTCGAGGGTAACGATCTGATCGTGCGTGACCAGCACCTGTACCTCAAAACCCTGCGCGGGCTGGTACCAGTGCATGCGTTGCTCAAGCGGCTGGACGACCAGTTTCTCGATCCCCTGGAGTTGCGTTCGGACTCGACTCTGGGCGTGCCCGGACTGCTGCAAGTCATACGCGCCGGCAACGTGCTCGTGGCCAATGCTCCGGGCACGGCT
>CAIQBN010000359.1 GCA_903870065.1 uncultured beta proteobacterium | reverse complement strand
GCCGCCATCAGAACGGCCGGGCCCGCCATGCCCGCGCCACCGGCGCCCAATACACCAATGGCAAAGATCAGGCCTGCCGTGCTCGTCATGAATGGCGTGATAAAGGTGCCCAAGGCCACCAATGCAATGCCGAGCAACAACACGCGTCCGGCACCCACGCGGTCTGCAATGGCGCCAGCAAACGGCTGGGTTAATCCCCACCACAGCTGGCCAAATGCAAAGGCCAGGCTGATTTGCCCCAAGCCCAGCCCGGTGGCCGTGTTCAGTGAACTCAGAAACAGCCCCAACGATTGGCGCACACCCATGGTCAAGGCGAAGGCACCCGCTGCGGCCAGCAAAATGACCCAGACCGCAAACGTGCGGCCTACGACAGGCGGGCGGGGTTCTACTGACATCGTGTTCTCCAGGCTCCAGCGGTGAGAGCCCATTCTATGGATTCAACGATCGCCGCGTGCAGTGTCACTAAAAATGGCACATAGCCCTCGTGGAATAAGGCTTTACCGCTATCAATACAATAGTGATGTATTCACGGACCAGGTACCGTGAAAATGACCCGAAAACGGCCAGCGCTCAGCATTTCATCGGCACTGAGGCCGTAACCGACCAGGATGGACGCGCCGCCAAGGGTTGACAAATCGGTACTTTGCAAAATATTGACTCTGACGATGCTGTCGTTGCTCTCGAGCGCCACGTTGCGTAAATATTCGGACATCGGCCAAGTCAGCAGCGGGCTCCACTGGTTGCGCGAGTCAAGCTGAAAAAAACCGGTTTGGCTCTCTGCTGGCCCACGCGCCGCAACAAACACCTGGTAGCCAGTGTTGGCGGCAGGGGTGGAGTTGCCACGGGCCGCTGGGAATTGCTGGGTGAGCGGCGCAAGCGGCGTGCTGCCCCGAATGTCGGCATAAAGTGATGTGGCAGTGCGTTCGCCGGACTTTACGGTGGACAGGAAGAACCGGGGTTGTTTGTCGGCCGCCACTGGCAACTTGGGGGTCCCCGGGCTAAGGTCCAGAAAACCGCTGAAGCTCTCATTGACCACGCCGCTGTAGCCGGGGCGAAAGACCAGTGTGCCGTCTCCCACCTGGCCGGAGTGGTTGTAGCCGCGCATCCACACCGTGCCATCGCTGCGCATGGCCAGGCTGTTGGAATAGCCGCCGGCGATGGCACTGACCTGGTCCACATCCGTCATCTCTTGGGGCGAGGTGTTCACAGGTGGCTCTTCGGCGGAGTAGGGGTCGGTATATTTCGCGCCCCAGGTCCAAATGCGCCCCTGTCGGGACAGGGCCATGCTGAACGAATCGGCAGCGGCGATGGCAACAATGTCGATCAGGTCGGGCACCTGGGCCGGTGCCAGGCGGTCTTGCTTGCTGCCGTCGCCCACCTGGCCGTCGTAGTTTGCGCCCCAACTCCAGACGCTGCCGTCGATCTGGAGCGCCAGCGCGTGGTCGGCTCCCGATGCAATGGCCACCACGTTAGCCAAACCTGGTACTTGGCCTGGAACCAGTCG
>CAIQBN010000358.1 GCA_903870065.1 uncultured beta proteobacterium | reverse complement strand
TAGCAACACACGGCGTCTCATGGCTCAATTTCGGTCATCGATACATGGTTTACTACCGCAACATAGCGAGAAACCATGCCTAAAAAGCGCAGTCGGTCGGGGCCTGCGACCAACCCCTCCCATTCGGTAAGGTCCGCATCCAGCGCCTTGAAGTCCCACAGGCCCAGCGCCTTGTTCAGTGCGGGTTCCTGACGCTTGCTGACGACCCGTGCACGCAACATTGCGGTGAGTGCAACATCTTCAGAAACCGCTTCATCCAGCACGACCTTGCCCATGTCGAGCTCGACCACACGGTTGACCAGCGACGACACTTCGTTGATGCGGTGGCTGGAGATCAGCATGGTCGCATTGCTTGCGCGCTCGGCCAACAATTCAAAAAATATCTTGCGGGCCTGGGGGTCCAGATTTGCGGCCGGTTCGTCCATCATCAATACTTTGGCGTCCCGCCCCAGGGCAATGGCAATCAACAGTTTTTGCTTCATGCCACCCGAGAGCTTGACGAAGGGGCGCGCCAGGATGCCGCTTAAATCCAGCCCCAGACGGTCGGCAATCTCATGGATGCGCTGTGGTGCAGTGCCGCACAGTGCGGCAGAAAAATCGATCAGCTGGCCAACCGGCATTTTGAGCGGTGGGGGCAGTTGGGGCACAAATCCAATCATGCCCAGCACTTCGGTGCGCTGCTGGCGCGGGTTGCGACCGTCAATTTCTACAAGTCCGTCATGGACATACTCGCCCAACAAACAGCGGATCAAGGTTGTCTTGCCAGCACCGTTGGAGCCGATCAGCGCGACGCGCTCGCCCAACCCCACTTGCAGGTTGACGTCATCGAGAATCCGGGCGCGCCGGAAGGTCTTGGTAAGGTTTTGAAATCGGATCACAGCGGCAACGGTTTCAGGTGGAAGATGGCTAGACAACACCGCTCTCAGAGCAGCTTGGACAAGCCCTTGATATCAAAAGTCAGCGAACCCGTCGGACAGGTATCCACACACAATCCGCAACGGGTGCAATCCGGCCCAAGGCTGACTTCCGTATCCACAGCGCGACCTTTAACGACGGTCTCCAGCACGTGTGGGACCAGGCATACTTTTCGGCAATCGCCCTCGTGGAAGCAACCATCAAGCTTGTACTTGATACGCACTGGCGACAGGATGCCGACCACCCCATAAGTCAAACCAATCGGGCAGGCGTAGCGGCACCAGGCACGGCGGGAAATCACAATCTCGAACAGGAGCAAGGCTGCCACCCACAATAGCGCGACGCCCGGCCCATAGATCATTGCACGCGACAGAAGGCCGGTGGGAGAAATCGCCTCAAAGACGGTATAGCCAGAGCCGAAAGTTGCCAGCGCAAAGATAAGCCAGAACGCCGTGCGCAGCCGACGGTTCATGTTCTGGTCGGTCACCAGTTTCTTGCGCGCCAAAAAGAGATGCAGCTTCTCTGCCCACTCCGCAATCAGGTGGTAGGGGCACACCCAGGAGCAGAATGTACGCCCGCCCAGCAGCATCCAGATCACCAGGACGGTCATGGTGCCGATCAGCAAATTCACGATGATGTGCTTGTGCGCCAACATCACCTGCAACGCCGAGTTCAAATCAATCAAGTGGAATCCGATGAAGCGCGAGGCGGTCAGGGAGCCTTCCAGAATCTGGATATCGAAGCCAAACGAGACGACGAAAAAAAGGTTGATCGCGATGAGAAACGCCCAACGCCGGTTGCGCCAGGTGTTGCCGTGTGGCGTTTTGTGCGCCAGCATGATGGCCGCCCGCACTTCGGTCTTGTTGGCCATGCGCTTGAGTTCATGGACTTGCTGGGCGCGCTCGGAAATTTCAACCGGCTTCTTGGGTTCGCGCCCAAACAGTATTCCGATTTGTTCGAAGAAACGCTGGCGGTGTAGGTCGCTCATGCTTTCCACTCCTCACGCGCTTCAATGACAATGCATGCCTGCTCGGTCGGGCACACCATCTCACAGACGCCGCAACCAACGCAAGGTTCATGGACGATGGGCTGGTTGCGACGACGGCCATCACTGCCCGTGAACGTTTCGATGGATATGGCACCTTTCACCGGACACTCGGACACGCACAGGTTGCACTCGGGAACGTCGTAGGGGTGGTCCGCAATGGGAACGGGCTTCCACCGGTCCACCGACATGTAGCGCATGTGGCCCTTGAATGCCGGACCGCGGGTTTGGCCTTTAAAGCCTTTGCCCTGAACGGCTAGACACGACTCCGGCCGCACCAAACGCGCAATGCCCATGCGTTCTTTCAGGTTCAATGTTGGCTCAGGATCTTTCTCCTTAGCCAACAGAACGGGTTTGGCGGCCAGCACCGCGCCAGCGCGCACCGGAAGAAACGGCGGCTTGATGTAGGCAAGAGAGCCTGTGGGGCATGCCAATATGCATTGGACCGCATCGCAGGAGAAATCGCACGCCTGTGCGCGGGCATCGATGTAGGGGACACCCACGCCAAACCCATCGACCAGGTCTGCCAGTTTGATGGCCTGCACAGGGCAAACCTGCACACATTGCCCGCACTTGATACAAGAGCCCAAGAGGTCTTTTTCGTCCAGCGCACCCGGTGGCCGCAGCCGCTTCTTCTGGGCATACGCCAGCGGCAGATAGCCCGACACCGCAGCCCCGAACACGCCACCGGCCAGCAGCACGGAGCGCATCCAGCGCCGGCGGTCCTGCCGGGTCATCTTGGTCTTGGTGACCTTCCCCGGACGGTCGGGTTTGGGGGTTTCGCTATCAGTCATCCTAGAACCCAATTTGGTTTGACAAACTTTGGAACAGCATCCTTCAGCGTCAACTCAGGCGATGAAAATGGGGCCAGGCGCTCCAGAAAATCAAGCAGTTCCAGCACCGGTGCGGTCTTGAAAAAACGGGCCATGGGGAGCTCGATCCAGATCTGGTCTGCATAAGCATACAACTCGTACGGCGTGTCACCCGTACCGTTGAGGTCGCGGTCGAAGCCTTTGTAGTCGTCCCAGAAGTTGGCACGCCATTCATTGAGACCGGCCTTGCCCCGTCCGGCCTGCACCACGTTGGTGAGGTTGCCCTCAAAGATGTTCTCCGTCATCACGTTGCCGCCCAGCTCACTGGTAAATTGCACTGCAATGCCGTTGAAAGCGAACCGGTTGTTCTTGACCCAAATCTTGCTGTCTGGTTGAAAAGGAGACAGGTCAGAGCCAATGCCGATGGCACAGTAGATGACTTCGTTGCCTTCGATTAGCGTGTTGCTGGCTTCCTTGAAACCAATCGCCATGCCGGTCGCGCCTGTGGCGTGCGAGATCAGGTTGTGCCGCAGGATTCCACCTTCGGTGTACATGAAGTACACACCCACCGCGTTGTCGTAAAAGCGGTTGTACTCCACAATGTTGTCCCGGGCGAACATGAAGTGAATGGAGTAGCGACTGCGAGTGCCCACGTTGCGCCGGTAAATATTGTCATTGGAATACCACGCCACCATATCGCGCGAATCGGATATTTCGTTGCCCTCGATCACATTGCGGTGGCTGTACCACAGGCGCAGTCCGTCGCCGCGCACACCGAGTTCCACAGGCTTGGAGCGGACTTTATTTTTGCGAAGCATGTTGTCATTGGCCTGCTTCAGGTCAATGCCGAAAAGGCAGTTGTCAATGACCAGGTTTTCCAGCAGGTTTCGATGTCCGCGCACGTCCAGACAGGAGTCATCCGTATCATGGGAGTCGCCGGAACCTGTCAGGTGCAAGCCACGCAAAACCACGCCATCCGCTTGCAGCGAAAAGACGGTCCCGCGGTCGCCCGAGTCAATCGTGACAGCTCCATCCCCTTCAATCGTCAACGGCTTGGACAGCACCACCGGTCCAGCATACGAGCCAGCTGGAGGACGCAGCACATCACCTGGTTTTGCAGCGTCCACCAAGACCTGAAATGGCTTGAGTCCGTGCACCCGCTTGTCGCGCTCATACAAGGGAAAGGTTGGCTTGGGGCGGTCCACACCGACCCGGGGCGCAGTCGACAGATCAGCCGTTGCGCCCAGTGCAGGAGGTCGACTCGTGTCGTCATCGGTGTCGGTTGTTCGCGCCACCAGCACACTGGTCATTCCCAGCAAAAAAACGGGAACAATCAACCAGCGTTTGGCTCGCATACTACGCCTCAAGCAACTGGTCCGCTTCACGCAACTGGCGCCTGCGCATCAACATGGCCAAGGTCAAACAGACAAAAACCACCATCAACAAACCATAGCCCCAATAGGGGTAGGAATAGGTTGAAAACTGCGCTACCTTGCCCTCGCCAAACAAGGTTGGCATGAAGGGCTTGACCGTGAAAGCACCCCAAGAATGCATGTTGTGACCAAAGAACCAGAGCCACCCGGCATACTCAATCAGAAAGTACAAGGGCAGCAAACTGGGAACCAATGCCAGCAGTAACACAAACCGCTTTAATTTAGCGACCCCTGCCACCACCACCATCATCGCGGCAAGGAGTCCGCCAATGGCGATCTGGCTATACAGGGTGACATTGTCTCCCCACACTTTGATGCGCGCCGGCTCGTTAAAGAAGGTCGCCGCTTCGGCCATGTAATACTTCACATGCTCCGCCAGGTGTCCCAGGGCAAACTGGTGCACCAGTGTCCAGACTGCTACTGCCGCAAATCCCGCAGACAGGACGAGCAGGCGCCGTTTACCCTCAGGCGCCATGAACCCGAGCAGCATGACGGCAAAAAAACCGAAGAAGAACTTGGCCAGCGGCTTCTCAACCGGTGCGCCGGTTGCGATCGGAAACATGCCCACATAGTGGTTGATGGTGTTCATCTCGTGAACACAATCCAGGCCTGCCGCATCCTTGTTGACATCTTTTTTGGCATCTAGAATCGGGTTGTACCGTTCAGAGTCCGGTCCCATGTCCGCTTGCATGGTCTCCGAACCCATGCGCGTATTGGCCCCTACCGCGCTGCATCCATTTTTCACCACATCGAAGTGAAAGTGAATGCGTATCCCATCCGGAAAGGCGTCTTTGGGATAGTTGGGCGCGGTGAGGGACACCCACCAGATTGGCGCAAAAAAGGCGCTGATCATGGCCACCAGTGCCACCAGGGTGAGGATGTTGATCAGCCGATTCTGTTTGGTCTGGTCTTGCATGTCGCTGGCTTACTTTTTCTTGGCTGGTTTCGCAGGGCCGGCTTTGCACATGGAACCCGGCATGACCAGACTTGCCTGATAGGCAGATATGGCGACCAGTTGCGCGTTGTCATATTTCTTGATGATGGTCACCATATCCGGATTGGCATTGCGGCGATGCCCGTCACGAATCTCGGTCATTTGGCGCAACAGGTACTTGTAGTGCTGCCCTGCCAACACGGGATAGAACTTCTCCTTGACGCCCTCACCGTTGGCTTTGTGGCATTCAATGCACTCTTTCTCATACATGACCTTGCCATCCGCAATCTGCTTGGCGGCATCTGGCCCCTCGTACATACCATGTACGGCAGGAATGCACAGACTCTCTATGTAAGCAGAAACGTTCGCCAACTCCTGGGCGTCGGTCAACTCTTTGGCAAAAGGGTACATCGTTGGGTTATCCCGCAAGCCCGCACGAATATCAGCCATCTGCTTGATAAGGACGGTGGTGTGTTGGCCGGCAAGTTGAGGGAAAGTACCGTCCGGGCGCCCGGCACCGGAAGGCAGGTGACAGGCTCCGCAGACCTCGTAGCCTTCTTTGCCTTCCTTGGCATTTCCCTTGAGTTTGAGCGCTTCGATCTTTTCACCGTCCTGTGCATTCCATTTGTAGTCTTTCGACTCAATACCAGCTTGCTTGGCAGCAGGCGGTCCAGCCAGGGTTAACGCGGGCGCCAAAGCCAGCGCTAACGCTAGTGCAAGAATATCTTTCATATCTGTTACCTCGAATTATTGGAAACGGTCGGGCTATTTGACTTTGGACAGATACAAAGAAATCTCTTTAATGTCCTTGTCAGTGACAAGTTCCGCGCCTTCAGGATTGACCATGACGCCTTTCATTGCAGCACTGCTGCCGTTGGCTCGGGCACCGGTCTTGATGTCACGCATTTGCTGCTCCATGTACGCGGCGTTTTGCCCCGCAAGCTTGGGGTAGGTTGGCGTCAGGGCTTTTTTTCCTTCTTTGCCGTGGCAGGCGATACAGGTCTTTTCTGCGTACAGCGCTGCGCCATCCGCCAATGCTGTACCGGAGGCAAAAGCCAGCAGCATGGCTGCAAATAACAATTGTGTCGTCATGGTTTTCCTTGAATGAACTACGGGTTGAGTACCCATGGCACTCAACCCGTAACTATGGTCCCAGAGCGTGAGCGCTCAAATGAACTGTCTTAAGTTATTTAACCTTTTTTGCGCCGTTTTGCTCAAGGAATGTTTTGGCCCGCAAACCGAGGTCTGCGGTCTTGACCTGGTACTGCCACACCTGCTCTGCCCACAGGTTGGCGTTCTCCCAGTCCTTCTTGGCAAAGGCTGCCTCATGCTTGGCCTTGATGTCTTTGGTCTTTCCCAATTGGTCGAATGCATCATCAACCATGGCCACGACCTCTGGGAAGTCTTTGTAGTTAACGCTGGTGATGTAAGCAACCACAGAGTCAATAATGGCCTGGGTGTCTGCCACCTTCTTCAAAGTGGCTTTGTAGTCGGATTCGGTGTAGTTTTGAGTTGCCAGACCGCCCGTCTTAGTTGGTTTCCAGCCCTTGGGCTTGACCAACAGGTAGCCCTGCATCTCGAGGTGCAGTGCCGAGCAGAATTCCGTGCAATAGTACGGATAGACACCTTCCTTGTCAGCCTTGAACTTCACGGCAACGGTCTTGCCCGGTTCAATCGAAGCGTGAACGTTGTAAGTGCTGACCGTAAAGCCATGGGTCTCGTCCTGGGCACGCTCTAGGTTTGTCAAGTTGATGGTGACCTCGTCGCCCACTTCGACTTCAATTGTTTCAGGTGTGATGTGTGAACGGATCAAGGTGCCGAACACTTCGACCTTGTTGCCCTTCTTGACAATGCGCTCTTCGCCGGCCTTGGTGGCGCCTGCGTGTGGTTTGTCGGTGCGACTATCGGTTCCAACCTTGTAGCGTACGGCTGGCTTGAGCTTCTTGGCATCAATAGCCACCACATAGTGCGGCTCTCCCAAAGGCAATGGCATGTCGTACAGCAACTGCATCTTGTCGCCGCTGATGTCAATCAACTGGTGATTTTGTGGGTGCAATGGACCGACCGGTACAAAGCGGTCGATGGCGAGCTTGTTCATAGCAACCAGATATTTGCCAGCAGGTTTGGTGGAGTCACCTTCCATGGTCATCAAGTGACCAATGTTGTAGTGGACGCTGATCTTGTCCAGCACCTTTCCCTCACAATAGTTCCACTTCGCAACCTGCGAGTCAACATACAGCGATGTGTACGCGATGCAAGGCTTGCTGTCGTACTGGGTATGCAATGGACCCAAGCCCAGAGAAACCTGCGTAGCGACGGCGTCCTTCATGGCAATCACAGGGATGCCGTATGGATCTTTTGACTCAAACTTGCCAGCCTTGATGGCGGCCTGAATTTTCTCGAAGCTGTACACCGAAACATGGGTGTCGAGCTTGCCAGCTACGATGATGCTCTTGCCATCGGGCGTAACGTCAACTCCGTGCGGTGACTTCGGTTCAGGAATCAGGAACAGGATGCCTTCCTTAATGGCTGTTTCCATCATCAGGACGTCATGTCCATTGATCTTCTTTCCTTTACCGGCAGCAACCAATTCAGCCGCCTTCTTCCAGTTGATGACATGCAGGTAGTCGGTGTCTTTGGCGGAGCAGCCTGCTTCATAGGGAGGCCGCCCCTTCTCGATGCCGCCGACGTAGCGCTCCGAGCAGAAAGAATTGGTAAAGGACCAACCCTCTGACACGCCTTTGCCCGCGTCGGACAAATCCTGCGAATACGGAGGCAGTTCGAGCGAGAATGACTTGGCCGTATCGATGCGACCTTCCTTACGGTCAAACTTCCAGTAGGTAATGCCGCCGCGGTACTTTTCGTTAAATTCTTCAAGCGGGTAAAACTTCTTGTTCTCCAGAGGAGCTGCGTACTGAGCAGCTTCAATCACATATTCAGTATTGGTAGTGACAAAGGTACCGCCGTGCTCGGACTTAAAAATCGGGTTGACGACGATCTGTTTGGTTTCAAAGTCACGCAAATCAACTACGGCAATTCGTGGATTTGCCTTGTCGTTGATGAACAGAAACTGGCCGTCATACTCGCCATTGGTCTCGGAAATGGCCGGGTGGTGTGTATCACCCCAAGTTATGTCTTTGCCGTCAATCTTGCCACCAGCCAGAACTTTTTTGGAGCTTTCGTCAAAGCCATAGCCCTGCCAAGGCTCGGGGGTAAAGACGCCGATGTATTTCAGAATACGCATGGACGGAATGGCGTAAACGATGACCTGACCCGACTGTCCGCCCGAGCTGAAGGCAACGTACTCGTCTCGCTTGCCGGTCGGGACATAAGTCTTTGCTGCCGCCAGCAAGTCCTGTTGGCTGAGCCCCCGCTCTTTCAAAACGTCCTGCAAAGTTTCTGCAGACCACGCCGCCGAAGCGACGTATCCCATGCAGCCAACGACCAACGATATGGCCGTTTTATTCCATCTTTTCATACGCATCTCTCCTAGTTGAATAAGCCCGCAATCTGAAAGGCGCCGTTTGCGATTGATGTGTTTGCGCAACCGTGTCGGTTTTTCGGGTTTGATAGTAGGTCAGTCGGTCAAAAAAGAAACTAATCTGTATTAGCTTTAGAACCGGTGAAAGCAACTCAGGCTCTTATTTGACGTGGATCACGATCTCGCCAAAAAATGACCTCATCCAAAAGGAAAGCGCCGGTTTGCTGAGTCGGGAAGTCTGAACTGCGACTGGTCGTCAGTCTCATGACAGCAAACTTGCCGCATTAGGGAAGCGGTTGCCACCTTGGCGCGGTATTCTGGTGTGCTGCACAGGACTAAACCATGAACATTGCGATATTGGGTATTGGCTTAATGGGCTTTCCGATGGGCCGACGCCTTTGTGCGGCGGGTTTTAACGTGCATGCCTGGAACCGAACACTGGACAAGGCACAGCGACTTGCCGAGTCGGGCGCAGTCGTTCATGACTTGGCGGACCGCGCCGTGCGAGATGCTGACGTGGTTATCACCATGCTGGACAACGGATCGGTGGTAGGCAACGTTCTGTTTGAACAAGGCGTTGCCCAGGCAATGAAACCTGGCAGTCTTCTGATCGACATGTCATCAATCAAGCCCATCGAGGCACGCGACCACGCAGCCCGCCTGAGTGAAAGACATATTGCCTATTTGGATGCGCCGGTATCCGGTGGCACGATCGGTGCCGAGGAAGGAACGCTAGCCATCATGGTGGGCGGGAAGACCAGTCGATTTGAGAGCGCGCAGCCCCTGTTCAATGCACTGGGTCGGGCAACTCTGGTCGGCCCGATCGGGGCGGGGCAACTTGCCAAACTCGCAAACCAAATGATTGTCGGCGCAACGATTGGCATCGTTGCCGAGGCACTGCTGCTATGCGAGCGCGGGGGCGCCAATATGCACAAAGTCAAGGAAGCAATTTCTGGCGGATTTGCAGATAGCCGAATTTTGCAGGTGCATGGCAAGCGAATGATTGAGCGCGACTTCACACCGCGAGGCCGCATGTCGGTGCAACTCAAGGATTTGCGCAACGCGCTGTCAACCGCAAGTGAAATTGGCTTTGATGCGCCAATCACAACTCTGTTTGAAGCCCTGTACGCACAAGGCGTCGAACATGGACTTGAGAACCTGGACCACTCGGGGCTGTTCGTGGAACTGGCGAGCCGCAACGGTATGTCCTGAGCGCACGTCAAAAAGCCGCGCTTGGCGCGGCTTTTTTGCCTCACCCGGGCTGACCAACCGGGCCTACGCTCGAATGGAACGATCAGTCAAATGTGCGGGCAATGCGCTTTTTTGCATCGCGGGGCACAAACACTTTTCCCGCATTCCCCGGCTTCGCCGCAACAGGTTTACCAAATGCGGGCTTGCGGGATGCGAAATCGCCACCGCGCGGCGCGGCTGCCTCCGGCCGACCGGCAAATCGATCGTTAAATCCACCCTTGCGTGCGTAGCTAAAGCCGCCGTTATCGCCACTATCACGCGCCGGTTGACCTCGATCATTACCAAAGCCGCTATCATTTTGGAAGCTTCCACCGCCCGATCCACGAGGCCCAGAACTATTTCTGTCCCCAAACGACGGGCGACCACCGCCACCACCAAAGTTACGATCTCGCGGCGCGCGATCGGCAAAGTGACTGCCACGGCCGCCGAAACTAGCACCTGTTCCAGGGCGGGCTTCCGGGAACCGCTGTTGCGGCTCCAGGCCAGGAATAGTCTCCGACTTGAAGTGCTGCCGGCTATATGCCTCAATGTCGAAGATTTTGCGGCGATCCCGTATCTCGGCAAATGTCACGGCAAGACCATCACGCCCGGCGCGACCAGTGCGGCCAATGCGGTGGGTGTAGTCTTCTGCCTTCATGGGCAAACCGAAGTTGAACACATGCGTGATGGTGGGCACGTCGATGCCACGTGCCGCCACATCCGTGGCCACCAGAATTTGCACCTGACCGTTGCGCAGCGCCATCAAACGGCGATTGCGCAGCCCCTGACTCAAGGCTCCGTGGAGTGCGACTGCATCAAAACCGTCTTGCTGCAAATCGTTGGCCAACCCATCGCACTCAATCTGGGTGCTGGCAAATACGATTGCCTGATTGATCGTTGTGTCACGCAACCAGTGGTCCAAAAGCTTGCGTTTGTGGTGAGCGTTGTCAGCCCAAAACAAAACTTGCTTGATGTTGGCATGCTTTTCTTGAGGACTGTCGATGGTAATGCGCTGCGGTTCACGCATCACGCGGGCGGCCAGTTGTTGGATGCGCGGCGCAAACGTGGCACTGAACATCATGGTCTGCTTGCGTGAAATGGTGAGCTGGTTGATTTCAGCCAGGTCATCCGAGAAGCCCAGGTCCAACATGCGGTCGGCCTCATCTACCACCAGGAACTGCACCTGATCTAGCTTGATTTGCATAGAGCGTTGCAAGTCGAGCAAACGCCCTGGCGTTGCAACGACCAAATTGGCGTTCTGAAGTTTGGCGATCTGCAACTGGTAGGGCATGCCGCCAACGATATTGGCGATGCGCAGTCCCCGGCAATGCTGCACCAGATCAATCGCGTCGTTGGCCACCTGCTGCGCCAATTCCCGCGTCGGGCAAACAATCAAGGCACCCGGTGCAGGCGCTTTGAAGTTGCGCGGGTTGGTTGGGTCTTTGCGCTTGGCGCGCTTGGGTGGCGCTTCGCCGCGTGCTGTGGCCTCGGCAACTTCACGCTCAAACGCAGTGCGCTCTGCCGCTTCGGCTTGCGCCTGTTGCTTCAGCAGCGTATGCAAAACGGGTAGCAAGAAAGCGGCCGTTTTTCCGCTGCCGGTCTGGCTCGACACCATCAGGTCAATGTATTTCATCGAAGATGAACCATCAACGTCACCCGGCAGTGCCAACGGGATCGTTTTGATTTGAACCGCAGTGGGTTGGGTGTAGCCAAGATCCCGCACTGCGTGGACCAACTCGATCGCCAGGCCCATGGCTACAAAACCATTGGGCGCTGCAGGTGCCTCGGCAGTGGGTGCATCATCACGCATACCGTCGATGACAGCCGGCGTACCGTCGTTAACTTCGGGGGAAATGGAAATTGTTTCGGCAGGCGCAAACGCACCCGTCACTTCAAAAGCGTCAGTCATTTTTTCACTCTCACGCGAGCGCCGCAGGGTTAGCGACTGCTCCGTCAATGGTTAAAAAACATCAACCATCAAACGGAACCTGCGTCTGAATGCTTTTCAGCGCTTGGGGCCCATATCGGCGGGCCCGGTGAATGAAGGGAGATGTACAAAAGCACTACTGTTTGTAGCGCAGCCCGCGATTATGCCATGAATTCGGGTTTCTACCTAATTTACGGCTCGTTTAGAAGACGCCTACCAATCACTAGTCCAATTTCAAAAAGTGCTGCCGGTAATGCTCCAATTCATCGATTGACTCATGCACGTCAGCTAGCGCGGTGTGGCGTTGCTGCTTTTTAAACGAAGCATATACCTCCGGCCGCCAGCGCTTGGACAATTCCTTGAGCGTGCTCACATCCAGATTACGGTAGTGAAAAAAAGCTTCCAGCCGGGGCATGTA
>CAIQBN010000357.1 GCA_903870065.1 uncultured beta proteobacterium | reverse complement strand
GCTGGCCGACCTTCGGCAAGTTAAACAGGAAATTGCGGCACAGGCCGAACGTGCTGCCCAGGCGGCTGCGCAGCGCGCCTTGGAGACCAAGCGCGTGCGGGAGCGCCGCAGCCTGTTTCAGGCAGCAGTAGGGGTCGTCCAGCCCCTGCCAGCCCATGGCACCACCAGCCTGCGACCGGCACCGCCGCCACCGACGCCCAAGCAGCATTTGCTGGACGAAGCGGCGGCCTTTTTGGAGGCGATCAGTGATGAGGTGGACGTTACCAGTCTGCTCGACACCGATGAGAGCCTGAGCTTTCGTCGCCCGGGTGTCGGGCCGGATGTCGCGCACAACTTGCGCCGGGGCAAATGGTCAATTCAGCGCCAGATTGATCTGCATGGTTTGCGCAGTGAGGAGGCGCGCGCAACCCTGAGCGCGTTCATCCGCGAAGCCCACAAACAAGGTATTCGCTGTGTGCGGGTTGTGACCGGAAAGGGCCTGGGTTCGCCTGGCAAGTCCCCGGTGCTCAAAGACAAGGTTTACCGGTGGTTGGTGCAGCGGGCCGACGTGGTGGCTTTTGTCCAGGCGCAGCCAGCCCAGGGTGGAGCCGGCGCGCTAGTGGTACTGCTGCAGCCGATGAAAACAAACGGTGCTTTACATGTGGGCGCCTAGCGCGGCTGGCTGGTGGTATACGCCAAAAACGCCTACGCCTTAGAGGCTTTGCGGCGTTTGCGTAGCGAAATTCAGCAACAGTTTGTCCTGCTGAGTGAGGTTCGCGAAGGCCAGCCCGATGTAGTAAAACGGGTCCTTGGGTGACCGATTGTTGTGGCAAATGCTGGCGCTGACATTCAGCTGTGAGGGCGCATTGTCAAAGGTGATGACAATGCTCAATTTCACAGCATCGCCCACCGCTGCCAGAGGTGAATCGGTTTTTATCATGGCGCCTTGCATGCTGAGGTCAACAAGAGTTGCCTCCAGCGTGCCGGTGGCAGGCACTTCACCTTTTGCCGGAACCTGCACGGTGGTCGGCCAGGACGTGCGAGTGCGCATGGACTGACGCACCAGCCGCGCATCAACCTGGGCCGGATAAGCAAGTAGCGCATAGGCAAACGGTTTTTGGAACGTTTGCAGTACCTTGCTCAGAAAGGAAAATTCAAATTGACCCGTGAAACCGCGCACCACGCAAATTTCACCCTCTTCCAGCTCGGTTTTGACGCCGTCCGCCCCCAGCGGACCCACCATGACCCCCTTGCTTTCGATGGCGCCAAAGTACTGGGATTCCTTTTTGCTGGCACCTTCGACAAGTCTGCGGGTCTGCAGCGCCATGCCGGTGCGCAGACCCAGGGCTTTCAGCGGCATGCGACTAACTTCTTGGCTTGCGTCGTGTTCGTGGCTCATGGGGTGTGGTCAGATGGGTGAAACGGCTGGTTAATGCAGCAACACCCGGCATCACCGGGCTTTCAAGGTCTGCAATCTGGCTAAGATGGTACACCGCAGGACCTTGCTGGGAGGTGCTGCGGATGGAAAAGGAGCAGGCCTTGAAGCAACAGAGTATCTCGATTGTGCTTGTCGGCAGCGTGACATGGTCATTGCTGACGGGCTGTGCCGGGCTCAATGACCGCGGCATGCGGCTCTTGTCAAGCAAGGTAATGGCGTTTGCAATTGTCGATGAGCAACTGGTTGAAGGTGAAATTGCGCTGTTTCCTGATCGCACCGCAACGCTCACTTTACGGCGCGAGCCTGCTGGTAATGGTGATGCAGAACAGGTGGCTCTCGTCGCACAAGCACCGCTAAATCCTGCCACCAGGCCTGCGTTGACGAGCTGTGTTGGACGTATGCGTTATACCGGTACCACGCTGGCTGCGGTCGATTTGCGATGCAACGATGGCACCGTAGCCGATCTGCAAATGGCAGTGATCGGCGACACCCGAGGTTATGGCTATGGACAAACCGCCGCGGGTCAAGCAAGCCTGACCTTTGGAATGACTGCTGCTGAGGCCAGGGCACACTTGACGGTCCCGCCAGGAAAGCGGTTGACCGAGCGCGCCGAGTCTGAAGGCCTTGAATTGAAATAGTGCATTTCAACCAGCGATTGCCACATGGAAACTGTTGATTGCGTCGTGATTGGCGCCGGTGTGGTCGGCCTGGCAGTGGCGCGTGCGCTGGCCTTGAGCGGCCGTGAGGTGCTGTTGCTGGAAGCCTGCGCCGCCATTGGCACCCAGACCAGTTCGCGCAACAGCGAAGTGATCCATGCCGGCATGTACTACCCCAGCGGCTCGCTCAAGGCCGAGCTGTGTGTCCAGGGCAACCGCTTGCTGTATGCCTATTGCGTAGCCCGCGGCGTGGCGCACCGGCGGTGCGGCAAATTGATTGTGGCGACAACAACCGCGCAACTGGCGCAATTACAGGCCATTGGCGCCCGAGCCGCTGCCAACGGAATCCGCGATTTGGTTCTGCTCGACCAGGCGCAGGCCCAAGAGGCCGAACCTGCATTGCAGTGCATCGCCGCCCTGCATTCACCGTCGACCGGTATTGTGGACAGCCACGGCTTGATGCTGGCCCTGCTCGGCGACTTGGAGAATGCAGGCGGGATTCTTGCGCTCAATTCACCTCTAGCCCTCGCAAAATGTGCACATAATGCTATTGAATTGGTAGCGGAAGATGGAACCCGCTTGATGGCACGGTCGGTTGTCAACGCAGCGGGTTTGCAGGCGCCGGCATTGGCGGCACGATTTGTCGGTCTGGACCCGGTCCATGTTCCCAAGGCCTGGTTTGCCAAGGGCAATTATTTTTCGCTAACCGGTCGTTCGCCATTTTCACGGCTGATTTATCCCGTTCCCGAAGCGGCTGGCCTGGGCGTACACCTGACACTGGATCTGGGTGGCCAGGCTCGCTTTGGCCCGGATGTGCAATGGATTGCATCGCCTGATGACACGCAGGTCCAAGCCGCGCGTGGTGATGCGTTTTATGCCGAGATTCGCAAGTATTGGCCCGGGCTACCCGATGGTGCATTGCAGCCTGCCTATGCCGGAATTCGCCCCAAGATCAGCGGCCCCAGCGAAGCGGCAAGTGATTTTTGTATTCAAGGGCCTAGGCAACATGGTGTGCCCGGGCTCGTGAACCTGTTCGGGATCGAGTCGCCGGGTCTGACGAGTTGCCTGGCGATTGCCGATCTGGTTTGTAGTTTGCTATCGAATGAGTAGCGTACTATGTAATGTCTGCGAGGGCTAGGGCTTGTTTTTACCCAAAACCTTGATCGCCAGCGCTGCGTCCCTCACCAATTGGGGCCCCTTGTAGATCAGCCCGGTATAAATCTGCACGACATCGGCCCCGGCACGGATCTTTTTCACGGCGTCGTCTGCGCTGAGAATGCCACCGACACCGATGATGGGGAACTTGGGACCAAGCGCGGCGCGCAGTTGTGCTATCACCCGGTTGCTGGACTCAAACACCGGCGAGCCCGACAGTCCGCCGGTTTCATCTGCGTGTTGCAGACCCTGGACCGCGTCGCGGCTCAGGGTGGTGTTGGTGGCAACCACACCGTCCATTGCGTGGCGCACGAGTGTGGCGGCAATGACGGCGACCTGGGCTTCGTCCAGATCGGGTGCAATTTTTACGAAAATGGGCACGTGCTTGACATGTTGCTTTTGCAGCGCCCCGCGCCGCCGGGCGATTGCTCCGAGCAGTGCATCGAGTGCCTCATCGCTTTGCAGTGCGCGCAGATTCTTGGTGTTTGGACTCGAAATATTGACGGTGACGTAATCCGCGTGCGGGTAGACCCCATCCAGGCAGGTCAGGTAGTCGTCGGTTGCGTGCTCAATGGGGGTGGCTGCGTTTTTTCCGATGTTCAGTCCCAGCAGCATGCCTGGCTTTTGTTGTCGCCGCAGGGCCGAGCGCTGCACGTTGGCCAGGAAAGCATCCAGGCCTTCGTTGTTGAAGCCCAGCCGGTTGATCAGCGCCTGGGCCTTGGGCAGCCGAAACAGGCGGGGCTTGGCGTTGCCAGGTTGTGCCTTGGGGGTCACCGTGCCCACTTCGACAAATCCAAATCCCATGGAGCCGAAACCGTCGATGCATTGGGCGTTCTTGTCCAGGCCGGCAGCCAACCCCACCCGATTGGGAAACGCAAGCCCGGCCAAGTTGACAGGGTCATCGACCCGGGCTGAACAAAATGCCCACTGCAAGGGAGTTCCCTGCACACGCGTCAAGCTAGCGATGGTCAGCTCATGGGCAACCTCGGGGTCGAGTTGAAAGAAAACAGCCCGCGCCAGGCCATAGGGGACAAGAGACATTGGATAATTCCTGCAACATTTCACAAACCACCCGGATTTTCGCCGATGACCACATCCCACCTCCATGCAGCGTCCATGTCCCTTTCGGAAGATCTCACGCAGGATGAACTCAAGGCGCTGGTAGGTCAGGCTGCGCTGCAATATGTGGTGCCTGGTGAAATCATTGGCGTGGGGACCGGCTCCACGGTTAACAAGTTCATTGACGCTTTAGCCAGCATGAAGGGACAAATTCGGGGGGCTGTGTCAAGTTCAGTGGCAAGCACCGAGAGGCTGTTGGCCTTGGGTATTCCGGTTTTTGACTCCAATGATGTGCCCCGCTTGTCAGTTTATGTCGATGGAGCCGACGAAATTGATGGACAGGGCTGCATGATCAAAGGGGGTGGCGCTGCGCTGACGCGCGAAAAGATCGTAGCGGCCCAATCAGACCGCTTTGTCTGCATCGCCGATGCGTCCAAGCTGGTACACACCCTGGGCGCGTTTCCCCTTCCGGTCGAGGTGATTCCAATGGCCAGCCAGCGCGTCATTGCCCAGTTTGCGCGCAAGGGCGCGCATGCCAAGGTGCGCCTGAAAGGAAGTCAGCCCCTGGTGACTGACAATGGCCAGCACATCCTGGACGTAACCGGCTTGCAGATCACGGACCCGCTGGCCTTTGAGGCGGAAGTCAGTCAATGGCCCGGGGTCGTGACTGTAGGGGTATTTGCTTTTCAGCGCGCCCAGGTCTGCTTGCTCGGCACTGCAACCGGAGTCAAGACCCTGACGTTTTGATGTCAGGCGCCTGGTACCTGCCTAGAACGTGATTCCCGCTGGGTTGGAGGGGCTTGCCGCAGGAGGTTGGTACACCGGCTCGGGTTCAGTCGCAGCAGGTTTCTCATCCGCCCTGGTTCCCGGTGCGGGAGCCTTTTGCACAATGACCAGCGCCGCCGGTGGTGGGTTTTTAAAAGTGGGTGGCAGGATGGATGCCTTCGGGTATCCGGCGGCATCGAGGTACTGCGTCCACTCCAGGTCGGACAATCCCTTGATTTTTTGGCCGCCGATGGTCAAGTAGGGCAAGGAATTATCTCCGGTGAGTCGCTGGAGATAATCGCGGTCTTCGGCTGTGGTGACGGTGCGTTCGCTAAAGGGCACACCGCGGGTCGTCAAAAACGCGCGTCCTGCGTCACACGGTCCGCATTTTGGAGCTGTGTACAGCACCACCGGATATTTCGCAACCACTTGGCGCAACTCGAACGGCAGCGCAGCGTTTTGGCTGCTGGCAACCGCACCGACTCCGGTGGTTGCGATTTTGCCCTGCTCGGCATTGACGGGCGGTTTGTCTGAAAAGGTGACTCTGCCGTCTGCGCCCACGATGCGATAAATGGTTTGCGCCTGGATTGCAGTCACACAGGTGAGCCATGCTGCAGCACACAGCAGCAATTTAAAAGATCGATGATGCATTTGCGTCCCCTCGTTGTTGGCTGTCATGGTGCCATACCCTGGTGGCGCAGGAGCGCGTCGAGTGAAGGTTCACGGCCCCTGAAGGCCTTGAACGACTCCATGGCAGGGCGGCTGCCCCCCGTCTCCAGAATGGCTTGCCGGTATTTTCTACCGGTTTCCAGGTTTGGCAAGCCGTCAGGCTCGGCAGTTTCTTCAAATGCCGCGTAGGCATCGGCACTGAGTACTTCTGCCCATTTGTAACTGTAATAGCCGGCCGCGTAGCCCCCGGCAAAAATATGGCTGAAGGTGTGTGCAGTGCGACTCCAGGGCGGTGGCTGCACCACTGCAATTTCGCTTCGGACTTGTCGCAACAGCGGGAGAAAATCGTCAGCCGGATTGTGTTGTGTGTGCAGCAGCATGTCAAAGAGTGAAAATTCAATTTGACGCAGGGTCTGCAGGCCACTTTGAAAGTTCTTTGCGGCCAGCATCTTGTCAAACAGGGGGCGGGGAAGTGGCTCGCCGGTTTGTACGTGGGCCGTCATGTGGCGAAGCACATTCCACTCCCAGCAGAAGTTTTCCATGAACTGGCTGGGAAGTTCCACCGCATCCCACTCGACACCACTAATGCCTGATACATCGTGTTCATTGACCTGCGTCAGCATGTGCTGCAGGCCATGACCAAACTCATGGAACAGGGTGGTTACGTCATCGTGTGACAGCAGTGCAGGCTGTTTTGCCCCATTGACTTCAATGCCGTCGGCAAAGTTGCAAACCAAATGTGCCACCGGTGTTTGCAGTTGGTGCGTGTCAGGGCGCAGCCAGCGGGCCCGTACATCATCCATCCATGCACCACCTCGCTTGCCACTGCGTGCCGTCGGATCCAGGTAAAACTGGCCAATCAGCTGGCGTCCGTCAGTTGTGGAACGCTCAATCCGGTAGAACTCCACGTTGGCGTTCCACACTGGCGCCTCGTCCCGCGAGATGACCAGATCAAACAGGCTTTCGGCAATTTTGAACAAACCGGCCAATACCTTGGGCAAAATAAAGTACTGTTTAACTTCCTGCTCACTGAATGCGTAACGCGCTTCCTTGAGCTTTTCGCCGATATACGGCCAATCCCAGGTTTGCGGGTCTGCCAGCTGCAGAGTTTCCTGTGCAAAGCTGCGCATGTCGGCCAGGTCGCGCTCCGCAAATGGGCGGGCCTTGCGTGCCAGGTCCCGCAGGAAAGTTATGACAGCGTCCGGGGACGATGCCATTTTTGGCACCAGTGACAGGGCGCCAAAGTTGGGATAACCCAAAAGGGAAGCTTCTTCCTGGCGCAATGTGAGGATGTTGCGAATGCCGCTTGAGTTGTCGAATTTTTGAGCCTCGGTTTCGGCCAGCTCAGAGCATCGGGTCGCAAATGCGCGGTACAGACGTGCCCGTAACGCACCACTGTGGGCAAACTGCATGACTGGCAAATAACATGGCATTTTCAGGGTGAGTTTGTAACCCTGCTTACCTTCACTTTGTGCTGCGGCCAGAGCCGTCTGTTGCACATCCTGCGGTACACCGGCCATTTCTTCAGCCATTGCGTAGTAGCTGAATGCATCCGTGGCATCGAGCGTGTTTTCGCTGAATTTCTGACCCAGCGCTGCTTGTTGCTCCTGAATTTCAGCAAACCGCACGCGCTCAGCGCCTAACAAGTCGGCCCCACCCAGCACAAAGTTGCGCAGGGCATTTTTGTGGGCTTGCAACTGCTCGGGGTTGAGGACCGCCGGGTCGATGCGTTTGTATTTAGCGTACAGCCGCTCATCGGCACCCAACCGGGTCCAAAACTCGGTGACGGCCGGTAGCGCCGCGTTGTAGGCAGCCCGCAATTCCGGCGTATCCGCCACGCTGTTGAGGTGGCTCACGGCACCCCAGGCGATTCCCAGCCGCTCGGTGGCCACGTCCAATGTGCGCGCAATCGCGTCCCACTCTGCGGGGAAGTCGTCTGAAGTGACTGACTCAAGAGCTTGACTGGACTGCGACAGCAGCAACTCCATTGCTGGGGCGACGTGTTCCGGGCGGATGGCGTCGAATAGCGGCAGCGGGTCCGAACTCAGTAGTGGATTCATGAAACAGGGCTCAATGTGGATGGGGTTGTGAATCGGTGACTAAGTGGGTGCTTGGCTTGCCGTTTCAGGGCTTCTTTGCGGCACGCTCAGCGGCTTCCAGCGTGTTGACCAGCAGCATGGTAATGGTCATAGGGCCAACGCCGCCAGGTACCGGGGTGATGTAGCCGGCCACTTGGCTGACCCCGGCAAAATCGACATCGCCGCACAATTTTCCCTCATCGTTGCGATTCATGCCCACGTCCAGCACCACTGCGCCGGGTTTGACCATATCAGCCGTCAGCACGTTGCGTTTGCCAACGGCCGCCACAATGACGTCGGCTTGCAGGGTCATGGCTTTAAGGTTGACCGTGGCGCTGTGACACACGGTGACGGTGGCATTCTTTTGAAGCAGCATCAGCGCCATGGGCTTGCCAACGATGTTGCTGCGCCCGATGACAACCGCATGCTTGCCGCGCAGGTCGTAGCCAATGGATTCGAGCATCTTCATGCAGCCATACGGTGTGCAGGGCCAGAAACCGGGCTGGCCAACCATTAGCGCGCCGGCGCTGGCGACGTGAAAGCCGTCCACGTCCTTGCTGGGGGCAATGGCTTCGATGACCTTATTGGCATCGATATGGGGCGGAAGCGGCAACTGGACCAAGATGCCGTGGATGGCGGGGTCGTTGTTGAGAGCGTCGATCCGCATTAACAATTCAGCCTCGGTCATCGATGCGTCGTATTTCTCCAGTACCGAATGCAGACCCGCATCCGAGCAGGCTTTTACTTTGTTGCGCACATAGACCTGAGATGCCGGGTTCTCGCCCACCAGCACCACGGCCAGTCCGGGTATGACACCCTTTACTTTGAGGGACAGGCAGCGTGCGGCCACCGCCTCGCGCAGTTGGCGGGAAAGGGCGTTACCGTCGATGATCTGGGCGGTGTGTGTCGTCATGGCGTTGCCTTCAAATGAAAAAAGCCCGCAGTCCTTGCGGGGCGGGCGTATGGTGCTATGAATACTGAACTGTCAGCCTTTTGGAGCGGCCTGTCCGAGTGCTATTTTCAATAAGTCGGCCACCGTGTTGGCGCTGAGCTTTTCCATGATGTTGGCGCGGTGCGCCTCCACAGTCTTGATGCTGATACCCAGATCGTCGGCGATTTGCTTGTTCAAACGCCCAGCGACGATGCGCTCAAGTACCTGGGACTCACGCAAAGTGAGCTTGGAGAGCAACGCATCGCGGCTGGCGGCCAGTTGAAAATCAGAGAAGGAGTCTCTGGCGTGGTCGAGCATGCGCTCCACCAGCCCCACCAACTGGTCCTCGTTAAACGGCTTCTGAATGAAATCCATGGCGCCTTTCTTCATGGTGTCAACTGCCATGGGAACGTCGCCATGTCCGGTGATGAACACGATGGGCAAGGGAGAGCGCGCTTCGATCAGCCGGCTCTGCAACTCGAGCCCCGTCATGCCGCCCATTCGGATGTCGACAATCAGGCAAGCCACTTCGCGGGCGTCATAGCGGCTCAGAAAGGATTCGGCAGAGTCGAAGCACCGCACGCGAAAGCCTTTACCTTCGAGCAACCATTGCAACGAGTCGCGCACGGCCTCGTCATCATCCACAACGTAAACAGTTCCTTTTTTGGGAAGCAAGCTCATTCAGGTGTCCAGGGTTCTAAGTGCTTTGTCGTTGATGTCGCGCTGAAATGGCGGTAACTTCTGTTACTGGTATCCAAAATGAGAAACGGCATCCCGACACGTCATCGCCATTGTAGAGGTTCTCGGCCGACATCCGACCCAGGTGGGATTCCACAATGGAGCGGCACAGACTCAGTCCAATACCCATGCCGTCCGCCTTGGTTGAGTAAAACGCTTCATAGAGGCGAGCCATCACTTCGGGAGCCAGACCCTTGCCCGTGTCGGTTACCGAAAAATCGACGACCTGTTTGGATTCGATAACCTTGGGCGTGACCTGCAATTCAACAATTCGTTGCGAAGTTTGGCGTGACGCCAGATCGATGGATTCTGCAGCGTTGCGTAGCAAGTTGATCAAGACTTGTTCGATCAGGATCGGATCGACCATCAGCAGTGGCAGGCGCGCCGCCACATAGTGGTTCAGTCGCACATTGAAGCGTCGCAATTCGATCTCGGCCAACTCCACCGCTTCGGACACCATCAGGGCGACTTCCGACTGAGTGCGATTGGGCTCGCTACGCTTCACAAAAGAGCGAATGCGGTGAATGATCTGACCGGCCCGCTGGGCTTGTTTGGCTGTCTTCTCAAGCGCACCCAACAGGTCTTCCTCGGTGATTTGTTGGGCCTTGATGCGCGAGACCATGCCGTTGCAGTAGTTGTTGATGGCGGTCAGCGGCTGGTTGAGCTCATGGGCTACGCTGGAGGCCATTTCACCCATGGTGATCAAACGGCTGGCGGTCTGGGCCCGTTCGGTCTGGCTGGACGCTTGTTCCTCCGCCAGTCGGCGTGAAGTGATGTCGGTTGCAATCACCATTTGCGCCAATCGGCCATCGACCCAGCTGAGATAGCGCGTTCGCACCTCCAGCCATTTGTTCAACTCCGCAATGAAAATTTCTGCACTTTCGGTCTCGGTGTCAGGCAAAGCGTTGGTTGGCAGACCAGCAAACGAATCCACACTGTCAAAAGACTCATCATTAGTCGGGTTGTAGGGAACACCCGCTTGGGCGACAAGTTGCAAATGGCCGTTGGCCTGTGTGCCAAACCATTGACGGTAGAGCTTGTTTGCAAATAGCAATTCATCACTGCCCAATGGCGCCACCGAAATGGATGCATCGAGGGCTTCAAGTACCGTCGTAAAACGCTCATGTGACGCCGACAATTGTTCTCGCACCCGGTTGGGTTCGGTGATGTCGGTCATGGAGGTCATCCATCCTGTTTGCTTGCCCACTGCATCAATCAATGGTGAAACATAAAGGCGTGCATCAAACAAAGTGCCGTCGCGCCGCTTGACACGAACCTGAACGCCGCCCGGTGTTGTGTTTCCTGACAATTCTTCACCCAGCAGGGAGTTCAGTTGTTCCCGGTCGTTCTCGGGCCAATAGGGAAATGGAGCGGTGCGCCCCACCAGATCGGAGTCGGTCCAACCCGTCATTTGGCAAAATGCGGCATTGACATAGGTAATGCGTCCCTGCAGGTCCATGGCGCGCATACCCGTCAGCATGGAGTTTTCCATCGCGCGACGAAACGTAGTCTCCGACATCAGTGCATGCTGCGCCTGCAGCCTGCGACGGGTGTGGCGCCAATTGGCGATCAACATCCATGCAGTCATCACGCTCAGAGTGGCCACCAACCAGAACAAGCCGCTGCCAATGACTCCCAGCGAGGCGCGATAGGCCTGGCCCCGCACGACCAGCGCATTGCCAACGGGCGAAACCGGCATGGCATATGCGTTCACCGGATTGGTCCAGGGCAACAAATTTTTGACCGTTTTGGGTGTCGGAATCGCACTGCCGGCCAACAAGCCGCCCTTGGCATCATTGAGGGAAATTGCGTAGCGTGAGGTCACTTCAGTCGGAACCCCATAACGGTACAACCCATCGACCGAATATTCAGCGAGCAGCACCCCAGAAAATCGACTCCGATCATTGAGCGGCAAGTGCATTTGCAGAAACGGAATATCAGTGGGCGTGCCAAGCGGTTGCACATAGCTGGGTTGTTGTGATTCGCGCGCCAGCATGAATCCGTTGACGGTGTCATTTCTAGGTGCAGACTCCAAGCCGGCGTTGAGCTGACTGGCTACCAATACCGCGGTGCCAATAGCAGACTTGACTCGGCGGCGCTCATCTATCCAGGCCAGACCTTGCAACTCAGGGTACTGGTTGAGCATCGACCGGGCACGGGCCCGAAAGTCTTCCAACTCGAGCTCGCGATTGGAGATCTCGCGTGCAATGCGCATCAATTGCTCTTGTCGCTCCAATAACCGCAATCGCAGCCGCTGCTGTGTGTATTCCACATCGCGTTGCACGGCTTGCTGTTCGCGGTCAATTTCTTCTACTCGCAAATAACCCAATGCAGCAACGATTGCCGCAAAAAACAACAAAACGGCCGCCAGCGGAGCCAGCACGGCGACCCGGTCTTGCCGATGCGGCGACTGCCGATTCCACCAGTGACGAGCGCGGCTCACCGTTGACAAACCCCATTGGTTTGGCAGGGAAATCAGGCTTGGCAAGGGCATGCCACAAGTGTAGGTCAATCGTTCTCGAAACTACACTTTTTAATTTCACTATATAAAATCAAAAAGCACAGCTTGAAATTTTAAAATAGTTGTGTGAAAATTGCCGGACCGTATTAAATTGCTTCAAAACTACCAGGAGACAACATGTCAGCAGTTCCATCCGGCGCGGCGAGCGCCCAACCCCTTGACCTGGACAGCCAGGAAACCCGTGAATGGATGGACGCCCTGTCCGCCGTCATTGAAAGCGAGGGCCCCGAGCGCGCCCACTTTCTATTGGAGCAACTGCTCGGTCATGCCCGTCAGAAGAGCATCGACATGCCGTTCTCTGCGACCACGGCGTATGTCAATACCATCACCCCGGAGCAAGAAGAGCGCTCTCCCGGCAATCTGGAAATCGAAGAGCGCCTGCGCGCTTACATGCGCTGGAATGCCATGGCCATGGTGGTCAAGGCCAACCGCCATCACCCGGTAGACGGTGGTGATCTGGGTGGCCACATCGGTTCATTCGCCTCACTGGCTAGTTTGTTCGGTGCCGGCTTCAATCACTTTTGGCACGCGGAGAGCGAGGGCCACGGTGGCGATTGCCTGTACATCCAGGGCCACGT
>CAIQBN010000356.1 GCA_903870065.1 uncultured beta proteobacterium | reverse complement strand
CTCAATGTGGTGTTCTTGGCGCGCGTTTTCGGCCTGAATTGCGGCCCACAGTTCGGGGTCGGTTTGCTCAACGAGAATATTGCGGTGGTACATGGCAGTCCTTTAAGACAATGAACCTTGTTCATTTGCAGAGTGAAACGCAATGAAACAAGGGCTGCCCAGGCGAACGGCTGAACGCAGCCACCAATTCAGGCGCTGCGGCACGCTTCCCCGTGGTGGTCCCACGTCGGCTCCCCGAACCGGAGTGGTCGGGCGCCTATCGCCAGTCGCGTGCGCCGCCGAGTTTACCCGAGGTGCCTTACGCGCCCCCCACTATGAGCTGAAATTGCTTTCCGAGTCCGCGCTGGGTTGCTTGGGAAGAGCAGGATGGTTGACAGGCATGATCTGCGGTGCTGTCAATGGAACATTGCGCCCTGCAGAAACCAATTGCAACCGGTTGTGCTCGGCCAAAACCTTGGCGGCATAACCACCGTCGTCTTCAAGATTGCCAGCACCGACGTAGAGTTTGAGGCCACCCTCTACCGAACCTGCACGCGACACACACTCTTGCAATACCTTGATGCCGACTCGCAAGTTGGAAATCGGGTCGAAGGCTGCGAGCTTGCCGCCGAAATTTTCGTACTTTTCGCTATGGATTTTTGTCATGACCTGCATCAACCCTTGTGCCCCCATGGCGCTCTGTGCAAACGGGTTAAAGCCTGACTCAATGGCCATAATCGCCAGAATCAAGGTGGGATCAAGTTTGGCACGGGTACCGCTTTCGAACGCCTCAGCGACTAATGCGCTGACGGGTTCCGGAGCCACGTTGTACTTCTTGCTCAGCCAGTAGGCCACGGCCGCTTGCTGCTTAGGCAGGCTTTGTGGATTGGTTGCTGTTGCGCGGTCAATTGCGTCTACGTCGGTTGACAGACCGGTGATGGCCTGTTGGCGGGTTTGAAGCCAGCTCATCAGCTGAACTTCTCCTGCCTGGCGGATTTCTGGCCTTGCGGTCAGCGTGATTGCGGCAAACATGACGGCCAAACCCAGTAGGGCAAAACCGTTGTGTGTGATTTCAAAGAAACCTTGGGCGATATCACTGGCAAAAGTTGCCAGTCCCTTGGCGAATTTTTCGGTCGCTGTCATAGCTCTTCCTTCTTAGGCGGGGCCTGAGGTCATGCGCTGCTAGCAGTGCGGTGACGTTCGACGCCTCGTTTGGGTTGGTACGCTATCAATATCCTGCGGCGTCGATTCGACATGTGCAGCGATTTGAATATGCCGGGTTCGGCAGCGGTTACGGGTTTATCCCTAGTGGAACCAGGAATGGGCGGATTTTAGGGTGCTGGATATGTCAAGTCAACTATATTAAATAGGTTTGTTATTCTATTTATATCCTATGAATTGAAGAAAACCAGGCTCCGTGCGGGTCTCTGCACAGTTGGTGAGGATAAAAAAATTTTCAATCGTGACGTGACAACAGATTGAAAGTCCTATTTGAAGTCGCGTAAATCGATGTCTAGACTTGCATTGCCTGTTGATTCAGGTTTAGTTCCGGCAGTAGCCAGTCCGTGCCGCAATGGCAGTTGTGATAAAGCGGCCCCGGGAACTTGTGGAGGCAATCTATTGCTTCTTGTATGTTGGCAAACGTCAATCTTTGCCAACGTCGTCCCTGACGGCATAGACCTTTGGTCAGCCGTCGAGCCCGGTGTCTGGACCGTTGAGGTTTGGCGCCGGGCTTTGTTGTCTGGTCTATGGCTGAATTGTGTGCGCCTCTATCTATATGAGTATTGGTCGATTGCTGGCCATGGCCTACCGGGTCGCTGCAAGTGCTATGCCGGCATGATCATATTGCCGCGGTTGCAGGCTGATTAAAGTGTTGCTACAGTTGTGATAGCGTGTAGTGTATATTCCACGAGGGCTGCAGCCATTTTTTGGTTGTTGATTGCGCTGGAAAATGGTTGTGAGGGGGCGGGGCGCAGGGTGACCGGATAAATTCCAAAGGACGCTTTCCATTTAGCGGCGAAAATACGTCTTTTGCAGAACTACTTCAACCCACCTCTGAGCCCACCGTGACGTCGCCATCTACAGCCAAAAACAACGATATTGCCCATCTAGACAATCTGACCGGGGGAGCGTTTACCGCACCCACTTCAGGTGAGCGCGCCGCACGCGTGCGGGAGTGGCTGCTGGGCAGTCCTGCGCCGGACCAACTCGCCGATGTGTTCAAAGAGCTCAGCGTCAAAGACAAGGGCGCGGCCAAGCTAGTGCGCGAGAAGATTGATGAGGCTCGCCGCATCAAAAACCAGGAAGCAGTAGCCGCGGAGTGGGCAACCAAGGCGCAGTTGCTTTTGGATATGGTCAAGCTCAATATTGCCGATGCCTTAGCGTGGCAGCGCGATGCAGCCAAGGCCGGCGCACCGCTGAGCCGAGAGCCTTTGGCCGCACTGAAGACGCAGTTGGCCGAGCGCGTTCGGGTCATTGAAGACCTGCAGCGCCGGGTGCAGGTTCAGCGTGAAGCGGCTGTGCTGTTGGCGCAACGCATCGAGGTGCTGTCGACCAAATCCTGGCACGATGCACAAGCGGCGCTTGATGCATTGCGCGTGGATGTTGACCAGTGGCAGTCGCAAGCGGCTCAACTGGTGGCCGATGCCAGTTGGCCCAGTGTTGACGTGAAATTTCCGACCTTGCTGGAAGCCTCTAAAGGTCAACTTCTGGTGGTGTGGGATGCGTTCCAGGGCGCTCTGTCACTTGCGGTGGCGGCCGCTGTCGATGCCGCTGCACCCTTACCCCCTGTGCCGGTGTGGGCTGATGAATTGCGTGCCGCACGCGGCGTGCCTGCCGAGGCCCCCCCGAAGCAACCCAAGCCAAAGATTGACCCCCAGGTGCGCGCCCAGGCCAGCGCGACGGTGCGGGAAGTTTTGACGACGCTGGAGTTGGAGATTGCGGAGGGTCACGGCAAAGCCAGTGCTGGTGCCGCCAACGCCTTGCGCCACGCGCTGAAAGAGTTCGGCAGGGTGATTGATGACAAGCTGGAAAATCAGGCCCATGCGGCACTCGCAGCTGCGGGCGAGCTGGAGGGCTGGCAGCGTTGGCGCGCGGATCAACTGCGGGAAACCTTGGTTGATCAGGCTGAAGGATTGCTCAAACGCCCCGAGGGACAAGCAATCGGTGGACGCAAGATGCAGGAAACCTTGCGCGCCTTGCGTGAACAATGGAAGCAGACTGATCAGGGCGGAGCACCCAACCACGCAATGTGGAAGCGGTTTGACGAAGCCTGTAACGAGGCACATAAAGTTGTGGAGGCTTGGCTGGACAAGGTCCGCGCAGAGTCTGCTGAGCACAAGGCGCAACGTCTGGCCTTGATCGAAGAGGTGAACGCTTGGGCTGCTGCCAATCGGACTGCGCTGGATGACGACTGGAAAGGTTTCAACCGGATACTGCATCAATTTGGTGACCGGTGGCGCGATGCCGGACACTTGGGCGAGAAGGCTTTTGCCGAGTTGCAGCCTCTATGGAAAGCAGCCATTGCGCATGCCGCAGAGCCGCTGGAGTCCCTGCAGGCAGAGAGCTTGGCATTGCGCCATGCCATGATTGAAGAAGCCAAGGTTTTGGGCGCGGCAGCCGAGCTTCGGATTGACGCGGTCAAGGGCCTGCAGCAACGGTGGCAGGCCCAGGCACATCGCGTGCCGATGGATCGCCGCCATGAGCAGAAACTGTGGGATGCATTCCGCAAACCGATTGACGACGCGTTCAACCGCAAGACGGTTGACAGAGAAAAGGCTGAGGCCGCTTTGGGCGCGCGTGACCGCATGGTTCTGCAGGCAGCCAAGGTACTGGACTCCGCGAACGCCAGCGGCGACGCGCAAGCCATTCGCTCTGCCATGGCCGCCTTGGAGGCTGCGCTGCAAGGTCAGGCTCAGGCCCAAGCCGATGTCAAGTCTGCCGGGTCGCAGGAAAGCGATGCCCAGGCGGTGGTGCAGGGCAGTGATGTAGATGATAATACGCCATCAGCCCTCGCGGATGCTGGTAAGGTTGCTACTGAAGTTGTAGCAAACGAAGGCGTGCCGGATGACCACGTAGCCGCATCGGTCGCCGCTGAAGCGGTGGTGGAGCCTGAAGCGCTTGCCAAGGTAGTGCCCAAGCGCGTTGTCGCTGCACGCGGTGATGACCGACCAGGTACTAAAAGGGATGTTCCCGCCTTCGCCGCGGGTCGCCCAGGCAAGTTTGGCGATCGAAAAGATGGTGCTCGCGGTCCCCGGGATCGTGATTCAAAACCGGGCGCGCCAGCTTTTCAGCGGCCAACAGACCGGGGCATGCCGCATGCAGGTGGGCGTGATTTTGCACGGCCGGATACCCGGTACGACGCACCGCGCCTTGGAGATGCAGCCTTTCGGGCCCAGCGTGATGCTCTGGAGCATGCCCAATCCGCACTTAAAAAGCTGGCCATGCAGGCCCACGGTGAGGCATTGACCCAATTGCTTACTGCGTGGGAAAAACGCGACGCCAGCTTGGTGCCATCGGCGCAGGACCTGGGGAGTCGTGCAGCAACTGCAACACGCGCGGCCTGGGTGCAGGCGCTCGGAGTCGAAGCTGGCGGCGGCGCCAAGGGGGCTGACCCTAAGGTCTCGTTATTGCGATTGGAGATGGCTGCGGAGCTGCCTACTCCGGCTGAAGATCTGGACGCTCGGCGCGGTTTGCAACTGCAGCTGTTAACCCGGCGCAACGATCCGCCACCTGCTCAAACCTGGGTGCAGGACAGTGCGGCGGTGTTTGCTGGCGCCTTCGACCCCACAGTGGCACGGCGCGTGCAGGGCGTTTTGAAGGTGTTGCTGAAGAAATAGCCTTGCTGGTACCCATTCGGAGCGATTGTGGAAGAATGGTCTGCCCGAATTGTCGGGTGCGTAATCATGTTCAAAAGGGAAATCTGTGGATTCCATCGAAGACTTGCTGCGTAGGCTGGAACAACTGAATGCCGTTGGCGCCGCGCTGTCCAAAGAGCGCGACATCAACCGTTTGCTGGAAAGCATTCTGGTGGCAGCCAAGACCATTACCCATGCCGATGGCGGAACTTTGTACCGGGTGACTGAAGACCGGCAGGCCCTTCGGTTCGAAATCATCAAGACCGACTCGCTCAAAATTGCAATGGGCGGAACGTCCGGCAAGGCGATCGACTTCCCCAATTTGCCGCTGCACGATGACAAGGGGCAACCCAATGACTCACTGGTCGCGGCTTACGCCGCCATTCACGCCCAGACAGTCAACATCGCTGATGCCTATACCGAGCCCAACTTTGATTTCTCCGGAACCCGTCAATTTGACGCCCGTACAGGATACCGGTCTCAGTCCTTTCTTGCGGTACCCATGAAGGATCATGAGGGTGATGTTATCGGTGTGCTGCAACTCATCAATGCAAAGCGAAAATTGTCGGGCGGCGTAGTGTCGTTTTCGAGTGCGGACCAGAGTCTGGCCGAGTCGCTGGCGTCGCAAGCAGCCATCGCCATTACCAACCGCAATTTGATGTCGCAATTGGAGGCATTGTTTGAATCGTTTATTAACCTGATCAATTTGGCGATCGATGAAAAGTCACATTACACAGGTGGACATTGCCAGCGTGTGCCAGCGCTGACCATGATGTTGGCGGAAGCTGTTAATGCGCACAGCGAGGGTCCGCTGGCGGCGTTTTCCATGGATGACCGCGATCGGTACGAACTAAAAATTGCAGGTCTTTTGCATGATTGCGGCAAAGTGACCACGCCGGTGCATGTGGTTGACAAGGCCTCCAAGCTGCAAACCCTGTTTGACCGCATTGATTTGATTGACACCCGATTTGAAGTGGTCAAACGGGATGAAGAAATTTCTACCCTGCGCGCGCAATTGGCGCTACGGGATCAGAAGGACGCTGCGGCTGAGGCCAAGTTGTTGGCGCAATGTCGGGAAAGTATCGATGCGCTTGATGCGGATCGGGCGTTCTTGCGCCACGTCAACCAGGGAGCGGAGTCTATGAAAGACGCAGACCTGCAGCGCGTGCGTGATATCGGCCAACAGCATATTTGGCGCAATGTGAACGGTCTTGAATCTGAACTGCTGACCACCGATGAGGTCGAAAACCTGACCATTCGTGGCGGCACCCTGACATCGAACGAGCGTGAAGTAATTAACAACCATATCGTGGCAACGATCAAAATGCTTGAACAATTGCCATGGCCAAAACATCTGAAAAATGTGCCGGAATATGCTGGTGGGCACCATGAGCGCATGGATGGAAAAGGCTACCCGAAAGGCTTGACCCGCGAGCAGATGTCAGTTCAGGCTAGGGTGATGGGCATTGCAGATATCTTCGAGGCTCTTACCGCGCGCGACCGCCCCTACAAGCAGGGCATGAAACTGTCCCAGGCCATGGGCATCATGCACAAGTTTCGTACAGGTGGGCATATCGATCCCGACCTGTTCGACATATTTGTCAAAGAGGGCGTGTACTTGCGCTATGCGCACCAATTTTTGGACCCTTGGCAAATTGATTCGGTCAACCCGCAGGCGTGGGAGTAAGCGCAACGCGCTGTGGCGCGGCCATGCCCGGTGGAATGCGTTCCAACGTGAATGATGTGCTGGCGGTGTCCACAGAGCGCCGCAATCGGAGAACTTCCGCTCGCGCCGGAATGGCTCGCATGTCCCAATCGCTCAGAACAAGACGCTCCGATTGCCCCACCAAGGGATGACGGGCAGGGCGATGCGTATGGCCATGAATCAAGTGCTGTGCGCCCAATGATTCCATAAATCTGACACTGGTTTCGGTGTCGACGTCGGCATATACCCCGGGGTGAATGCGTTTGCGTGCCTCACTTTGTTCGCGTATCAATCGGGCGGCTTCCGTTCTCGTGGCCAGGGGTTGGTCCAAAAATGCCCCTTGCCAGGCCGCGCTTCGTACGCGTTTGCGAAATTGCATGTATTCGGTGTCGCCCAGGCACCACGAGTCACCATGACTAAGCAGCCAACAGTGCCCCGCAAAGTCGAGCACGCAAGGGTCTGACAGTAATGTTGCGTTGCAGGCTGACATCAGTGCGCTGCCCATCAAGAAATCACGATTGCCGTGCATGATATGCAGGGCCAGACGCCCGCCGGCGGCAGCCAACGTTTGCGCACACAGTTGTTCAAAACCGGCAGTGTCGTTTAACGCGTCGTCACCAACCCAGACTTCGAACAGATCGCCCAAAATGAAAACAGCATCGGCCTGGGTATTGCACAGGTAACTACGCCAGGTTTCAAAAGTCAGGGACTCAGATGGCTGCAGGTGGACATCCGAGATGAAATCAATGCACTGCCATTGCGGTGGCGCGGTGATTTGCACCCTTTGTCAAGCCTGCCTTACAGCGCAACTGCCTTTTCAATCACGACATCTTCTTTGGGCACGTCATCGTGAAAACCCTTCCTGCCAGTCGCAACGGCCTTGATCTTGTCCACCACATCCGTTCCAGAAACAACCTTGCCAAACACGGCATAACCCCAACCCTGTGAACTCGGCGCCGTGTGGTTGAGGAAAGCATTGTCCGAGACGTTGATGAAAAACTGTGCAGTGGCGGAGTGAGGATCGCCGGTGCGAGCCATTGCCACCGTGTAGTTGTTGTTTTGCAGGCCGTTATTGGCCTCATTCTGGATTGGGGCGTCACATGGCTTTTGTGTCATGCCTGGCTCCATGCCGCCGCCTTGCACCATAAAACCCGGAATGACGCGGTGAAATATGGTGTTGTTGTAGTGGCCTTTGTTGACATACGATAAAAAATTGGTCACCGATTGGGGTGCCTTGTCCTGATCGAGTTCGAGGGTAACGACGCCATAGTTTTTGACGTGGAGTTCGACTTGCGGGTTGCTCATAATTTACTTCACTAAGGAGGCTGAGTTGATAACAATGGGAGTCTTGGGTGCGTCTGACGGAAATGGCCCACCGGGCCCGGTTGGAACGTCCTTGATTTTCTGGATCGTCTCCATACCCGAGATCACGCGTCCAAAGACCGTGTAACCATCGGAAGGCCCTTTTGCATTCAGGAATGGATTGTCCTTGATGTTCACGAAGAACTGGGCACGTGCGGAATTGGGGTCGTTGGTGCGTGCCATCGCAATCGTGCCGACTTCATGTTTAAGACCGTTGAGCGCCTCCAGAGGAACCGGAGGGCGTGCAATTTTTTCATCGTATTTGACGGTGTATCCACCGCCTTGAACCATGAAGTTCGGGATCACGCGATGAAATATCGTACCTTCGTACTGTTTGTCCTTCACATACCGCAGAAAATTTTCCACGGTCTTTGGCGCCTTGTCGGGGTACACCTCGACGGTAAAGTCGCCCAGGCTGGTCTGAAACAAAACCTGCGGCGCGGACTGCGCGATTGTTGCTGTCGGTAAAAGAGTCGCGACCAGGCACACTGTTGCGGCACGTCGTGTCCAGGTCATCCATTGCATCGTCATCAAATTACTCCCTCAAAAAAAATTTTCCACTGATTCTCCTGGCGGATCCAGTACTGTCGTTTGGTCCAGCCCACCCGCGTGCCATCGGCCACTTCACCAAAAGTAACCACCATGGTATCGGCGGCGTCGGTCCAGCGCAGGTAGGATACATCCTTGAGCTGTATCGTGCGGCCATGGGTTTGGTCGAGTTCGGTTTTTAAAGTTGGCGTCCATTGTGTCAATGTCTTGCCGTTGCTATTGAAGTCGGGCGTGTAGTAGGTCAGGACTTGCTGCAAATTGCCTGACGTTTTGGCGTTGCGCCAACCGTGAAGCGCATCTTCGAAAGGTTTGCTATCAGCTCGCGTGCTGTGCGGCGCAACCCACTTTAACTGCGATGCGATGACAACCGGTGTGGTGCGGACTTCGACAGTGCGAATAATGTGCTGCAGGTCAGGGTTGGCCAACACCACACAGCCATCGGTGGCCTGCGGCGGGCGGGAAAATTGACCAGGCGGGGTGCCATGAAGCCAGATTCCGCTGCCGGTCTTTCCGCGCTTGTTGTCCAAGACGTTGGGGTAACTTATTGGCAATGCCCCTGATCCATAAAAGTCTTTAAGCGACTTGGGGTCCAGGTTGCTCGTGATGTAGTACACCCCCAAGGGGGTTCTCTGGTCGCCTTCGGTATTCTTGGCCGTTCCCGCTTTTCCCACCGAGACGTAATAGTCGGCAATCAGGTTGAGTCCGGTCGGGGTATTTTCAAAAAGGTAGAGTCGTGAGCGAGAAGCATCGACCGCAATGGCATGACGGGACTTTTGTGACAAGGCCGAAAACTGGGACGGAATGGTGCCAGCCAGCGGTCGTTCGCGCAGAGCCTTGACGCGGCGCACGGACTCTTCGCGCAATTCGGATAGCGCAGTGCTGGAATCGTTTGTCATGGTGACAGGAATGTCACCAAACGCCTTTAGCGGGCGCGTTTGCGCCGCCAGCAAGTCACCATGTACCAATTGAGCCAACTGGAAGTGCGGGAAGTCTGCCACCAGTTGGTCGGCCTTGGCGAGCGCCTCGCGGTTTTGCGCCTTGCCAACAAGTTGGTAGATTTCGATCAAACGGGCTTCAGCAATGCCGTCGGTGTCCTTGACTGAAGGCGCGTCGGCTCTTGCAGGTTTTGCCTTGTCGGTGCGTTTGGGCTGAGCCGCATAGGACAACCCACTGCCCGAGACGACAAGGGACAGCACAACAAGACCGAGCGCCGATCTGACCATCTCAGACGCCAAAAATCATGCGCCTGTTGACTCTTTGACAATCAGCCAGCGGTCACCGACACGAACCAGGTCTAAAGTCTTACGGCTCGAAACAGACAGGCCATTTGCCTTGTAGTCTTGGCGGAACTTTGCCACGGCGGCATTGCCCGAAACCGTTACTGCCAAATTGTCTAGCTTGATTGTGATTTTTGACTTGCTGGCGATCCGGGCGCGTCGCTCTTCTTCCCAGTTGGCTCGGCTCATTGAGCCAGGGGGATTGAAATCTTTGCCATAGGATGCCAGGTAGGCCTTGACGTCGCGCGCAGCCCAGGCTTTCGCCCAGGCCTGCACCGCAGCCTCTGCATCTTTTGGATTGCTGCCACCTGCGGAATTCGCGTTGGCTGGCGGTGCTGATTGTGCCGCCGCAGGCGCCACGGTGGAGCCGGACGGCGCTGAAGCGGTTGAAACGGAGGGAGTAGCCTGGCCAATAGCTGCTGTCGGCGTTGACGTGGCAGGGGGCGCAATCGCCGCAGCTGGGGGTTTGCCTGCAACCGGCCCTGGCAGGGCAGGAGTTGGCTTTGCCGTCGCGACCGGGGTCGCTGCGCTGGGTAGGGTCGGGCGCTGATTCTTTGCACCGGTTGGACTGAACAACTCGCGGATTAAGGCCAGTTTGGGGGCAACGCCTGCGTTCGATGCATCGAGTTGCAGTGCCTTGTTATAGGCTTGGCTGGCCAATTTGGCATAGACATCACCCAGGTTCTCATGGGCTGTGGCGTAGCTCGGATTGGTCCGAATTGCCATTTCCAGAGCGGTGCGCGCTTTGTCGAACTGGCTCTGACCAGCGTAGAGAACCGCGAGGTTGTTGTAGGGTTCCGGAAGCTCCGGAAAATCTTCAGTCAAACGGGTAAAGGTGGCGATTGCATCCGTTGTTTTTCCGGAGTCACGTTGAATAACTCCTTTCAAAAACCGCATTTGTGGGTCGCGTGGCTTGGCGGCCAAATGCTGATCAGCCTTGGTCAGTGCTTCCGGTAACTTTCCGGCACGTACCAACTGCGAGACGTCCGAGTATTCGTCAGCATGTGCAAGGGAAAAAATCATGGCGGCCGCGAGCGATAAAAGCTGCAGCGGTCGAGTGAATGGTGAGCGGCGGTGCGTCATAAAGCTTTCAGAATCCCAAGCAGTGGTTGTGCCCTCTGGAAGGGGCTTTATACTGCGTTGAATTGTAGCTGAGGGGGTGGAGGCCCCCTTGGACCCAACACCGAGACTTACCCTTAAGAGACCCGTACGAGCTGACCCGCTGCCTGGAGCCCACGTCCTGTGCAGCGGCACACAATTACCCATGAGTTTGCGCATTTACAACACGCTGTCGCGCGGTATGGAGCCGTTTACCCCGATCGAACCCGGGCATGTTCGCATGTATGTCTGCGGAATGACCATCTACGATTTATGCCATATTGGTCACGCACGCATGATGATGGCGTTTGACATCGTGCAGCGTTGGCTTAAGGCAAGTGGATTGAAAGTGACTTATGTCAGAAATATCACTGACATCGACGACAAGATCATCCGGCGCGCCGTGGAGCGCGGAATCACCATTCGGGCTTTAACCGATGAGATGATCGCTGCGATGCACCATGACATAGGCGCGTTGGCTATCGAAGCGCCGACCTTGGAGCCCCGGGCAACCGAATTTGTGCCCGATATGTTGCGTCTTATTGGCACCTTGGAGCGCAAGGGATTGGCCTATATGGCCAGCAACGGGGATGTGAATTTTTCAGTACGAAAGTTTGCTGGATACGGTAAATTGTCTGGGAAGTCCGTGGACGAATTACGCGCCGGCGAACGGGTGGCTGTACAGGACGGCAAGGAAGATCCGCTGGACTTTGTACTCTGGAAATCTGCCAAGGAAAGTGAGCCCGAAGACGCAAAGTGGGATAGTGCGGCATTGGGGTTCCCGTTTGGCAAAGGTCGCCCTGGTTGGCACATTGAATGCTCGGCGATGAGTTGTATGACCTTGGGTGAGACCTTTGATATTCATGGCGGTGGTGCGGATCTGCAATTTCCGCATCATGAAAACGAAATCGCGCAAAGCGAAGGCGCAACCGGCAAGCCACTTGCGAATTTTTGGGTACATAACGGATTTGTGCGGGTCGACAATGAAAAAATGTCCAAGTCGCTTGGCAACTTTTTTACCATTCGCGAAGTCTTGCGGCAATACGATGCCGAGACCGTGCGATTCTTCCTGATTCGTACCCATTACCGAAGTGCACTGAATTACAGCGACGCG
>CAIQBN010000355.1 GCA_903870065.1 uncultured beta proteobacterium | reverse complement strand
TGCAAACCGATCTGTTCGCGCAATGGCACCAGATAGTGCTCCCGCGTCACCTTGCAAAACGGGCAGCCCTCCAGGCTCACCAGCACCACCAGCGGATTAGCCCTTTTGAGCGCCAAAGTCAGTTCATCCCGCAAGGCGCGGGCGAGCGGCAATTTGGGCGATTCTGCCCATGTCCGGTGACTCACACACCACAGCGCAGCCGCCCTCAAAAAGTCACGCCGAGACAACCCGAAAACACCGGTAAAAGACGGTCTGCGCGGACTCACGGTGACTCGCGTTCCATGAGCAGATAGGTGTTGTAGGCATTCATGCGATTGGTCAATCGGAACATTGGCACCGACTCAAAGCGGCTCCAGTCAGCGGCCAAGTAGGCCTGCTCAAACGGCTCCATGTTTTTCGCGGCAGGACCCATCGTGAATCGCAAATGGGCAAGGTAGTCGCGTGTGAGCTGCAGATCGGCACGGACCTGAACTGAAGCCGCCCCATGTCCGGGCACGATGGTTTCGGCATCCATGGTCAGCAGGCTGTCAAGCGCATTGATCCAGCGGCCGCTGTCGGCCTGCCCCACGAAGGGCACACGGTTGCGAAAGACCAGGTCACCAGCAAACAGAAGTTTCTTCTGTGGTACGTACACCACCAGATCTTCGGGGGTGTGGGACGGACCCATGGGCTTTATCTCAAACCAGACCCCACCCACATTGAGCGTGTGCTCACCCGTCAGCCACTGATCCGCCTCCAATAGCCGGGTCTCTTGATTGATCCACGGTGCAATATCTTTGCGCGAGGAGGCCATCCGCAGTCGCGCTGTGTCGGAGTTCAGGTATTCCAGAGCTGCCCGGTGCGCAATGATTCTGGCGCCTGCGGCTTTGAAGGTTTGCAGGCCGTAAATGTGGTCCGCGTGATAGTGGGTCACGATGACATGGGTAACGGGTTGAGGCGTGATCAAACGGATTTGCGTCAATAGTCGCCGCGCCAGGGCCGGGGAACCCAGGGCATCAATCACCACCACCCCCTGCGGCGTCACGACAAATCCCGCGTTGGAGATGAAGTTCTGGTTGGCTGAAGACCCTAACTCAGGCAGACCTTGCACATACCACGCGCCAGCAGCAACCTGCGTGGGGCGCAACTCCGGGAGCGCGAATGGTTGCGACGCCTCATTGCCAAACGCTCCACTTGAAGTGCCTAACAGGCACAGTGCCGCGAGTCCGAAATTAGTTCCGCAAACCAGCAGCAGCTTGATCAGCCGAGCAGGCATGCGCCAAGGGTCGTTAAACCGATTGTTATCGTCAGGGCTTGATATAGGCAAACTTTTCCCGACTTTGGAGTTGTCCGATGCGCACTACACCCGAAGGTGTGAAGGCCGCGTCCAGACTGAACTGCTCTTTCTTCAGCTTGCGATTTTTCAGGGTGATTTCACACACTTCAAAAATTACCCCGCGCGACCTGAGCGCTCCCACCAGTGCCCCATAGTCAATATTCGCATCCTTGGCGTCTTTGGCACCTTCAAGCAAAAAATCAACACCATTGGCGTGTGTCACCACCGTGATGGCAGTGTCAGGCGCTACGTCCAAGTGGTTGCGAATGTTGCGCAGACCCTTGGTAGCCTGGGTGGTCGCATCATCAATGTGGTAGACCACCTTATCTTGCGCCAGGGCTGCGCCACAAAGCACCAGGGAAGCCGCGAGGGCGAGCAAGAATCGAAAAGAACCGTGCATTGACTGCTCCTGAATAAATGAATTTTGCACACAGATAACCCCTTTCAAGAAGTTGCAATTCCTGGGTTGGGTCGCACGCCTACCAAACCTGGCGTGTTCAATCTTCGCGCCGATACCCGTCCGCTGTTTGCATGAAGCCAGGTCTCCACCACTTCCCAGATCGGCTTATTGCCTTGATTTTTTGCCTCTTCCGCGACCGGTGCCCAGCCCGCGACTTTGTAAATTTTGTCGGCCTGCACCAGCTCGCCACTCAAACGCATGTTGTCAATTCGCTTGCCAGCACCTGCAGCTGGAGTGCAACTGTAATGCAGTCCGCCGACTCGAACCATGTCACCGCCCTGCTGGTAATAGGGGTCTGGGTTGAACAAGTTGTCGGCCACATCTTCAAGAACGTTCTTGATCGTCGCGCCACTCATCTCGGTCAAAGTCGCATACGAATAGGTGGTAGCGGTCATGTTCATGAGCCACTCGCGGGTAATGGTTTGACCCGCCAGCAACGTAGTACCCCAGCGAAAACCGGGTGAAAAAGCCAGATCAGCCCCTTGCACCTCCATCATTGCGTCTAGCAGCAACTGATCTCCCGTGCCATTGAAGTTGCCGCGGCGGTAAAGCGTGCCCTCGGTCACTGCCAGTTTTTCATTGAGTCGGGTTTCGTACGGCGCACGCACGCGGTTTATCAGAGCCTCCATTGCAGGGTCAGGCTCCAGCATATTGGCAAACACGGGCAACAGCTTGTATCGGAAGTCCGTAACCTTTTTATCCTTCACATCAAAGTCCAGAACACCGAGGAACTTGGCGTTGGAGCCGGCGTTGGTAACGATTGTCTTACCACCGGAATTCGACACCAGCGTGGCCACCGGCATCCCATCGTGGGTGTGCCCCCCCATAATTGCGTCGACACCACTTACGCGGCTGGCCATTTTCAGGTCTACATCCATACCGTTGTGGCTCAGCACCACCACCACTTGGGCACCCTTGGTGCGGGCTTCGTCCACCATCTTCTGCAGGTTGTCGTCCTGGATACCAAAGGCCCAGTCAGCCACCATATAGCGCGGATTGGCGATTGGTGTGTAGGGAAACGCCTGACCGATGATGGCGCAGGGAACACCGTTGATTTCCCGAATGACATAGGGGCTAAACACAGGGTCGCCAAAGTCGTTGGTCTTGATGTTCTGAGCAACAAAATCAACCTTGCCCGCAAAGTCCTTTTCGATAATTTCCTGCACCCGCTGCATTCCCAGGGTGAACTCCCAGTGGCCGGTCATAACATCCACGCCTAGCAGTTTGCAAGCCTCGACCATGTCCTGCCCATTCGTCCACAGCGCCGTCCCCGAGCCCTGCCAGGTATCGCCGCCGTCAAGCAACAAAGCGCCGGGCCGGCTCGCCTTCATGCGTTTGACCAAGGTGGCGAGATGCGCAAAACCACCCACTTTGCCATAGCGTCGTGCGGCCTTGTCAAACTCCAGATACGTCAGTGCATGCGCCTGTGCACCACCGGGGCGCACCCCGGCGACTTTGAGCAAATGGTCGCCCACCAAATGCGGCAACTGGCCCTTCATGCTGCCAAGCCCCAAATTGACATCGGGTTCGCGATAGTAGATCGGCTTGAGCTGCGCGTGGCAGTCCGTCATGTGCAGGAAGGACACATTGCCGAATCGGGGTATCTCATACAGCCCTTGGGACGCAACGGGTACGGATGCCTGTGCAAAAGTTTCCAAGGCCATACCAGCCATAGCACCGGCCCCAAGCACCTGGACGAAGTCGCGTTTACTCAAATTCATCCGGCGGCCTTTTAATATGCGCTGGAACTTGGCGGACCGACTGCACGCATGCGGACTATTGATTGACCGGCGACTTGGGGTCAAGCAGCAACGCCATCACATGCCTGATCTGGCTTTCAGTCAAAATGACATTGTGACCAAAACGCGGCATGCTGGAACAGGCGCCAAATGCTCTGGCGTTCCAGATCTTGGCCCAGGTGTAATCCACTATGGCGCGCGCCTGCGGGCTGAGCAGGTCACTCACGCCACGCAGCTTGCCATACTGGTAAAGACTGGGGCCCAGTGTGCCATACGACAATTCGGCCTTGCCGATCTGATGGCAGTTGTAGCAATTTCCGCCATTGGGTTCGGTGGCGCTGTCGGTCCAGGTCAGCCCGCGCCCGCTCTGGGCAATTTTTTCGCCCTCCTTCCAGTCACCGATATATTTGCCGTCGCCGGGTAGTTTCACGGACTTCAGGCTGGCGGCTTCGATCAACTGTGCGGCTTTGGCATCGAGCGGTACGCCCGCCACATCGGCGGCGCTGCAAGCACGATTCGCATCTTCTTGCACCAGACGATCCAGCTTGGCAATGCCCTGATCACGAAACGACAAACGGATGACCTCGGTTGCCAACGCATCCAGTTCAGGTTCCGTTGGCGCATTGGCGCAACCGGTAAGTAGTACAGCAATAATCGGCAAAAGGGCGAAGAAGTTGACGCTCACGGCTGTGCGCTCCTATCGTTTAATGGCGGGCGCTATCGATTCGCCACCCAGAGCATTGACGCCCAAATAGACACCTAGTGCAATGGTTGCATCGCTGCCAAAAAGCGGCGCCGGAAAACGTTGCTGGCGAAAACAGTCATTGAGGCGCAACTGCATGCTCCACATCTGCCCATTGGAGACACGATAGGCCGGCCAAGACCCAAAGCCATCGGAAGCCCCTGGATTTTTCATTAAATTCGGCAAATCTTGCAGGCGTATTCGCTTACCGTCGGCACTATGGCAAGTGGCACAAGCGAAGTCGTGCGGACCACTGCGGTTGAAGAACAAACGCTTGCCCACCGCGTACATTGCCTTTTCCTGTGCATGCACTTGCGAGAGGTTGAACTTCAAGCCCTTGGACTCGGCCGCAATCCAGGTGGTTAGCGCCGTGAGGTTGTTTTGCTCACCTTTCCCAAATGGCGTGTTGGCGATTTCGGCGGCACTGAATCCCTGCAATGTTTCCATGCAAGTCAACAGGCGCGACTCCAGATCCTGCACCCGCTGAGTGTCTGGGAAGTAACGTGGCAGCTCGACAAAAACACCCTTGACTACGCCTGGACCGCGTCCCAAATCACATCGCTCCAGTGTGGCCTTTTTGGGGCCGCGTGACTGCGTCCAGAGACCCTCTCCACGGGCTTCAAACAGATCGGCGGGGTTACCGTCTTGCAGCATGGCACGATATTCAGCGATCCCCTGGGCAACCGAATTTTGCGCCCAGGCCAACCCTCCAGCCCAATTGCAACACAGCAAACCGATTGCCAACCCTATCATTTTCATGATCAACCCCCAATCAATTTTGGTGTCATCACTACGTCAAGTAACAGCCACTTCGTCGGTACGGGTGTCGCCATGGTTGTCTTTCCACGTCACGCCAATCTTGTCGCCCGCTTTGGCGCCCTTGACGGTGAACTGCAAAAACGGATTCTTGGCCACGCCGGTGCCCCACTCGGCAGTTAGAACCGTTTTACCGTTGTGACTTGCACTGACCTCCGTGATGTGCCACGCGGGAACCAACTTGCCGGCCGCATCCTTGCGCTGACCAGTCTCCATGTCGTGGCTCATCAATACCCGAACGGTGGCGTTGCCACCTGCTGCCTGGGCGCGTAAGCGCATCGGTTCTGCCATGTTGATTTATCTCCAGAAATGCGGATGAAACCCATGCTTCGCTTTGACCAGCCGCGGCTAGCCGCCGCAACCGCCCAGCGTTACTTTGACTTCTTTTTTGGCGAACAGCACCTTGCCATCGTTCATGACCGCCACGGCATAAACATCGGAGGACTGTCCCATTTTGGTTCGCGTGGCAATGGCAGCGTCCACACTGTCGCTCAGGTTGAACACAGCGATCAAAACGGTCGGGTTTTTCTCGACCAAAAAGAGAATTTGCTTCACGCCGGATAGTGTGGTCGTCGCCCCAATCGGGACTACGGCGCCGTTCTCTGCGATATCTGGTGCCTGAATAACGACGCTCTTACTCTCCACGGGTGCACCAACGCCCAGTGCGCTGAATGAATCTGACAAGTTCTTGGCCTCAAAGGCACCCTTGTTGTACGCAGCCAGAGCGTACTGGGGGAACAGACCGGTGGCACACAACAGACCTGCCACCACCGCGCTTTGCTTGAGCGTCTCGCGACGTGTGCCCATGTTTGCGTCTCCTCGAAAGTAGTAAAAAAAACAGTCGGAGCCACGCAATGGTCCGATACAAGGGCGATTTTGTGTCACGTCTTCGCCATTTCTTCCTATGGGAAACCCCATTACCCATATGGGCTATGCAGGGGCATCCATTGTGGTAATAGACGGGCGACCTCGGTGCTTCAACAATCCGGATTCAACTGAAACGCAAGCAAGGCACATGGACAACACAATCAATCCAGCGACGATCGTGGTATGGGGTGGCTTGGTGCTGGGCATGGTTTTTGGTGCCGTCGCGAACAAGACCAACTTCTGCACAATGGGTGCAATCTCTGACGTGGTGAACATGGAGCACTGGGGCCGCATGCGCATGTGGTTACTGACGATTGCAGTGGCCATGGCAGGAACAAGCCTGCTACACACATTTGGATGGGTCGACCTGACAAAAACCATTTATCAGCGTCCCAACCTGCCGTGGTTGTCCTTAATCCTTGGTGGAACTTTGTTCGGTATCGGCATGACGCTGGCAGGCGGGTGTGCCAACAAAAATCTGGTTCGTGTTGGTGGTGGCAATTTGCGCTCGCTGGTGGTACTCATCATCGTAGCCATTTCGGCCTACATGACGCTCAAGGGCCTGTTCGCTCAGTGGCGTGCTTCCTATCTGGACCCGATCAGCATCAATCTGTCCACGATGGGATGGACCGACCAGGCAATACCCACACTGGTGAGCAAGACGTCCGGTCTGAGTGCGCCAACCGCCACGCTTGTCAGCTCGGCGGTTTTGGTGCTGGCGCTACTGGGATTTGTGTTTAAGGACAAGCGCTTTCGCGCCAACTGGACCCAAATCGTGGGCGCTTTCGTGCTGGGATTGCTGGTGGTGGCAGGCTGGTACCTGACCGGTCACATCGGCTATGGTGAAAACCCGGAAACGCTAGAAACGGTCTATTTCGCAACCAATACGCGAACGCTGGAGTCCTTCAGTTTCGTTGCCCCCACCGCATTCAGCCTGGAATTGCTGATGCTGTGGACTGACAAGTCGCTCAAGGTCACTTTTGGAATCGCTACGGCGGTCGGCGTGGCATTAGGCTCGTGGATATATGCGCTTGCTTCTGGCAATTTTCGCTGGAAGGATGAGGGATTTTCTTCCTTTGATGACTTGCGCAGCCAGTTGTTTGGTGCGGTCCTGATGGGCTTTGGCGGGGTCACGGCC
>CAIQBN010000354.1 GCA_903870065.1 uncultured beta proteobacterium | reverse complement strand
CGCAAACCGATCTTCAATTAGCGAGCCCACAACGCGTGCCCTGACACCCTGAGTAGATAGAACTTGGACGACCTTGGCAGCGCGAGACGTAGCAAGGTCGCGACGCTCCCTTAGCCGGCTACTTACTACATCATCGATCCAAGTGCCCATTTTGAAACCTTAACCGCTATTTGAGGCAATCCTAGCCGCTAAAAAGGCCCAAGTCAATCACTTAATGCGATTTTTATCGCAAGTGATTAAAGGACAGTTCAATCACTAGTTACGATGTGTTGAAGAGAAATTCATGAATTGAAGAATTGCTTCCTGAGACCGTCCAGTCACATTGAACGATCGGTGTTCTTACAAACTGCGGAACGTTTTGGACTCCACGCGCCTGGACGCCAATGACTGCCGTGACGCAATTTGCAGGTCTTAGCTTTACCTCCTCGATTTCAGGAATCCGTTGGGTGTGCTGAGATCATTTGACGCACATCGTATGCAGTTAAATTCTTACGCAGTGCTGCCTGGGACACATCGTCCCACGTGGTTTGGATAGGAAATTTGCACTTATCGAAGGCTTTTAAGACGTCGACTTTTTCTGGCAGATCTATCACCACTTATTGCACTGAAAACGATAGAACCCCTTGTGTGTAAACAAGTTGCAATAAGTGAGCAAAAAGCCCATGGTCGGTCAACGCTGATTTCTTGTGAGAGCTTGACTGCACAGATGGAGGTATTGCGTAAACGATCACGTTGATCCACTATTCGACAGCCTTGGCACCAATCAGTCGGTACAAAGTCGCTTGGTTTGAGCCGATTACTTTTGCCACCGAACGCACTGACATTCCAGAACTAATCAACTTCTTGGCCTCACTTACCTGTTCGGACGAAAGTGCAGGGGGGCGACCTCCAGTGCGCCCCTTGGCCTTGGCGATCGCTTGAGAAATCTGCACACGCTCAAGATTCAGTGCCTTGTTCATCTCCATTAGCCTGGACATCACAGCGACCAAGTAGCGTCCCTCGGAAGTTCTCGTGTCGATGGCGTCTTCGATCACGACAAGGTCGACCGAATCGGACTTGAGCTGGTTTATCAATTCCACAACCCCTTTGATCGAGCGTGCCAAGCGGTCCAGGCGGACAACAAAAAGGGTGTCTCCAGAGCGCAACTGCGTCACTGCCTCCTCGAGCTGCGCCCCCTTGGTGTCGGGACCATCGGCGTAGATCCTATGGCAGCCAAGATTCTCAAGCACCTGTGTTTGAAGGGCAGAGTCGTCCTTTGCAACTGAACTCCAGCGTAAGTACCCAATATTCATCCGCTGATTTTCTCCCATTTCGCAAAAAAAGACGCAATTACTACTTGTCTCAATTAAAGATTGCAGGCATAATTAAGCAGGGCAGGTAATGAGGCTATCTTTCGGTTTAATTGCGATGAGACCGCCGCATAAACCGCCCTGATTAACTTCATGGTCGCAATCCAACCCTCCATGAAACCCTACTTGCCCCCAACCCTGGAGCCACAAATGACAGATAAATCACTTCAGAAATCGCAATCGGCGGGCAAATTACTAAGACGTCTCAACAGCATTCAATTGGCACGGCTGGACAAACTCATCATCGGCTTCAAACGGCGCGAAAAAAAGCCCGTGTACACCAACGCCCAGATCCAAGCCGATGAAAACGAAAAGTTGTGGTTCAGCAGCGTTGACCGCACCGACCCCAAGCAACCAAAACTACGCCGCAGCGCAGAAAAACTGACCATTGAGAGCGGCCGTGTCTTCAGTAAGACCTTCTCCACTGACTATGGCAACAGGGTTTCAGAGCACAACGTGCTCGATATCTTTGACACGGCTTGCCAGCGGTTGCCGGGATTTGAGGTGGCCAGTGCGCGCCGCTTCAATGAGCGCAGCCCCGAACTTCACGAAAAAAAGGCCGTTGCACCGCTTCCCTACGATGGCAGCGAGCCCCCACTGGAGTTCACTCCAGCCCTTTTTGAACGTACCCAAATCCGGCCTAGCGCCTTGTACAACTCGATGGCTTTGGGCGGAACGGGCTCAGGCAAGACCATGTCCTATGTTCAACCAGCCCTTGTTTCTATGCTGGCCTACCGACTCTCCGGCGTGAAGACGGCCAGTGTTCTCGTCATCGACCCCAAAGTCGAGCTGCTCGAATACTGCCAAGCAAAGTTGAAGTCTCAGGGCGAACTTGCGCGTCTGGTGGTGGTCGGGCAGTGCGAGCCGATCAACTACTTTCAGGACAACGATGGCTTGAATGTAAGTGACCGCTTCGAGAAAGCCAAAAGCTTCGTCGCGACTTCAAGCTTCAATGCCGACGATTCAAGGTGGCAAATGTTCGCCGAGCAGCTGATTTTGTCTTTCCTCAAGGACGACCAGCAGTTCGCAAATGTCTGCCAGCTGCCCTTGTTGGAGAGTGTGGCAGCACTGGTCAGCGGTGAAGCCCAGTACCTTGAGCGCAACCAATGGGTTGCCCTGCGCAAACTTCTGCTACTGGGCATGGAGGACCCCGTGAACATCACCCACATCGCCGACGTGTATGACGTGCTCACCTCCAGTGTGGGGATGATCAAGATGGAGCGGCCATTTGCACGCTATCTGGCGCTCAAGGATAGTGACCAGTTCTTCTATAACGCTCGTGGGGCCTTGACCGTGGTCAATGGCCTGGGCAGCGACGATATAGAGCATCTGATGGACTTTAGCGTGCGCCGCAATCTCAAAAAGGGCGGCAGAACCAACGTTGCTGCCCTCATTGAGGAGGGATGCGTATTGGTGTTTCAACCCCGTCAGAGCGCAACCCACGACCTCGTTGGTGCCGCCTTGAAGTCCTTGTTCTTTCGTTGCGTGATGGAGCGCCAGGATATGGAGCGACCGATTGGCTACTTCTGCGACGAGTTCCAGCGCTTTATCTCCAATGACCCTGAGACCGGCGAACACGCCTTTCTCGATCGGTGCCGGGCATACCGGGTGAATTGCTTTCTGGCAACGCAGTCCATGGCGGCGCTGCTCGCAGCGACCAAAGCGGTGGGCGGCATTAGCAACACGCTGGATTCAATCCTGGTCAATACGCCGACCAAACTGTGCTTTCGAACCACCGATGAGCACGCTGTGGCCGCCATGAAGACCTTTATTCCACGCGACCCCGGCAGTGATCAGCACGTGCTGAGCTTCAGACCACCGTCTTCACTCCTTGTGGGTGAGTACTACTACTGCATGGGGCACCAATGGGGCCGCACCCGCTACCAGCTCGCATCCCACAGTGCGGCGCTGTCATGAACTGACCAGGCAATCAACTGAGAAAGAAGTCAAATGGACGATAGCAAAATGGACAACACCACGGCGTTTTCAGTAGTCTGCACCGAAATGGGACCGCACGAGGCAACCCTGCGGTACACCGGGGCCATGTGCCAAGCCGGGGCGCTGGCACTGGAGTACCAGTTCGAGCGGCTCTTTGGGTATTTTCAGTACCGCCGCATCCGCCTCCTAATGGAGTCCCCCGGTGGCGCTGTTGATGGGCTGCAATACGTGCTTCGTGTAATGAAGAAGTGGGCCCGCCAGGGCAGGGTGGTGGCCGTTGGCTCGACTTTTCAATGTGCCAGTGCGGCTGCCTTTTTGTTGTCCATGGGCGAGTGGGGAAAGCGCCGGGTTGACCGTGGCACCCTCTTGCTGTTTCACAACGCCCGCCTTGAAGGCTCGTCGTTTGCGCAAGTGACGGCCGAGCTCTCCACCACGCTTTCGCAGGCACTGAGCAGTGTTGACAGCAAATTGCTCGACATGATGGTCGACAAGATGCTGTTTGAAACTGGCAGTGCCAAAACCTGGCTGACATCGTCTGCGCGCGCCTTCGCCATGTGGACCTGCACTGGAAGCAACTGGCAAGCGAACTCACGACCTTCACCATCGCACTCGATCACAAACGCAAGCCCGATTGGCTCAAGGAGATCCAGAGATGGTCGCGACCGCTCGGTGATCAGAGCCGGTTCGTGCTGGAGATGAAGAAGCACATCAGTCGCCGTTTGCAGCGTGGCGCGCGCATGGACCTGTGTGAGGCCTATGTGCTGTGCCTGATCGATGAGATCGCTGAAGTTCTGGACGCGGACTCGACCAAAGACGCAGGCGTTGCAGATGGAGTAGAGCGGGATGTCGCGAAGGACAAACCCGAACCTGAAAGAGCCCAAAGCTTTGGGATCGAGAACGGCTTGGGTAGCGAAAAGATTTACAGAGTCGAAGGATTTTGTGCTTGAGATCCGGGCCGACCGGTTTGACTAAAGATTGGAGTTGATGATGAGAACCCCCAGAGAGCTGCGAACCAGGTACGCGTACATGTGGGAGGGCTACAACATCGGGATCAGTGTCCCTCGGGGATGGATCGAGTCCTTTGCAACGCTGTGCGTTGAAATCGACGAACTGCTCGGTGAGGACAAACGAGGTTTCCACTGGGTCCAGGTTAAAGAAAAATTTGGAACAGCCAGGTTCTATTGGCACATGCAAAGTCCAGGTCCAACACATATTGATGACCAATCACCGCATGGACATGCCTCATTCAAAAATGCGTCCTCAGCTGGTGAGGGCCACAGCGAGTCGTCTCTCCAACAGCGAATTGGCACATTGGTCGCAAGCGCAGAAAAGGAGACGGCAAAACGTTGCGCAATGTGCGGTGCGTTCGGAAATTTGGACTCGACCGGTGGCTACTATTTGACATTGTGCAGTGCACACAGCAAACAACGCCACGACAACACGCTGCAGTCCATGTGGGAATGGGGGCAGGACGAATGAGCAGGATGATGATGGCCATGCGCAACCACCTGGAGCAACAGCATGCACCGTGATATGCATGAATTCGGTCGTGCGCACGCCGATGCATTGCGCAGCCTGTGGTTTTTGGGGGATGTGCACGGCGAGTTCGGGCACATCGCTCAGGCGCTGCTGGCTGCCAAAAACCCTGTGAGCTGGCTGATCTTCCTGGGTGATATTGATATCGAGCATCGACCGTTTCGAGAAATCTTGGCGCCAGTGCGCCGCAATTTTCCCGGGATTGGAGTTGCCTTCATTCATGGAAATCACGATGCAGACACCTATGAGCATTGGGCCATGCTGCATGACTGTGGTGATGCAGTCGCACTGCACGGACAAGTCGTCGATCTTGCGGGTGTGAAAGTTGCCGGCCTGGGTGGCAATTTCCTGGGGCGCATCTGGAGTCCACCAGCAACTGCGATGTTTCGCAACAAACAAAAAACGATGAATCGTGGGCCGTACCAATGGCGCGACGGACAGCGTCCCAACCCGTCTTTGCTTGCAGCCATCTATCCGGATGATGTTGATCGTTTGTCCAAGTTGCGCGCTGATATTTTGGTGACGCACGAGGCACCGTCTTGCCATCCGTACGGCTTTGGCGCTATCGATCAGCTCGCACGGGACCTGCGCGTTGTCCGCGCGTTTCATGGCCACCAGCATGATGACCGCAGTGATGAGTACGCATTGGTACGCGATAGCCTTGGCTTCGACGCCCGCGCCGTTAGCTACTGCGCCATTAAAAACGGACTTGGCGATGTCATTTTCGACGGCCCGAAAGCTTGGTGATGAAGCTACTCATTTATTCAGACCTTCATCTTGAGAACAGCGGTTTTCTGCCCGATCCTGATGCTGTACGCGATGCTGATGTTGTCGTTCTGGCTGGCGACATCCATCCCGGCGTTGATGGCGTTATTTGGGCACGCAAATGCTTCGATGGCAAACCGGTGGTGTATGTCGCTGGCAACCATGAGTTCTACGGCGAGGAATGGGAACGCACGCTGGACGACCTGCAAGAGACGGCGCGCCTGCATGACATCCACTTTCTGGAAGACAGCTCAGCGCAGATCGGCGGGGTACGGTTCCTGGGTTGTACGCTGTGGAGCGACTTCAACTACTTCGGACAACACAACCAAAACGCTGTGCGCGCGGACGCAGAGCAGAACTTCTCGGATTACGGGTCGATCCATGCCGATGCGGACCCGGTACGCGGTTGCTTGACAACGGAGTTGTCCATTGCCCGGCACAAACGAAGCTTGGCCTGGCTGGTGCAGGATCTGCCCAAGGGGGATCCAGCCAACACGGTGGTCGTCACACACCATTACCCGAACAAGAATTCCTGCCCGGTGAAGTTTTCGAACGATGCGCTCACTGCGGCCTATGGCTCGCACATTGATACGGATCTGATGCGCCAGGCAGGCCTTTGGATCCATGGACATACACACACCAGCGCCAATTACCGCATTGGCGACAGCAAGCGCTACGTGCGCGTGATGTGCAATCCGCGCGGGTACCTGCTGGGATGGTTTACCAACGAGTGGGAGAACGAACGTTTTAACTCAGCATTCCTGGTCGAACAGATCAAGGATGGCAATTGGGCACAGGTGTACGCATGAACGCAAGTATTGAATGTGTGGATGGCAAATTTGTCGCAACACTGGACAATGGCGGCGTCATTTCAGCGCACATACCCGTGATCCTGGCCAAAGCACTCCTGGGCGCTGGGGTGGAAGTGGGCAACGTGGTGTGGCCAACCTGGACGGCCGCAAACAAATTTGAAGACCTGATGCAGGCCGCCGCAGCGGGTGACATCACGCGCATGCGCCTGTATGAGTTTGAGCTGTTGAGGCGTTTGTCATGAATTACTCAGGCGCTTTAAACATCTTCAACAAGACCATCAGTGCAGAGCAGCGTGTATCGACTGCGATCAACTTGGGCCTGCTCAATCTTGTTGACCAGGAATACATTGAAGAAGCCAGCAGCTGGGTTACAGACGCGCTTGCCCATGACAGACGCGTCTGGATGACGTCTGACTTGCACTTTGGACATGCCAACATCGTTGGCTACTCTGATCGCCCTTTTCACAACGTTGCTGACATGACGGCTGCCCATCTGCGTCTGTTGCACAAAGTGCCCGCCGACGAGTTGATCATCTTTGTTGGTGATATGGCTCTAGGAGGCGATTACACCCATGCGGTCGAGCTGATCCGGTCGCTGCCTGGTCACAAGGTGTTGGTTGCTGGTAATCATGACCTGACAAAAGATGGCAAGTGCAAACTCGCCAGAGAGAAGGATCTGTTTGACGCGGTCGTGCCATTCCTTTTTTGGCAGGGCGGTCTTGGTCGCATGGTGATGGTGACGCACTACCCAGCAGTCGTGACAGCACACGATACAAACACCTCGGTGATCAATTACCACGGACACCTGCACCAGAACAGGATTGAGAACACTCCCTGGGTGAAATACATCAACGTCGGCTGGGACGTTGCACACGGCCTGATCTGCCTCTAAATAATGAAAATACAACTTGCCTCTGACCTCCACCTGGACTTTCTGCAGCACGATTGGCCGGGTGAACGTCTCATCGAGCCTGCTCCCGGCGCGGATGTACTGATCCTGGCTGGCGACATTGCTGACGGCGTTGATCCGTTTCGAATATTCTCCGGCTGGACCAATGCTGATGGCAATCCGATACCGACGATCTTTGTCGCTGGAAACCACGAGTTTTACCACCACGCGATGCCACCGATGCAGCTGAAATTACGCGATGCTGCAGCGTTAAACAAAGGTATTAATTATCTGGAAAATAACACGGTTGTCATTGGAGAAACACGGTTTCTGGGTTGCACGCTTTGGACGGATTACAAGCTGCGATCCCATCTGTCGCAGGCGGCACAGATGACCTATGCCGAACACGCACTGAACGACCATCGACTGATTCGTACCGGACGCCATCCCTTCACTGCGCAAAATGCTCTGGATTTGCATGTCGAATCACGCGCTTGGCTGGAGTCTGAGCTGGCCAAGCCTTGGGCCGGCAAGACTGTTGTAGTGACCCACCATGGACCGCATCCACTTTCTGTTCACAGCCGCTATGGTGGCGACACGCTGTCATCGGCGTTTGTGTCTGACCTCAGCGAAATCTTGCTCTCCGAAAGAGCGCCTGATTTATGGCTGCATGGTCATGTGCACGATGGATTTGACTACACCGTTGGTCGCACCCGGGTGGTAGCCAACCCGGCTGGTTACATCCGCAATCGCCGTATGGCGGCGAGTCGCGAGGACTTCGTTTTTGAGAACGAAACCTTCTCGAAACAGTTGGTAATTGATATCTGATGTCGCATCGAAATTACTGGAGTCAGCAAGCTTTCGGGTACCTGGGCTCGGGCGAAAGAGTCATGATCTGCATCGTGCGCAATGAGGCAAACTATCGGCGCAGGTTCCCGGTCGTTTTGCTTTGCAAGAGCGACGGCCTCTACCGTTTGTACAAAGACGCCCGGCAACGCCCATGGGCTTGCGGTTACATCTGGCCGGTTGCTGAGAATTTGCAGAACCAGAATAAAAGCCTGGTTCCCCATGTCCCCAAAATGTGGGGAGTGCAAAGGAACAGTGCCTGCATCATTGAGCCGCTGCCTCGGTGGCTGTTTCGCCCATCGGCCGGAACCAATCTTGGCAGACTGCTGCTCACCTGGTTTCAAGTATCTGAAACTGTCTTTCGAGCCCGATCAAGAACGAGCGAATGCGAATTGTTGCCCGGTGTTGAGCTGTGGGCCGCGCCTGTGTGGCATCCGGTGGCAATCACCATCATTGCGAACACGGATGTGGTGGTCAAAGCATTGCATTCGGGTGCGCTGTTGGAGCGATTAAAGCTTGGCCTGGAGCGGATCTATATTTCCGAGTTTTCGTGGATCAGGGCGCCCTCGATTGAGGCTTCAATCAAGGCGTTGGCTGCTCGATTTCCGGAAAAACTGGTATTGGTCAAGGCTAAATCTGATCGATTGATCGAAAAGACCATGGGAATTAGGCGACCCAGAGCCGTTGAGTACCAATTGGTTGGCAGACAGTTGCAGGACCGCTACGAGGATGATTTTGGTTGTGGCACGCAAGGCATGTTCAAGTTGCGTGTAGGCGATGTTCCGCGCGGATCGACACTGCTTTGGACCCATCAATTGCGGGTCGAGTTTGAGAAATGGACGGAGCTAACCATCGTTGGTCTATCGAAGCTTCAAATTGAAGCAAAGGGCGCTCGTGACCAACAAAACAAGCGCGCATCAAAGCTCCTGGCGAACCATTTTGGCAAGAACACTGGCATCGCGGGAAAATAGATGCTACTACTCGTCTATTCCGATCTGCACCTGGACCACTACTCGTTCCAGCCCACTCTGGCGGACGGATCGCGAGCCGACAAAGATGCCGATGTTGTTGTTCTGGCCGGTGATATTGACGAAGGTACACGCGGAATTCGATGGGCCAGAGAGTCGTTTGCGGACAAGCCCATCGTGTACGTTGCGGGCAACCACGAGTTTTACGGAAAGCACTGGACGAAGCATTTGGACGACATGCGGGAGGCAGCAAACAAGTTCGATGTGTGCTTTCTGGAGGCCGACGGAATAGACATCGGGGGTGTGCGCTTTCTGGGCTGCACCTTGTGGACTGACTTTGAGCTCTTTGGCGAAGAGAAGAAGCGGTTCGCCATGTATCACGCCAAGTCCAACATGAACGATTACAAGGAAATCAAGATCTCTCGTATGCCTGAGATGTACTGGGTAACAGGCAAGTATCTTGTGCCGGAATTGACTGTTTTTCGTCACCGCGGGTCGGTTGAGTGGCTGGCCAGAAAACTCGCCAAGGGGGATCCTGCAAAAACGGTTGTGATCACACACCATGCGCCACACCCGAAATCGGTTCCGGCACGCTACAAAGACCACTTTCTCACTCCAGCATACGCATCCGATTTGAGTCGTCTCATGGGTAAGGCTGCTTTATGGATCCATGGGCACATGCATGATGCTGAAGACTACACGGTCGAGGGAACTCGTGTCATTTGTAACCCGCGCGGCTACACGCACAGAAACGGCGGATTTGACAATGCACTTTTCCAGCCCAATGGAATTTGGGAAGTCTGATGAACGGTCTTGACTTCCCTCGGAAGATTCCAAAAGGCGCTGGTCAGCCGGTGCTCTACCTCGATTTCGATGGAGTGCTCCACCATGAGAATGTGATGTGGCATCACAGGAAGGGGCCGTACTTAAAAGCACCGCCAGAGTATGTGCTGTTCCAACACAGCGATTTGCTGGCCAGCATGCTGCAACCGTACCCTGAAATCAAGATCGTTTTAAGCACGTCATGGGCGCGGGTTTACGGCTGTGACAAGGCGGCAAAGCGTTTGCCAGCGGCATTGAGAGCGCGCGTCATTGGGGCAACATTCCATAGCCAGATGTATGAGCCCTGGTTCGTCGATGCGCCCCGGGGCATGCAGGTTTGGGGAGACGTCGTTCGCAGAAAGCCCAGGGACTGGCTCGCACTGGATGATGACTACTTGCACTGGCCCAAGTGGTGCCTGGACAAGTACGTGCGCACCCATGAGTGGGCAGGGATCAGCGAGCCCTCAGTGCGTGCTGAGATTGAGGAGAAGTTGGCTGTGCTGGGTTGCAAACAGCTGGGTGCCGACTTGTCAGAAGGGAAGAAATGACCGTACTCTTTCTGGATTTTGATGACGTCCTTTGCCTAAACAGCCAATTCGGCGGCTATGACGTCATGCATGCCTTGGCCGCAGTTGAACGTGGCGAGAAGCATTTGGAGGACTTTGCTGAACTGTGGGCATCGCTATTTGAGCAGTCCTGCAAGGACTTCCTTGCATGCCTGCATAGTGAATTCAAACCTACCTACGTCCTGTCCACAAGCTGGACCCGATTCATGAACCGTAGTGCGTTGGCCGCGACACTCCATGCAACTGGGCTTGGTTTCGTGGCGCAGCATTTGCACCCGCACTGGGAGACGATCAAAGCATTCTCGACAGTGCGTGCGCAGGAGATTGGCCATTGGCTTGCTCAGCATCCAAAGTACGCACAGGATTGGGTCGCACTCGACGATCACGAGTCCGGAGTTGGCCTTAAGAACTGGCCAAATAAGGCGGACAAGAGTTGTATTGTCCTGTGTAAAGTTAACAGTGGCCTGACCGACGTCGAATATCAGCAACTTCGCGGTGCGTTTTTGTATCGCCAATCACAATTGAAGGGTTGACCGTGACGATTACAAACGAATGGCTAGCGCTGCGTAAGAAGGTGCTTGAGGGGCCGGAAATTAGACCTTTCATGCCACTGGCACACTACAGAGAGGGTTTTCAATTCTGCAAGCTCGACGAGGAAGAGAATTGGGGCACTGAGCACAGTGAGCGCCATCAATTCTAGGTTGGGAAAGCGTATCGATTCCTTGATGCCGGTTGCGGATCCGGGTTCTTGTCGCAGGAGCTGTGCCGGCGCGGGATTGAGAGCGTAGCAATTGAGCGTTGCGATTACGGAAAGCAGACAAAGGCCTACGGCTATCTGTGCGCGCTGGTATGTCTCCTACCCGCTGGGCTTGCGCCTCATCGAGGAAATCATGCAGGAGCGCGGTATATTCGTGGGCCAAGTCACGGTTCATCGCCGGGCGATCAAGGTGTTACTTGCTTTGGCCACTGCTTTGCCGACACGCAAACGACCAGATGACCAGATGACCAGATTCGGCGGCTTGACGAAACCTGCATCAAAGTAGCCGGTCCGTGGAAGTACCTGTACCTGGGAGTTGACTGCGTAGGCACCGCCATCACGCGGGCTTTCTCCAGTTGAACAGGCGTTTGATGCCGCTTTTCCGATTTTTCTGCAGTGGCACATTCATTTCGCATCGTCCGCCCTACGGAGGGCAGTGTCACAATCATTGCGCAAACGCAAAAAACCCTAGCTGCATGCAGGTTTGCGGGTCCTCGTCCCTGAGCGGAGTTGGCGACTGCCACAATTATCGGCACTGAAGTAGCAAAATTATTTTCTTCTACTCGAGAAAACCCACCATGAACGCACCCTCACCTACAGCCATGCTGATGTCCGGCAACGACTATCGTGATTCGCTGCGTCGCTACAAACCGCGTGTTTTTCTGGATGGCCAGCAGGTTGCCTGCGTTGCTGATGAACGCGGATTTGGCCCAGGTATCAATGCGATTGCGTCGACTTACGACCACGCACTCAAGGAGCAATACGCGCCCATCATGACCGCTGTGCAGCACACTAGCGGCAAGGTTGTGAACCGGCTGTCGCACATCAACACCAGCAGCGGCGACCTGCTGAACAAGCTCGAAGCGGTGCGGCTGAT
>CAIQBN010000353.1 GCA_903870065.1 uncultured beta proteobacterium | reverse complement strand
TGGCATGGTGGCTCGGCAACGCTAACCACCGAATTCATCAAGAAAAACCCGGCCGATGCCAAAAAATACATCGCTGCCTACGCCCGCGGCATCGATCTGGTGCGCACCAAGCCTGACGAAGCCCGCCAATACCTGAAGGGTTACACCGCGATTGAAGGCCCCTTGACCGGTGAAGTGCCGCTGGCCTCCTACATGCTCTACAACGAGTTCAAGCCGACCGACATCGCGGCGTTTCAAAAGTTCTTTGACCTTTTCACCGAAAAAGGCGTCTTCGAGAAAAAGCTCGATGTCGCCTCCATGCTCTACAAGGGGTAGGCAATGTCCGAATCCGCTGCCATTGCGCAAGCCAAGCCCTGGGCTGCCGGCGACACGGTGCCGTCGGCACCCCGGCGCATCCGCTGGGGCCGCCTGTTGCCGTTTATTGGCCCACTGGCGCTGTTCATTGTCTGGGACCTGGTGGTGCGTGCGGGCTGGATTCGGGCTATCTTGCTGCCACCGCCCTCGGCCACGATTGCAACGCTGGTGACCGGGCTGCTCGGCGGCCCGCTGCTGACGGACTTTGCTGTGACGGTCTGGCGCACGGTGCAAGCCTTTGTCATTGCCTCGGTCGTGGGCGTGCCACTGGGTGTGCTGCTGGGCAGTAATGAGAAAGCCTATCGCAGCGTCGAATTTCTCATTGACTTCTTCCGCTCAACACCGAGTTCGGCACTGATTCCGCTGTTTCTGCTGATCTTTGGCGTCTCGGACATCAACAAGGTGGCCATCGCCGCCTTTGGTGCCTTTTTGATTGTGATCTTCAACAGTGCCTATGGCGTCATCAATGCGCGCAAACAACGTGTCATGGCGGCCCGGGTGATGGGGGCATCCAACTGGCAGATCTTTCGGGACGTGCTGGTGTGGGAGAGCCTGCAGCCCACCTTTGTCGGTTTGCGGTCGGCCGTGTCCATGGCACTGGTCATTGTCATCGTGGCCGAGATGTTCATCGGCTCGGACGCCGGGCTGGGCCACCGCATCATCGACGCGCAACAGGTGCTCAATGTAAAGACCATGTACGCCGCCATCCTGGCCGCCGGTGGTTTGGGCTACGCGCTCAACATTCTCTTTCTGGTGGCCGAGCGCCGTATCGTGCATTGGAGTGGAAGATGACCCCCACGCTTGTCACTACGTGTACCACGCTGCCCCCCGAGGGGGCCCTGGCCTCCTTGGGGCGGCCCTACGGAGGCCAGACATGACCGAAGTAATCAACGGCCCAGTCTATGCCGATGTGCCCACACCCGTGTTCAAGCCCGGCCCGGCAGGCACCCACATCACTATCCGTGGCCTGACCAAATACTTTGCCGGCTGGCCGCTGTATGAGAACTTTGACCTCGATATTCCGAAGCACAAGATTGTCTCTGTGTTCGGGCCCAACGGCTGCGGCAAGTCCACGCTGATCAACATGATTGCTGGCCTGGTACCGATCGACTCGGGCGAGATTTTGTTTGACGGCAAGTCGCTCAAGGACACCCGCATCGGCTACGTGTTCCAGAACTACCGCGAAGCCATGTTCCCGTGGATGCGCACCATCGACAACATTGCTTACCCGCTCAAGCTCGAAGGCAAGTCCAAGACTGAGGTCGACCGGCGCATGGCCGAGCTGGTGGCCTCGTTTGACGTGAAGTTCGACTTGAACCGCTACCCGTATGAATTGTCGGGCGGCCAGCAGCAGACGGCATCCATCATGCGGGCGTTGGCACCCAAGCCGGAGGTGCTGTTTCTGGACGAGCCCTTCTCGGCGCTGGACTTCGAGATGACGCTGTTCATCCGCGAGAAGCTGCAGGAAGTATTTATGCAGACCGGCACCACCATGCTGCTGGTCTCACATGATCTGGAAGAGGCCGTCTACCTGGCTGACGAAGTGCTGCTGCTGACCAAGCGCCCCACCCGGGTGGCCGAAATCCTGCGCTACGGTGACCCCCGACCGCGCACGGTGGAGACGCTGAGTGAACCCAGTTTTGTACAAATGAAGAAGCAGAGCCTGGAGATCTTCCAGCGGGAGGTGCGGCGATGAACGAAACCGAAGTTCTGGCCTACGTCAAGGCCAGCGCGGTCGCCCAGGGGCTTACGCTGGATGATGCGCGGGCCCTGCGGGTGGCGACCCATCTGGCACGAGCCGCCCACCTGGCCCAACTGCTGGACGCGACGCCGCTTGCCGTGCACGACGAGCCAGCCGAAATCTATCAGCCAAAACCCTTTCCAGCCCTCGATAAATAAGCTTTAAATGCTATGAAACCAGGAGCAAATGGAATAGGCGCGCTCAAGAGTTTTGAGTTGGCGCGCGCCATTCAGACTGGCGATATCAGTGCCGCCGAGGCCACCGAGGCCACCATCGCGCGCATTGAATACACCGACCCGCAGGTGAATGCCTTTACCGGAAAACGTTACGCCCGCGCGCGAAAGGAAGCCGCCGCGGTCGACAGGTTGCGGGCCGGCGGCGCCATTCTGCCCGCGCTGGCAGGTGTGCCCTATGCGGTCAAAAACCTGTTCGATGTGGCGGGTGAGGTCACCCTGGCCGGCTCCAAAATCAACCGCGAACATGCGCCCGCCGCCCAGGATGCATTTCTGGTGGAGCAAATGCGCGCTGCGGGTGCGGTGCTGGTTGGCGCGCTGAACATGGATGAATATGCCTATGGTTTCACCACCGAGAACAGCCACTATGGTCCGACCCGCAATCCGCACGACCTGCAGCGCACGGCCGGCGGCTCGTCGGGCGGCTGCGGCGCCGCAGTAGCTGCCGGACAGGTCGGCATCAGCCTCGGGTCTGACACCAATGGTTCGATTCGCGTGCCGGCCTCCTTGTGTGGCGTCTGGGGACTGAAACCAACGTTTGGGCGCCTGTCACGCCGCGGCAGCTACCCGTTTGTGCACAGCATCGACCATCTGGGTCCGTTGGCCGACTCGCTGGAAAGCCTGGCCTTGGCCTACAACGCACTGCAAGGCGCGGACCCGCTGGACCCCGGCTGCCATGCGACCCGGGTGCAGCCCACCGGCGATTGGTCTCAGGGCATGCAGGGCTTGCGGGTCGGCGTGCTGGGAGGGTATTTCCATGACAACGCCAGCGATCCCGCACGCGCGGTGGTGGCGACTGCCGCCGCAGCGTTGGGCAGCGGGGGCACGGTGGAGTGGCCCGACGCCGCACTGGCGCGCGCAGCGGCATTCATCATCACCGCAGCCGAAGGCGGCAGCCTACATCTGGCTGACCTGCGGGACCGGGTGGAGGACTTTGAGCCACTGTCCGTCGACCGCTTCCTGGCCGGCGCGCTGATGCCCGCGAGCTGGGTACTGCAGGCACAACGCTTTCGCCGCGTCTACCGCGACCGCGTTAACGCACTGTTCCAGCATTGGGACGTGCTGCTGGCCCCGGCCACCCCCGTGTCTGCCACGCCCATTGGCGCGGAGTGGATCAGCATCCAGGGCACCCAGCACCCTGCGCGCCCGTCCATCGGGCTGTTGACGCAACCGATTTCGTTTGCCGGTTGCCCGGTGGTCGCGGCCCCGATGTGGCCCGTTGGCACGGACGGCCTGCCCATTGCGGTGCAGATCATTGCGGCACCATGGCGTGAGGACCTGGCCCTGCGCGCCGGCTATGCGCTGCAGCATGCGGGCCTGTCTCATACCCGCGCGGTCAACCTCTAGGCACGGATTCCCCCTATGCAAATCAACATCCCCGAAGTCTGGGCCGAGGTCGAAGCCCAATCCAACCGCTACGAAGCGGCGCTGGTCGGCAACGATGTAGCGGTGCTTGACGAACTGTTCTGGTGCAGTCCGCACACTTTGCGCTACGGGGTGACCGAAAACCTGTACGGCTATGACGCCATTTGCGCCTTCCGTGCCGCGCGCCCGGCGCAGGGGCTGGCGCGCACGGTGCTGAAGAACGTGATTACCACCTATGGCCGGGACGCGGCCACCGTCAACATCGAATTCCAGCGCGTTGGCAGCGACAAGACTGGGCGGCAGAGCCAGACCTGGCTGCGTACCGAAGCC
>CAIQBN010000352.1 GCA_903870065.1 uncultured beta proteobacterium | reverse complement strand
GTCCAGGTCAGAGGCTCGGCCGAGTTGTTCCAGACTCTCGGAATCCGACAGTTGGCGCACCACTGCACAGTGGCTGGCTTTGCACAGTTGGCGCATCAGCATGCAGTAGCGTTGCCAGTCGAGTTCGGCAACACTGATTTTCCGCAGTTGCTGCAACTGCTCAATCAGGCCACGTGCATCCAGTGTGGCGGCGGCTGGCTGCAGGCCGGCTGCGGTGGCGTTGTTCATGGTTTGACTGAATTCAGGGCGCGACGTCGATCGTGCCTTTGATCCCGGTTTTGATGCGACGCGCGGGGTTGCTGAAGCTCACCTCGACCTGCACCAGGCCGCTGGCTGGGTCTGCTACTGGGGACACAAACTTGACTTGACCGGTGACCTCGGTGACACTGCTGCCAGATTCCAGCCGAATCAGCTGCTGCGCCCCGGTTTTGAGCGCATTTGCCAGGTTGTGTGGCACGGCTAGACGCAGTATTGCAACAGATGTATCGACCAGATGCAGCAGGGAATCGCCCGCCTTGACCCATTCGCCCACCTGAGGAGTGACCTTGGTCACCACGCCGCTGATAGGTGCCGTGATGTGACGTTGGAGCCGGTCACCCTCGGCTGACTCATAGTCGAGCTGCTCACGCTTTTTTTGCTCAATCAATTGCGCTAGGCGTCCTCTGCTGGCGAGTTGCTCTGCTTCAAGGCGCAATAGTTCGTCTTTGCTGATGGAACCGGTGCTATTGAACACGGCGCGGGCATCGTTTAGCAGCGTGTCAAGAATGCGCAGCCGGTCGCGGGTGGCCTGCAGTTCGCTTTGGTCTTCAAAAATGACGCGGCGCCGGTTGCTTTCGATGCTTTGCAGCCGGTCATCCAATTGCAACAGCAATTGGTCGGCCTTGACGGCTTGGCCCGGAAGCACCAGTCGTTTCATCACAAGGCCGGATACACCGGCACTTAGAGTGATGTCGTGCACAGGATAAATCAGCCCTGAAAAACTTTTGGCATGTGCGCCCGACGGCAGCAACAGTGCCAGGCAAAGCCAGAGCGGCCGGTGTGTGCGCTGCACAAGCGTGTGCAACAGATCCGTGATGGGCATGGTAGCTTATTGAAGTGTGGTGGCCTGGGTGGCGATTTGAATCTGATGCTCGCTGAGCAGGATGCCCTGCGTGTATTGCCAGGTGGCTAAGGCGATCTCAAAACGAATCTGGTTTTCCAAAAGTCGTTGCTGGGCCTCCGTCAGATCAACCTGTTTTTGGATCAGGCTGCCGAGTAAGCCAACGCCGAGTTGGTGGCGTTGCCGTTCGTTGTCGAAAAGGGTTTGTCGCAACGTGACTTCATCATGGCTGGCGATGAGCACCGTACGCGTCTGAATCAGGTCGCTGTGGCGTACAGCCAGGTCATTAGAAAACGAGTTTTTGATGGCGACCAGCTCCAGCTCTGCCTGTGTCAGGCGGGTACTCTGGGCCAGAAATTGTTGTTGTGCTTTTTGGTTGTTCTTTAGTGGTAATTCAATATTGACACCAAAGTACCAGTCGGGGTAACTGCTTTGCTCGGCGGTAGCGCGAGCAGCCTGTACCTTGTTGTCGTAACCCGTGCCACTGTAACCAAGCACAAAGTCAGCCTGTGGGTGCATCTGGTTTTTTGCATAGTTGAGCCGGGTCTGCGCCTGTTCAAATTTTAGTTGAGCAATCTGGTAGGGCGGCCACAAATCCAGGGCAGGCTCTGGTGTCGCAGGTGCTTGAGCCAGCGTTGAATTGGTTGGTTGCAGCCGTGGCCGCGTTGACAACGAGGTGCTTTCATTCCAGGTCACGTTCAGCGCAATGGCCAACTTGCCTTGGGCTTCGCGCAGGGCCTGCTGGCTGCGTATGACCTCTGCCTGGCGATTTAGCAAGACCCCTTGTACTTCAAGGGTTGAGCTGGCCGGCAGCTTGCCAGCCTCGATGCGTGCCTTGGCATCGGCAAGCAGAGCCTGCGTGCTCGTGTAAGTGCTGCGACGTAACGCCAGCGTGGCCTCGGCGCGGTACAACTGCCAGTAAAGGCTGAGTCCGTCAATGCCAGCTTTGAGGGTTTGCTGGTTAAGCTGCTGTAACGCAATTTTATGTTCTAGTTCCGCCACGCGGCGGTCGGTCTCGGTCACACTGCGCCCGGCGTTGCGCAGCAGTGGCTGCTTGAGCGTGAGGTTCAGCAGCGTGTTGTATTCGGTGTCATATTTTCCGCTGTTGTATTGCGGTACCCGTTGTCGCAAAGTTTTGCGTGCGCTCGTCGGCGGTCCGCTGCTTGCTGCGGCCTTCTTCACGTATACCCATGAAAAAAATGGTTTCGTACATGCCAGCTTCGCCCTGCATCAAGTAGCGTGCCACCTCGGAGCTTAGCTGGCTGTACTGTACTTCTACACTGCGCTGAACCAGCAGCTGCAAAAAGTCCTGCTGGTTTAGCGCAGCCAGTCGGGGCAGTTGCCCCGCGGCTTGCGCAGTTTG
>CAIQBN010000351.1 GCA_903870065.1 uncultured beta proteobacterium | reverse complement strand
GTTCGCGACCCGGCTTCGAAAACATCGAATGAGGCGGATGAATAATGCAGATTGGCGACAAGGTCGAGCGCCACCGCGATCAGATCGGGCAGGTCAAGGCAAATTCTTTAAGGCGCCTAGCAGCTTAGGAGCCAACAGTTCCTTGACTGCGGTATCGGTCCCTTCGTTGACCTGAAAGTACAGAACGTGCAAAAAGGCTTTGGTGTTGTGCAATCGGGCCAGTCCAGCCAAGGATTGAAACGCATCGCTCCATTGTGCAAGTGGAGCGGGCGCCGCAATCGTCTCAACAAATGTGTTCCAGAAATTCGCATCGAGCTGCCCGCGGCGTACGGCAAAGAAAACCGGCCGCGCCAGTCGCTGGCTTTCCCCGTGAATGTAGGCATGCGTGCCAAGTGGCGCAATCTGACTTTGCACAGCCAGTACCAGTTGCTCCAGTTGAGCGCGGTCCGTGCGCGTGTTGAGCGCCAATTGCATGGCCAAGTCAGCGCCATGCGCCACACCGTGACGCCAGCCCTCGGCGGGAATAAATCCACGGTAGTCCTCAAGACCAATCAGGTAGGCTGCTCCAGCGTGCACCAATTCACTGCGTTGAGCGGGCTGCAAAAAGGGTTCAATCCGGTCCGCTCGCGCAATTTCTGCCAGGATCAGGGCAGCAAAAGCTTGTGCAAAGCCGTTTGACTTTGCCGCCGCTTGCGGTTCGGGTTGACGTAGTTGTGCGATCTGGCTATTGAAAATTTGAAGTTTACTTGGCAGCGCAAGTTGTCCGGAACGTAACCAGGCGCTCAGGGCCTCGAACGCAACACCGTCTCTGAGTTCAGGGTCACGATGTCCAAGACAGGGCAACAGCGAGAGTGCCAGCGCGTCGGGCGGTGTTGCCGCGTCCGTTTTCCAATCCGTTGACTTCAATTTCTGGAGCGCGGGGAGCGGCCAATCGACTGGAGGACATGCCGACTGTGCCATCGCTACAGGGTATGCGCCGGTAAACAGTACGCAAATGCTCAGAATCCGCAAAAGGTGGTTTGCCATGGCTGTTGGGTCCGATTTTTCTTCATTTTGACAGGATCTTGCGCAGCCTGCGGCCACACCTGCAGGTCTGACGACCAGCGATCCGGCGGTGGCCGGAAAAGTTCGGGGCGTTTTTACGGAGGCAATGCCGAAAAAATGCGGGTGGATGCGGTTTTAAGCAGGCGCCAGCCTTCAAAGCGGGTGCGCAGTGTCGCGCAGTTTGAAAATCGAGACCACGGTGACCAATTCTTCTGCTTTTGATTTGAGGCCCATGGCGGCGTTCGCCATTTCTTGTAGCAACGCGGCATTTTGTTGTGTCACCTGGTCCATCAATCGCACTGCTTCACCGACCTGGGCAACACCCAGGCTTTGTTCTGAACTGGCGATACTGATGGTCCCCATCAGGTCGGTCACTTGACGGATGCTGCTGACCACTTCATTCATCGTGGAACCCGCGCGGTCGACCTGCGCTGTGCCGGCTTCCACCCGATTCACACTTGCGTTGATGAGCGATTTGATCTCTTTGGCTGCTTCGGCGGATCGGCCCGCAAGGCTGCGGACCTCGCTGGCGACCACCGCAAAGCCCCGGCCGTGTTCGCCAGCGCGTGCCGCTTCGACAGCGGCGTTAAGCGCGAGAATGTTGGTCTGGAATGCAATTCCGTCGATGACGCTGATGATGTCGGAGATTTTTCGCGATGAGTCATTAATTTCCTTCATCGTCTGCACCACTTGCGCCACCGCTTCGCCACCCTGTGTTGCAACTGTTGAGGCATGCATGGCGAGTTGGTTGGCCTGGCGGGCGCTGTCGGCGTTCTTTTGAACGGTGGTGCTCAACTCTTCCATGGATGCTGCAGTTTCTTCGAGTGAGCTGGCCTGGCTTTCGGTGCGGGACGACAGATCCGCGTCGGCGCTGGCGATAGACGCACTGGCAATGGCAACCCCATTGGACCCATCGCGCACGTCCGTGACCACCTTGATCAAATGATCCTGCATTTCCTTGAAGGCGATCAATAGCCGCGCCGTTTCGTTGGTGCCGCTTGCCTGAAACTGCATGGTTAAGTCTCCCGAGGCAACGGCCGCAGATATGGCAACGGCCTTGTTGATTGGTCGGGTGATGGAGCGAATGATCCACAGCGCCATAAAGGCACTCACGACCAGTGCCGTAAGGAC